>NZ_JAKUDY010000002.1:0-470709 GCF_022662635.1 Bacillus cereus group sp. BfR-BA-01522 | reverse complement strand
CTAGTTAAAAAATTAAAACTGGGACAATCCATGTCAAGACGAGGAAACTGTTGGGATAATGCCCCCCAAGAATCTTTTTTCGGGCATTTTAAAGATGAAGCGCATATAAAAGCTTGTACATCTTTTTCCCAGCTAAAACAAGAGATTAAAGACTATATGAAATACCATAACCAGCATAGATATCAGTGGAATTTAAAGAAGATGACTCCTGTTGAATACAGAAATCATCTTCTCGCGGCTGCCTAACTTTTTTTTAAATGTCCTTTATAAAGGGTACAGATTAACACATCAGCTTGCTTTTTTATTTTGTTCATAAATATTGATTCCCGCTTCATGTAACATCCATTCAATGTGCACACCATATCCGGAAGTTGGGTCATTTACAAATACATGTGTAACTGCACCAATCACTTTTCCATTTTGAACAATTGGGCTTCCGCTCATTCCTTGTACAATACCACCTGTTTTTTCTAATAAACGCTTATCAGTAACCTTTATAACCATTCCTTTTGTAGCTGGAAATTTTTGCGGCACTGCACTTACTATGTCAACATCAAATGATTCTACTTTATCGTTATCAATTACTGTTAATATTTTTGCTGGTCCTTCTTTTACTTGATGAGATAATGCGATTGGCATCGCCTTATCCATTATCCCGTTTTTCACATTTGTATTTAGCTTTCCAAAAATTCCAAATGGACTATTTGTTGTAATATTCCCAATTACTTCATGATCTGGTGAGAATTTCGCTAACTTTTCTCCGGGATTTCCATGGCTTCCTCTTTCAATCGAAGTGACTGTCGAACGCATAATTTGCCCATCTTCCACTTGAATCGGTTTTTTTGTATCATTGTCAGAAATAACATGACCAAGCGCTCCATATTTCATGGAATTTGGGTCGATAAATGTCATCGTTCCAATACCAGCTGCCGAATCACGAATATATAGACCAATGCGATAAGATGATTCCCCACTATCTTTTTGTGGCGTTAGCTTTGTGCGAATATGCTTCCCATCCCTCAATAACACAAGATGAAGCGGTTCACCTGTTTCACCACTACTATGAATAAATGGTGCTACATCGCTCATTCTTTCGATTGTTTTTCCATTAATTGCAGTAATCATATCACCAACTTGTACACCTGCTAGTTCACCTGGCGATACTTTCACTTTTTCCGTTTGAATTAAATGATGTCCAACAACAAGGACACCTTTCGTATTCAGCTTCACACCGATAGATTGTCCACCTGGAATAACTTTAAAATCTTTTAACACTTTTACGTTTACTTTCTTCACAGGGAAACCAGCCAATTGAAACACCATATCCGCCTCACCATTTTGATGTGAATTCACCATAATCCCCGGCGCTTTTTGTTTAGAACTTACGGTAAACACGTTATGATTGGTAGATGAAGCTTGAAAAACAGGCAGTGATTCTATTTCTGATTGTTCCCCTTCAAAAATAACAAGTTGTTTTGGAAATGAAATAAATGTACGTAATGGTTTAAAACAGACAATAAAAACTAACGAAACAAGGAGACAAATCCCTATTATTTTCCGGAAGTGTTCTAATCTCAATTTATTCACTCTCCTCGCTCCTACCCCACATTCAGCCTCTTCGGCCTCATCTTTTAATCTCTCCTTGCAACGCCCTGTTTATAACCGGAAGAATTAAGAAATCATTATTTGAACAAAAAAGCTATCCATTATTGGATAGCTTCTGCTGCTTGCTTAAAATGATTTGCTTGCGTAAGTAACTCTTTCGCATGTTCCGTAGTTAAATCCGTAATTTCTACACCAGAAATCATACGAGCAATTTCTGTCACTTTATCTTCTGGACTTAGTATTGTGACAGATGTCATTGTCCGATCATTCGCCACTTGCTTTCGGATAAATAAATGTGAATCCGCCATTGAAGCTACTTGAGGTAAATGAGTAATGCAAAGTACTTGTGAATTTACTGATACCCTGTAAATTTTTTCAGCAATCGCTTGTGCAACTCGGCCGCTCACACCTGTATCCACTTCATCAAAAATGACAGATGTGACACCATGATGTTTCGAAAAAATACTCTTTAAAGCTAAAATAATACGAGATAACTCTCCTCCAGAAGCAACTTTTGAAAGTTGTTTCAACGGTTCACCTGGATTTGTGGAAATATAGAACTCCACTTGGTCATATCCATCCACTGTTAATTTGACAGGTATTCCTTCAACGAGTGGATCTTCTATATTTCCTTCTTTTTTTGTTATTCTCACTTCAAATTTTGTTTTTTCCATATATAGTTCTTTCAATTCTTGGTGAATAGCACTTGTTAAGCGCTCTGCAAGTTCATAACGCATATCACTTAACATTGTCGCTTCTTTTAAGATTACACTTTCCAATTCTTTTAACTCTTTTTTAGCCTTTTCAATATGCACATCTTTATTTTCAATCGTAAATATTTCTTGCTCTATTTTATCTGCATACGCTAAAATCTCTTCTACAGTATTGCCATACTTTCTCTTTAGCATACGAATTTCATTTAAACGAGTTTCAATTTCATCTAAACGATTTGGATCATATTCCATCATATCTAATTTTTCTCTTAGCTGATAGGCTACTTCTTCCAGCAAATAATAGCTATTCGCTATTGAATCATGATTTTCTTGATACGATTCATCTAAATGTGCAATACTCTCCATTTGCCCCATTGCATTTCGCACATGATCAAGGCCTTGTCCATCTGCAGTTAATGAACGATAAGCATCACCTAACGCTTTATAAATCTTCTCAAAATTAGAGATTTTCAAGCGCTCCTCTGTTAATTCCTCTTCTTCATCTACCTTTAAATCCGCTTTACGAATTTCTTCATATTGGAATTGAATTAAATCCAATCGGTGAGCCATCTGTTGTTCATTTTCTGTTAAAGCTTTTAATTGTTTCTTCAATTGTTCATACTTTACATATACTTCTTGATATTTTTCTAATTGTTTTACAATTCGATTTCCATCGAAATGATCCAGCATAAAGAGATGCCGTTCTTCATTCATTAAATCTTGTGTCTCATGTTGTCCGTGAATATCAACAAGTGTTTTCCCAATTTCTTTCAATATGCTTAATGTAACAAGTTTACCATTTATGCGACATACACTTTTTCCATTCGCAGCTATGTCGCGTTTTAAAATCATCATGCCATCTTCAATTTCAATATCCAGCTCTTCTGCCTTCGCAATGCACGGGTGCTTATCGTCCTCTATATAAAACAATCCTTCAATTTCTGCTTTCTCTGTTCCATATCGAACAAATTCTGCTGACCCACGACCACCAACAAGCAAGCTAATTGCATCAATAATAATTGATTTTCCAGCTCCTGTTTCACCACTTAATACAGTTAAGCCTTTTTGAAAAGAAATATTTAATGACTCAATAATAGCAAAGTTTCTAATCGATAATTCCGATAACAATGCTTCATTCACCTCGTTATAAACTAATGCCCCATTAAGAGCTTTCATTACGTATTATTTAAATCGTTATCTTCTATATATCACATGTATCATGTATTCTTCTAACATGCTTCATTGTACCAAACATTTGTTTTATGGGTCAATCCGCCTCTTTATGTATACCATTATAAAAACCTTATTTTTCACAATAAAAAATATCTTGTTTACTTTCTCATTTTAGTAAGAAAGTAAACAAGATTCTTTTTTGTTACAGCATATTTAAGAAACGATCCGATACATTACCAGTATCTTCAGGCGTACGACAAATAATTAAGCAAGTGTCATCACCACAAATGGTTCCGATAATCTCGTCCCACTCTAAATGATCAATAAGCGCTCCTAGCGCGTGAGCATTACCAGGTAATGTTTTTAACACAAGCATATGCCCTGCTGTGTCTAATTTCACAAACGAATCAACGAGATTCCGTTTTAATTTTTGTAACGGATTGAAGCGTTGATCTGCTGGTAAGCTATATTTATAGCGACCATCATGTAATGGCACTTTTACTAAGTGCAGTTCTTTAATATCACGTGATACAGTTGCTTGCGTTACATTAAAGCCTTCGTTCCGTAAAATGTCAACTAGTTCATCTTGTGTTTCAATTTCTTTGTTCGCGATAATTTCTCTAATTTTAATATGGCGCTGACCCTTATTCATACATTTGCACCTCACACTATCTCTTACCATAGTTTAAACGTTGATATACTTCACTTATTTATGTTAACGTATAATCGTTTTATTGTACACAATTGTTTTTACAATCATTATACAATTCCAACAAAAAGAGGAACAACATACGTTATTCCTCTTTTCCCTTTTGTTTTAATACTTCATGCGCTTCTGTAACAACTTGCTCGATGGAAATTGGAGAATGGTTTTCACCAGTCTCACGCTCACCATACCATTTTAAATGGATTAAAAATTCAATATTTCCATCTCCACCTGTAATAGGTGAGAATGTCAAGTCTTGTACATCGTATCCTTCTTGTAACGCAAAGTCGACAATCATTTCGACAACAGCTTCATGTACTTTTTTGTCACGAACGATACCTTTTTTTCCAACTTGTTCTCGCCCAGCTTCAAATTGCGGTTTAATTAATGCAACTACATCACCATTTGGCGTAAGCATTGTTTTTAACACCGGCAAAATAAGCTTTAATGATATGAACGAAACGTCGATGCTTGCAAACTGCGGTAATCCACGCTCTAAGTCAGCTGGTGTAACATAACGGAAGTTCGTTCGCTCCATCACAACAACACGTTCATCTTGGCGAAGTTTCCAAGCTAATTGATTGTATCCTACATCCAGAGCATAAGATAACTTTACTCCATTTTGTAGTGCACAATCTGTAAAGCCACCAGTTGATGAACCAATATCAATCATAATTTTATCTTGCAAATCAAGTTGAAATACTTGTAATGCCTTTTCTAATTTATAACCACCGCGGCTTACATAAGGCATAACTTGTCCCTTTATTGTAATTGGTGTATCCTCAGGAATTTTTTCCCCCGGCTTATCGAGCCTCATCTCATTCGCATATACAAGCCCAGCCATAATGGCGCGCTTTGCTTTTTCACGTGTTTCAATCAACCCGCGTTCTACTACTAATACATCTACTCTTTCTTTTTTTACACTCATTTGTTACGCCCTTTTTTGTTTTGATGGAATCATTGTATGGATGCGATCTACAACCGCATCTGTTGTTAACCCAATTTCTTCTAATAATTTCGTCACACTACCGTGCTCGATAAAATAATCTGGAATTCCCATTCGTTCAATCAATGCACTATGATATCCATGTTCAGCAGCAAACTCCATAACTCCTGAACCAAACCCGCCGATTAAACAAGCTTCTTCAATTGTTAAAATCGGTATATTCTTTCCTAAAAGATCATGTAAGTATGCTTCATCCATTGGCTTAATAAAACGAGCATTTACCACCTTTACAGAAACACCAGCTTTTCCAAGACGCTCGGCTGCTTCCATAGCCATTGGAATTGTTGTCCCAAATGTTACAATAGCTGCTTGCGTACCTTCTCTTAATGTTTCCCATGTGCCAATTGGAATTACCTTGAATTCATCATCCATTGGAACACCAAGTCCATTTCCACGCGGATATCGAAGTGCAATCGGTCCATCTTCATATTGCATTGCTGTATATACTAAATGTTGTCCTTCATTCTCATCTTTCGGCATCATAAGGACGATATTGGGTAAGTGGCGTAAAAACGCAATATCAAATACTCCTTGATGCGTTTCTCCATCTGCACCAACTAATCCAGAACGATCAATACCGATGAAAACATTTAAGTTTTGACGACATATATCATGAACAACTTGATCATATGCTCTTTGTAAAAACGTCGAATAGATTGCTAAGAATGGTTTCATTCCTTGTGTTGCCATTCCAGCTGCCATCGTTGTTGCATGTTGCTCGGCAATTCCTACATCAATCATACGATTTGGAAATTCTTGATGAAACTTCTCAAGTTTAGATCCAACAGGCATCGCCGGCGTAATCGCTACGATACGCTCATCCACTCTTGCCAGTTTACGAACCGTTTCACTAACAACAGCGCTCCATGCTGGAGCAACTTCCTTCGGTTTCACAAAGTCTCCCGATTCAATCTTATATGGGCCAGTGCCATGCCAAGTACCGATTACATCGCTTTCAGCAGGTTTATATCCTTTCCCTTTCTTTGTAATCACATGAACAAGTACTGGACCTTTTGTTTTCTTCGCATATTGCAGTGTTTCAAATAGTTTTTCATAATCATGTCCATCAACTGGCCCTAAATATGTAAAACCTAATTCCTCAAAAAAAACACCAGATACTAATAAATATTTCAAGCTATCTTTAATCTTTTCAGCCGTCGCTGCAACTTTCCCACCAACTGCTGGAATCTTTTTAAGAATATACTCCAGTTCATCTTTTACCCATTGATATTTACCAGCTGTACGCAAACGACCAAGTACATTATGAAGTGCTCCAACATTCGGTGCGATTGACATTTCATTATCGTTAAGTATCACAATCATATCTGTCTTTTCATGTCCGATATGATTCAGCGCTTCTAGAGCCATTCCTCCAGTTAAAGCACCATCTCCGATAATCGGTATAACATATTCATCTGTTTTCTTTAAATCACGCGCTAAAGCCATTCCCATCGCAGCAGATAATGATGTTGAACTATGACCAGTTTCCCACACATCATGTTCACTTTCACATCGTTTTGGAAAACCACACAATCCTTTATACTGCCTTAATGTACGAAACTCTTTTGCACGCCCTGTTAAAATTTTATGAACATAAGATTGATGTCCGACATCCCATAAAAATTTATCTTTCGGACTATCAAATAATGTATGCAGCGCAATTGTGAGTTCTACTACACCTAAGTTAGGAGCAATATGTCCACCTGTTTGAGAGAGCTCTTCAATTAAAAACTTACGAATATCCTCACTCAATTCCTCTAGTTCGCTGATAGACATATCTTTCAAAAAACTAGGGTTTTGAATTTGCGTTAGATCCACATGGATCACTCACTTTCATTTCATAATCTGTCAACATGTCAAATATTATAAAAAAACTTTACACAATACAAGAAGTTCTTAGCTTTTCCTACTACATTTTATCTTATCTCTACTTACTTTGATACGCCCACTTCTTTGTATGATGAAAAAAAGAGCCGCTCACACAACGTGACAACGGCAATGTAATCTAAATATATTTTTGCCAATAAAAAGAAAAGAAAAACCTTTTTCTACATTTATACCACAAAATGATAAATGACTCAACAAATGAAAACGCTGTTATACTAGTTGTTACGCTTTGCGATAAGATCACAAACAGAGAGCAAGTATGTATCTTGTAATTGCAGGGACATAATTGCATCCTTTGCTTTGGCAATCGTTTCTTCTAATATACTTTTTGCTTCGTCTATCGCAAATAATGTCGTATATGTACTCTTTTCATTAGAAGCATCGCTGCCAATTGGCTTTCCAATTTCTTCTTCCGTTCCTTCCACATCTAAAATATCATCTCTAATTTGAAAGGCAAGGCCAACATATTTTGCAAAGGCAAGTAGCTTTTCCTCTTCTTCTTTTGTTGCACCAGCAAGTATAGCACCAGCAAGTACAGCAAACTCTAATAATCTTCCTGTTTTATGCTTATGAATATACTCTAATTCATTCAGTGTAAGGTGCTTCCCTTCCGCTTCCATATCCGCTACTTGTCCAGCTACCATTCCTTCTGGCCCCGCGGCTTTGGCAAGCTCCAGTGCCAGCCTTAACTTTATTTCACTAGAAATCCCTTCATAATTATACGCTGAAACTACTTGAAACGCATAGGTGAGCAAACCATCGCCGGCTAAAACAGCCATCGCCTCTCCAAATACTTTATGATTGGTTGGCTTCCCGCGTCTTAAGTCATCATCATCCATACATGGCAAATCATCATGAATTAAAGAGTATGTATGAATCATTTCAAGTGCACAAGCTGCACCTATCCCAAGTTCTCGTTCTTTCCCAAACGCATGTAAAGTTGCAAATAAAAGTAACGGGCGGAGACGTTTTCCACCCGCTTCTAATGAATATGTCATCGCATCGCGAAGCACGTTTGGACATTGCAATTCATTCGCGTAACGCGCAAGTTCTTTTTCTATAAACATTTTGCTTTCTATTACAAAAGCATCGAAATCTCCATATGCCACTATGCTTCATCTCCTAAAGCTGTAAATGGCTCAAGCTGTCCATCTTCTCCAAGGATTACTGCCATTTGTTCTTGTACATCTTTCAATTTCTCATCACACAACTTAGACAATTCCATCCCTTCTTTAAAGTATGAAATTGCTTCTTCTAAAGGAACATCGCCTTGTTCAAGCTTGGAAACGAGATGCTCAAGCTGTGAAATCGCCTCTTCAAAGCTCAATTTATTTTCCATTTGATTCACGCTCCTTTACGCTCGATACATTACAATCTAATATACCATCTTGTAATTGCACGGAAACTACATCTCCAGCACTAACATCTTTTACACTTTTCAATACTTGCTTCTTCTCGCTATATACAAGTCCATATCCTCTCATCATAACTTTAAGCGGACTTAATGCTTCTAGTTGCTTTGCTATTCTCACAAATGCAAATTCTTTCGTTTGTAACACCGTTTGCATTTCTCGTCGTAATTGTTTTTGTAACGTTTCAATCGCTATCTTTGTTTGTGAAATTCTTTGAGCAGGATGGTGCTTCTCCAAGTAAAATGAGAGCTGCTTTAACTGATTCACTTTTTTCTCCATATAGCGCTCTTTTGCTAAAACAAGTTGCTCAAGAGCTCGATCTAACTGCTCTTCTTTTTGTTCATATATTTGTCTTGGATAACGAAATGCATATGACTTTTGCAACGTTTGTAATCGCTCTTGCCTTTTATGTACTATTTCTCGCATCGCTCTTTGTAAACGAAGTGTTCTTTGCAATACTTTCTCTTGCATTTCAAGAATATTAGGCACAGCTAATTCAGCAGCTGCTGTCGGCGTCGGTGCACGTAAATCTGCAACAAAATCAGCGATTGTAAAATCAGTTTCATGTCCAACAGCAGAGATAATGGGAATCTTACTTGCAAAAATTGCTCGCGCGACTATTTCTTCATTAAAAGCCCATAGCTCCTCAATAGAACCGCCCCCGCGACCAACAATTAATACATCTATATCATTCATCTCATTTGCTGTTTGAATAGCTTGTACAATAGAGGGAGCAGCAAACTCCCCTTGTACAAGTACTGGAAAAACAATCACATTCCCAATTGGATAGCGACGTTTAATCGTCGTTATAATATCACGAATAGCCGCCCCCGTTGGTGATGTAATCACACCTATTGTTTTTGCATATGCAGGAATGGGTTGCTTATAAACGCGAGAAAATAATCCTTCTTCCTCTAGTCGAACCTTTAATTGTTCATAAGCTAAGTGAAGATTCCCCACACCATCAGGTTGCATATCATGAACATAAATTTGATAAGAACCACTTGCTTCATAGACAGAGATTTTCCCTTTTACAAGCACTTTCATTCCATCTTCTGGTCTGAATTTTATATTACGATTATGCCCCGCAAACATAACCGCTGCAATCCTTGCATTTTCATCTTTCAATGTAAAATACATATGGCCACGGCTATGATATTTAAAGTTTGAAATTTCTCCTTTTAACCAAACAGACTGCAAATGCGGATCATACTCTATTTTTGTTTTGATATAACGTGTTAATGCTGTAACGGTTAAATATTGCTTTTCCATTTCTCTCTCCTCATAGCCGCTTCAAATTATTTACAGATAAAACCTGCACGTTTAGCAGATTCAACTGTATTATGAAGAAGCATTGTAATTGTCATCGGACCAACACCTTTTGGCACCGGTGTAATGTAGCCTGCAATATCTAGTACATTTTCAAAGTCAACATCGCCGCATAGTTTTCCTGTCTCTAAGCGATTCACACCAACATCAATGACAACTGCTCCTTCTTTTATATAATCGGCCGTTACCATCTTTGGTCTTCCTACAGCTACAACTAAAATATCAGCTAACTTTGACAATTCTTTTATATTTTTCGTTTTAGAATGACAATACGTAACAGTCGCATTTTCATTTAAAAATAGTTGTCCTACTGGTTTTCCAACGATGTTACTTCTTCCAATGACAACAACATGTTTTCCAGAAATATCAATATTCGTTTCTTTTACTAATTCTAAAATGCCATGTGGCGTACAGGGAAGGAATGTATCTTGTCCTGTCATCATACGCCCAATATTAATGGGATGGAATCCATCTACATCCTTCTTAGGTGAAATTCTTTCAATGATAGCTTTCTCTTCAATATGTTTCGGTAAAGGTAATTGTACTAATATTCCATTGATACGATCATCCTCATTTAAACGATCGATTTCAGCAAGTAAACGCTCTTCAGTAATCGTATCTGGAAATTCGATAAGCTCTGAATAAATCCCCACTTGTTCACAGCCTTTTTGTTTTCCCTTTACATAAGAACGAGAGGCAGGGTCTTCTCCAACTAAAATAACTGCTAATCCTGGTACAATCCCTTGCTCTTTTAACTTCACAACTTCTTCTTTTAATTGTGCTCGTTTTTTCTCCGCAACTTCATTTCCTTTGATAATTACTGCTACCATTTTAAGATTCCCCCTTAAAGAAATTACAGTGTATCTTTTATATTAGATAAAACGCCGTTAATAAAACGACGAGATTCCTCATCCCCGAATGTTTTCGCAATTTCAATTGCTTCATTGATTGTTACATTATGCGGAATTTCTTCCATGTATTTCATTTCATAAACAGCTAAGCGCAAAATACTGCGATCAACGATACTAATACGTTCTAATTTCCATTTTTTTAAATTTTGACGAATTAACTCATCAATTGTTTCTTTATGCTCTACAAAGCCACCAACAAGTGAATCTAAAAATTCATTTGTTTCTTCTCCTTCATCTAGCGTATTCTCTACCGCTACTTTCGGATTTAATTCTCCGGTAATATCCATTTGGTATAATGCTTGCATGGCTCTTTCTCTAGCCGTCCTACGTTTCATTGTAACTCTCCTTTATACTTCAAGTCTTTCTTTATGATTTGTTATATTATTATAATTTATAAGTTCTCAATTTACTTACTTTTGTAGTTTTCATTGATTTTTCAACCTTATAATACAATGATAATAACACAATTTATCGTTTCATACACGGGTTACACAGCTGAAAAATAATAAAAAAATTAACTTCAAGTTCCACATCTTATCATAATGTACGTTTTTTAAGAAAAACATAGCCGTTCTCTTTCAGATTTCATATTTTTAAAAATAATATAATAATTAGAGGAGTTGCTTGGTGAAGAAATGAAACGACAAAAAAGGTGCCTAGTTCATGAGGCACCTTTTCATTCTTACACTGGCTCGATTTCTGTTTGTTGTGTTTCGAATGTTACGCCAACGATGTGAACGTTCACTTCTTTTGGCTCAAGACCAGTCATTGTAAAGAGCGCTTGACGAATGTTGTCTTGAATCTTTTGTGCGACAACTGGAATAGCAACGCCGAAATACATAATAACATAAACATCCACAATGATATCTTCGTTTACTAATTCAACCTTTACACCTTTACCATGATTTTTTTTCCCTAATTTTTCTACAACATCTGTCGCAAAATTCCCGCGCATTGCTGCCACGCCATCTACCTCAGCAGCTGCGATACCCGCAATCACTTCAATTACTTCTGGTGCAATCTCTACTTTTCCAAGACTTGTATCTTGACCCATATCTAACATATGTTCAGCCATAAAAAAACCTCCTTTAAATATATCCCGCATCAACAGGTAGTAAAACCCTCTTCAAAGTTCTTAGAACGAAAGAAAATCATATAGAAGGTTCCCTACCTATAAATGCCCAATTCGTGAAATCTACATGAGTGGAGCAGAACGTTCCACCAATAATCGTTTCACTTTATCACTGCGTCACAAGTTCATGTTCTTCCAAAAACTTTGTATTAAATTCACCTTTTACAAAATCCGGATGATTTAGCAATTGTAAATGGAACGGGATTGTTGTATGTACGCCTTCAATGACAAACTCACTAAGCGCTCGCTTCATCTTTGCAATTGCTTCTTCACGAGTTTTTCCGTGAACGATTAGCTTTGCAATCATCGAATCATAGTAAGGTGGAATTGAATAACCTGGATAAACAGCTGAATCGACGCGAATACCAAGCCCACCTGGCGGTAAATACATTTCAACTTTACCTGGGGATGGCATAAATTTTTTGGCAGGGTTTTCCGCATTAATCCGACATTCAATTGCCCAGCCATTAAATTGTACTTCTTCTTGCTGTAACGATAGCTTTTCTCCAGAAGCAACACGGATTTGTTCTTTAATTAAATCCATTCCTGTCACCATTTCAGTCACAGGATGTTCCACTTGAATTCGTGTGTTCATTTCCATAAAATAAAAGCTTTTCGTTTTATATTCATAAATAAACTCAACCGTACCAGCACCTGTATAATCAACTGCTACTGCCGCTTTCACTGCCGCTTCACCCATTTTTTGACGAATTTCAGCATCCAAAGCAGGTGAAGGGCTTTCTTCTAACAATTTTTGCAAACGGCGCTGAATTGTACAATCACGTTCTCCTAAATGAATGACATTGCCATGTGCATCTGCCATTATTTGAATCTCAACATGGCGGAAATCTTCAACGTACTTTTCTAAGTATACACCAGGGTTTCCAAAAGCGGTACTAGCTTCTTGCTGTGTAATTTGAATTCCCTTTACAAGCTCCTCTTCATGGCGAGCAACACGAATTCCTTTTCCTCCACCACCAGCTGTCGCTTTAATAATAACAGGATATCCAATTTCATTTGCAAGTTCGATCGCTTCTTCTATGTTTTTAATAATACCTTGTGAACCCGGTACAATCGGAACCCCTGCTTCTTTCATTGTATCACGAGCAACGTCTTTTGTACCCATCTTTGAAATCGCTTCTGGGCTCGGCCCAATAAAGATTAAATTACACTCACGGCATAGTTCAGCAAAATCAGCATTTTCAGCTAAAAATCCATAGCCCGGATGAATTGCATCACATCCCGTTAACTTAGCAACACTAATAATATTTGTCAAATTCAAATAACTTTCTTTTGACATCGTTGGTCCAACACAATATGCCTCATCAGCTATCTGTACATGAAGTGATTCTTTATCTGCTTCTGAATAAATAGCAACTGTTTCAATATCCATCTCTTTACATGCACGAATAATGCGCACTGCAATTTCCCCACGATTGGCTATCAATACTTTTTTTATCATTACAAAGACTCCCTTATTACGCTTTTACAAGAAATAGCGGTTGTCCATATTCAACAAGTTGTCCGTTATTAACAAGAATTTCAACAATTTCGCCCTCTACATCTGCCTCAATCTCATTAAATAACTTCATCGCTTCTACAATACATACAACAGAATCTTTTGATACGCGATCTCCAACCATTACATATGGAGGTGCATCAGGTGAAGAAGAAGCATAAAATGTCCCTACCATAGGCGATGTAATTTTATGTAGATTCTCATCTTTAACAACTTCCTTCTCTTCCTGCTTCGGAACTTTTACCTGCGCTGCTGCCGCTGTTGTTTCTACTTGTACAGCTGGAGCCGCTGCTTGCATAACTGCTGGTGCTTGCCCTACCACTACTTCGTGACCGCGTTTTTTCATTTTAATTGTTGTACCATCTTTTTTGTATTCAAATTCATCAATATTAGAGCTATCAATTAATTTAATTAATTCACGAACTTCCTGAATTTTAAACATATAAAACCCACTCCCATACTCTTGTTTGTCTCGTTTTTACAGTCGTCCTATGAGAAATAAGCGATTCGCTGTAAAAATACGATGCATTCTACTGGAAACATTCTCTTTCAAAATGTACCAATAGAAAGATTGACTAGTTCCATCTTACGATAAATATTTTCAACATTCCAACTTATATTTCTTTATTATAAGTCGAAACTCCTGTAAAAATATAATTTCAATTAATATTTTATCACCTAGTAATAATACCAAGTTTCACATGAAATTGGCAAGACCACTTCAAAAAAAAAGGCTGTTTTCTTATCTATAAAAGAATGAAATGACATAATGTTTCCCATATGAATCGTATTTATAAATGTACGAAAATATATTTTACTAAATATTATTTTTTCGTTTACAAACCGTTTAGTCTTCCTCCATATAAAAATAGTATGTTCAAAGGGAACGAAAATATTGTGTAGCGAGGTGCCGAAATATGATTTGGCTCATTCTATTTCTACCGGCTGTAACCGTTTGGGTCATTGTTACTTTTGTTCATATCAAATCTGTGGAAAGCAACCATCATTACCACGAACCTATTATTTTCCACTCTCAACGTATCCCTCCGTTTCGGATTGAAGAAGACCATACGAATGAAATGGAAAAAAGCTATCGAAAACGATAGCTTTTTTCCATTTCTCTCTGCCTTACCATCCACCTTTGATTACTTAACAGGATCAAACTTTACACCTACATCCTTCGCTCCAGCTTCACTTCGTACAAGTTGAATAATTTTATTTGCTTCTTTTTTCGAATGCTTTGCCGCTTTCACTGTTACTTTAATATCAGTTCCATCTGCTCTTACAAGGGCATCTTTATAACCCCCTTGCGATTTAATAACTGTTTCCAATAAGCTTTCCTTTGTCTCCATTGTAGTAATTGCATCAAAACTATCTTTCGCTTTGCTCTTTTCCTCTGCAGAAGATTTCGATGAATTAATTACATTTTGTAATTTTTCTTTCTCAGCACTACGCTGGTCTTCCATTTGCATACGAAGAGCTGTAAAATTCTCATCATTCGATTCAACAGTTACATTTCCTTCCTGTTTACTCGTTTCTTTATTACCATTATCTTTTTTCTCTGTTTCTTTACCCGCAGTTTCTTTTTTCTCTGTTTCTTGATTTGTCGTTTCTTTCGTTCCTTCTTTTTCAGCGTTTTGCTTTTCTTGTCCAATTTTTTCACTTGCTGTTGGTGTTACATTATTCATTTTCTCTGGTGTTGTTACATAATAAACAGATAAAACAACAACTAGACTTAACATCGTCAATAACCAAACTGTTTGTTTTTTCAACATTTCACTTCCCCCTTAACCTTTTTTTGGTAACACAGCAACGCGGTGTGCTGGAACATCTAACATGCGCGTTACTGCTTCTTTTACCATTGATTTAATTTGTATATTATCCACTCCCTTTGCCACGACAAGAACACCGCGTACTTTCGGCTTTTCTGTGCGCAAAACAATAGGAGTTTCTTTATCCCCTTCACGGATAATCACTGTTTTCTCGTCTGTTGACTCGTCCTCCACCTCTCTTTTCCCTCCCGTTTTATCTGTTTCTCCGGTTGTTTGGGATCGTTTTACAATATTTTTTTCGAGTATTTTTTGTTCAGAGGAGTCAAGATTCACTTCAATTGATACTTCTTTTACACCTGTAATATCTTCTAACGAAGACTTTAATTCTTGTTCGTATGCTTTTTCATATTTTTCTACCACAGACATACTATCGTTATTCTTTTGTCCAAAAGTAGGTACATCTTTCTCTGTCTTTTGACTTGTCTGTTCTTTAAAAACTGGCACTTCTTCTTTCTTCGGTTGAAAGAAATTACTAGAGAACATAAGCAAGATTCCAAGTATAAGTAGGACAAGCAAAAATTTTGGTGTTACCTTTTTTCCCTTCTCCCTATCTTCTTTCTCCTCTCCCTTAAATAAGTTGCGAAAAAATGAGAACTTTGTCCCCTTATCGTTTTTGTCCATTTCCTCTACCTGTCCCTCCTTCCATTTGAACTTGGATTTGTTTATCCTCTAGCTGCCATTTGCTTGAAAAGAACTCCTTCATTTCTACATTCATTTCTTCCGTTGTTTGCTTCGGTTCTTTCGTATTGATTTCAATTGGTTTTACAGTTTCAATTGCATCATTTTTCTTCGGTTCTCTTTCTTTCAATGTTACAATAACAGACTCAATATCTTTTGCCGTTCTTACTTCTTCCTTTGTTTCTAGCGCAACTACCTCTATATTAGATACTGTCATACCATACTTTTTCTCAAACTCTTTACCGATTTCTTTTTTCATTTTGACAGCCATCTCTTCTAAACTATATGCACGTGTAAGGGCTTGTATTTCTTTTTTCTTTGCATCAATAGAATTTTTTATAGAATGATCTGTTGCATATTTTTCTGAATTAAAATTAGCAATTACCTCATTTACATCTGTTTGTAATAGCTTGAATAACGGAGTCAACATCAACACGACTAATAGTAGACTTACAACAAATTTTACATATTTCTGTAAATTAGAATTAGGAAGTAACAAATGAAGCATCGTCGCTAAAAGCAAGAATACAATAATGTTTCGAATCCATTCCGTAACAAATTGCATATTCCTCACCTCCTAGCGCATCATGAGGGTAATATTCCCTGCGGCAATCATAATTGTAATGCTAAGGAAGAACATAAAAGATACGATTGCTAGACAAGCAAACACATAAATAATGCTTCGTCCTATAATATCCAAACATTGAATGATTGCTCCCCCGCCAACTGGCTGTAAAACAGCGGCTGCAAATTTATAAATAAAGGCGATACAAAAGATTTGAATAGCTGGAAATGCTACGATTAAACATAAAATAACAAGCCCAATCATCCCTACTGTATTCTTAAGTAGTCCAGATGCACTAATAACAGTATCTGCAGCTTCTGTAAACATTCTGCCTACGACTGGTATAAAGTTTCCTGTGACAAACTTCGCTGTTTTTACAGCAATACCGTCAGCAACTGCTGTTGCTGTTCCTTGTACTGATAAAACTCCAAGAAAAACTGTTAAAAATATTCCGATAATCCCCACGCTGACTTTCTGTAAAAGTTTAGACAGTTTCGTAACTTTATATTGATCACTCATCGTACTTACGATACTTAAAATTGTTGCAAGCAACAAAAGTGGAAGAACGATATAATTCATAAGTAAACCGCTTGTATTCATTAAGAAAACGATAATAGGATGAAAGAATGATACAGATACAACACCGCCTCCAGTCGCTATTAAAGCCAACAAAATTGGAAGCAATGCCAATATGAAATCTACCATCGTTTGAATGGTTTCTCTTGCATAAGTCATGACTACATAAAAGCTATTTAACGCAAAAATAATGAGCACCATGTATACAACAGCATCTGCAATTTTACTAATGCTACTTTTTGCAAAAGCGGATTGCAAAGATTGTAATAGTGCACTAAAGATTGTGAGCATAATAAGAGTCCCAAGTAATTTTCCATTTGCAACAAGCTCATGGAACAAATATTTGAGTAAACCTATCATCCACTCCTTTATCGAAAATTCTTTTTCTCCTTTCACAAATTCCATAAAACTTCCCTTTTGACTTTCTGGTAAATAACCGTCATATTTAGTAATCAGCCCATCCCAAAACTGCTTCACATCCTCAATTCCAAGTTTGTCCAATTGCTGATCAACGACGTTTTGTTCTATGGGAGAAGCTTGTACGACAATTGGTAAAGAAAAGAAAAGGAAGCAAGCAAATAACAGCTTAGCTCCAAACTTCCGCAACATCTACTCCCCCTTATCCCGTAGGTAAAAAGCCAAGAATGGTTTCAATTACAACTGTTAAAATCGGAATGGCCATAACAAGTATTAATATTTTTCCGGCTAATTCGATTTTAGAAGCGATTGCTCCTTGCCCTGCATCTTTTGTAATTTGCGCCCCAAATTCAGCAATATAAGCAATGCCAATAATCTTTAATAGTGTTTCTACATAGACATTGCTCACCTTTGCTTCACTGGCAATTCGCTCAATCATTTTTAAAATAGAATGAATTTGATCGATTAATAGAAGAAACATTACACTACCAATAAAGACAATAAATAATGATGTAATGCTAGACTTATGTTGATTTAATATAGCCGCTAAAAAAGTTGCAACGAGGCCTAATCCGACAATTTGAATAATTTCGATGCGAATCGCCTCCTTTACTGGAAGAGAAAGACACTTTTAATCTTGTCGAATAATGTATTGATTAGAAATGCTACGTGGAATAAAATGACTACAAAACCGACAAGAATGACCCAATTTGCAATATCTTCCCGCTTTAATTCTTTTAATACCGTATGAATGAAAGCTAATATAATGCCAATTCCGGCGATTTGAAATATTAACCCTACGTCAATGGACATCGCCTTTCTCCCCCCTTTATAGCAGTAAAATCACAATAAGTAGCCCTGCTAATACCCCTAGGCTTTTAATCATTTTTTCATATTGCTGCTGCAATGCTTTCGCTTCTCCTTCCTCTCTTTCTAAATGTGTAATGCATAACCGAATATGTTTTTGTTGCGACTCTCGGTCATGCTGCCCTAACGTTTCACCAAATTGTTGCAAAATCTCATATTCAGCTTGTTTAAGAGATGTGAGCGCCCAATTTTCTTTTAAACTATCAAGCCAGGACTCTCTAACAGTTTGTTCACCGTTTTCAAGCCGCTTTGAAAAGCTTTGAAATATCCAATTTAATGGTTTCGGCATTTGTTTGACTAAACGTTCTGCCGCTTCTGATAAAGGGGTATGTCCATACATAATTTCAGCCTCTAATGATTGAAGGGCTGCTTTTAAAAGCCGTAATTGGCGCGGACGCTCACTATATCTCTTCGCATGTGAAAATCCAAAAAAAGTCGTTACTGCTACAATTAACACCGCACCAAATATTTTTATCATACGTTTTGAACCTTCTTTCGCCTTTGAATCGGTTTCCCTTCTCTATCCTTCACTTGCACTACAGTACCAGGCCCTTTTGCTTTTGAGAGTTCAATAAAACGCTCAAACACTCCAAATTCCATTACTGCTTTTAAAGATGGACGCTTTCGTATATCATCTAAAGAAAATCCATGTGCACTTATGAACAGTTGTACCCCTGCATGAACAGCCTCCATAATGGCTTCGCTATCTTCCATGCGCCCGATTTCATCAACAATTAATATATCTGGACTCATAGAACGAATCATCATCATCATTCCTTCTGCTTTCGGACACGCATCAAGCACATCAACACGTGGGCCGAATTCATATTGCGGAATCCCTTTTACACAACCTGCAATTTCTGATCTCTCATCCACAATGCCAACTTTACAAGAAGGGATGTTCGCAAAGCCCACTCCTTGACTCATACAGCGTGCTACGTCTCTAAGAAGCGTTGTTTTCCCCGTTTGTGGAGGTCCAATTACCATCGTATTTAACCAACGTGATTCGTATAAATAGGATAAAAGCGGTTCAGCTATTCCCATTTTTTGACGAGCAATCCGAATATTAAAAGATGACACATCACGAATCATCTTGACCGCACTTTTCTCCGTAATCACTTTCCCTGCGAGACCAATTCTATGCCCACCACGCAGCGTAACATAGCCACGCTTTAATTCTTCCTCTATCGTATAAATAGAAAATTGACTCAGTTTATTTAAAAGGTGCATAGCATCTTCCGGTGTAACTATATATTCATGAAAGAATACTTTTCCATGTGCAATACATTCAAGCGGTCTCCCAATTCGAACGCGAATTTCTTCTAACGCGTTATATTCCTTACATCCTTCAATTAACTCCCTCATCATTTTTGGTAAAACCTCTAATACTTCTTTCATCGCCTTCTCTCCACTCTAATTGACTTTCTATTTCAACACTGCGATAAAAATGCAAGCAACCCCAAGAGTCAGAAAAAAAAGCTTTAAAAAAGAGATTTCACTTGCGACACTTGCAATGCCAATTGTCATTGTCAAAATTAATACAGTAGGCCCAACAAATGCCAACATACCATTTATAAACAAGGCCTTTTTCGCATCATTTACATAAAGCATAAGCAAAGCGGCGCATATTTCCACGCTTCCAGAAAACACCCGAAGTAATCCCATAACAAGCACAGAAGTTTCTATTGCCGCTAGCCATTGTTTCATTCTTTCACCTTCTCTCCTCACAACGACTCTTTCGTTTGCTAAAAATGCTAATTTGAAAAAGAATATATTTGTACAACCATATGCAGTGGTTGTCTATTTCAGAAGTAAAAACATATTTTTTTGCATAACGTAACGAAATTTTCTGAATATTAAATTAAATAATGTTATACTTACGATTAGAAAGGAGTAAAGCCATGAAGCACGTAACATTATTACCACTGGATTTACAATATGCAGAAATTATTTTCACATTATCAAGTGATACACAGGTAAAAAATGCATTAGAAATAAAAGTAGAGAAAATCGAAGACACAAAGGCGTTCCTTCTTTTCGCAATAGAAGAAGAACGCCAAAAGAAATCTTTATCGAGAATGATTGTAAATGAAGAGAATGAAATAATCGGTCTCACCACGCTTAAGCATATTAATTATGAAAAGAAACAATCTCACATTGGTAGTTGGCTTGGCTATCCTTACTGGGGAAAAGGATATAATGAGGCTGCTAAAAAAGAAATCTTTAAAATCGCTTTTTTAGACTTACAACTTACATATGTATTCGCTGGTGCTAAAAAGGCTAATATTCGTTCTTTAAAAGCACAAGAGAAATTACCTTACATTTCATTGCATGTGGAAGATAGATTCCCCGATGAGCACTCTGCTTTAGAGAAAGAAGTAAAATCTTCTTGTGTACTGCATGTCGTGTCACGTGAGAAATTTCTAAATTGGCTAGACCTACAAAATGAGGAGGAAAAATATGAGGGGATTAAAAATTAGTTTAACCATTGTAGTAGAATTAGTCCTTATCTATCTTTTTTCAAAATGGGTCGGTTGGTCATTTATGGATACCTTTTTCCTCGGTACTTTAACAATATTTGCAATTACATGGCTCATTATTATGAGTAAACATAGAAATAACATGACAAATCACGCAATAAATAAAACATTAGCTGGCGTTGAGACCGGTGAAATACGACCATTTCAAATTGTTGTGACTCCGTATATTATAGGCACCCTTTTCCTTGTCTTCATAAGTTTTGTTATCACCGCTATTTATTATCTGCCCTATTTCCTATAAAAAAGCACTCGTGATTATCACGAGTGCTTTTCTACTATGCACGAGAAACGTATTTACCTTCTGCTGTATTGATAACAAGCATTTCACCTTCATTAATGAAGATTGGTACTTGTACAACAAGACCTGTTTCTAATGTAGCTGGTTTTGTTACGTTAGAAGCTGTATCACCTTTAATACCTGGCTCTGTTTCAACAACTTTTAACTCAACAGTGTTTGGAAGCTCCACACCAAGTACTTCACCTTGATATGTCATAATTGACACTTCCATGTTTTCTTTCAAGAATTTTAGTTCGCGCTCGATTTGAGCTTCACTAAGTTCGATTTGTTCATACGTTCCGTTATCCATGAATACGTGAGCCTCACCGCTCGCGTATAAATATTGCATACGACGGTTTTCGATATGTGCTTTCTCTACTTTTTCACCTGCGCGGAATGTTTTCTCTTGAATAGCTCCTGTACGTAAGTTACGTAATTTAGAACGAACAAATGCCGCACCTTTACCTGGTTTTACGTGTTGGAATTCAATCACCTGCCAAAGGTCGTTATCCACCGTAATTGTTAAACCTGTGCGAAAATCGTTTACTGAAATCATGCAAAAAATCCTCCTGTATGTTACAAAATAATAAGTTCTTTTGGAGATTTTGTAATTACTTCATTACCTTCACTCGTTACAATGATATCATCTTCAATACGTACACCACCAACACCTGGAATATAAATACCTGGTTCTACTGTCACAACCATCCCTGGCTCAAGTACTGTTTCAGATCGGTATGCTAATCCTGGTGCTTCATGAACTTCAAGGCCCAGGCCATGACCTGTCGAATGGCCAAAATACTCACCATATCCTTTTTCCGCTATGTAGTCACGTGTTAATGCATCGGCTTCACGACCCGTTAACCCAGCTTTCATGCCATTTACACCACGAAGCTGCGCTTCTAAAACAACATGATAAATTTCTTTTAATTTATCTGACGGTTCACCGACTGCAATGGTACGAGTAATATCAGAACAATATCCTTTATAATAGGCGCCGAAATCTAACGTTACGAAATCTCCTGTTTCTATCACTTTTTCAGATGCCACACCGTGCGGCAATGCTGAACGTAGTCCCGAAGCAACGATAATATCAAACGAAGAAGATGTTGCTCCTTGTTTTCTCATGAAAAATTCAAGTTCATTTGACACTTCAATTTCAGATACTCCTGGGTGAATGAATGATAGAATATGTTCAAAGGCAGCATCTGCAATCTGTGCAGCTTCCTTTAATATCTTAATCTCTGAATCCGTCTTAATCAAGCGTAACTTTTCTACAAGCCCAGAAGTCGGGATAAATTCTGCTGCAATGGCTTCTTTATGTGCTGTATAAGAACTATATGTGAGAGTATCTTGCTCAAAACCAAGTTTTTGAATTCCTAAGTTGTTCACTTGGTTCGCCACTTCATCAAGAATCGGGCCTGTATGCTGTACAATTTCATAGCCAACAGCTTGTTTACTAGCTTGCTCTACATAACGGAAATCTGTAATGAATAGAGCACGCTCTTTCGAAATCAGTACGACACCCGCTGTCCCTGTAAAACCAGTCATATATCTACGGCTATATTCATTCGTTAATAAAATCCCATCAATACCAGCTTCATCAAACGCACTTCTTAATTTCGTAATCTTTTCCATTGATTTAGGCCTCCCCCAGTTTCTCCAACAATGCAAATAATGCTAGCTTATAGCCATAAAAACCAAATCCAACAATCTGACCTGCGCAAACTGCTGCTGTCACCGATTCATGACGAAATGATTCACGCTGATGGATGTTAGAAATATGTACTTCAATAACTGGAATCGAAATGCTTGCAATAGCATCTCGAATCGCATAGCTATAATGCGTAAATGCTCCTGGATTTAGAATGATTCCCTCATATATGCCATCCGCTTCATGAATGGTATCAATAAGAGCACCTTCATGATTCGATTGGAAACATTCTAATCCTACTCCCAATTTTTCAGCTTCTTGTTTCATATCTGTTTCAAGTGTCTCTAACGTTCCTTTCCCATACACATTTACCTCTCGAACACCGAGACGATTTAGATTAGGACCGTTTACGAGGAGTACTTTCTTCATCTTTTTAAAACTCCTTAATATAAAGAATATATATTTCATATTCTAACATAGGAGTCACTTATTTGAATAGTTTGTCTTCTCTGTATCTTCTCCTTGATTTACATTATTCGCCTCAAATGAAACAGAATAGGAGATGAATACACCATATAAAATAAAAATGCAAATTGTGGTTGTAACGGTTTCTTTCGGTAAATGCATTGCATTTTTAATAACCGGTGCAATTGAACCTAGTCCTAAAAATAAAAGACTCCACCAAAACAAACCATACAAGAGGCCGGGAAGTACCCCCTCAAACTTTTTAAAAAAAGTCTTATAAAGAAATGCTACTACAATAGAAAAAAATCCAATACAGATAATGCCTGCTATATTTCCCCAAACACCTTCTTTCCAATCTCCAAGTGCAAATGGCAAAAGTAAATAATTTGTTCCAACCTCTGTAAAAGAGAAAATATGAAGAAAATACCATATACTCCCCCAGAAAACACCACCAAATAAACCAATTTGTACAAAATTGTTTATTCCAGTTTGTTCCTGTTTCACATTCAACACCTCCGCTTACTAGTATGTCCGAAAGTCGTTTGAAGCATGTTTAAATCATGCGAAATTTGTCTATAAAAAGAATAAGAAATGTCTTACCTTCGTAACATTTTTCCTTGTCATCTGCTTGTATTTGTCGATAAAATAAAGGAAACTCGGTAATTGTCAAATATGCCTTGACAGAACCAAGTATGACAATTGCCTCTTTTCTACACAAGAGAGAAACGGATACAGGTTGGTGTTAAACATGTCAGAACAGTCAAAACAAATATATGGCGGGCAAGCAGTCATAGAAGGAGTTATGTTTGGCGGTAGAGAATATACTGTTACAGCGGTTCGTCGTAAAGACAAAACAATCGAATTTTATCGATTGCCACGCGTTCGTAATAAAATATCATCTGCGTTTAAAAAAATCCCATTTTTACGAGGCATTGCCGCTATCATTGATGCAAGTGCTAATGGAGCAAAGCATTTAAACTTTGCCTCAGAGCGATTCGATGTTCATCCAGAAGATGATCAACAACTTGCAAATAAGAAAAAAGAACAATCAAAATTAACGATGATATTAGGAGTAGCAGCTGTCGGAGTGTTATCGTTCATATTTGGAAAAGTGATTTTCACAGCAATTCCTGCACTATTAGCAGAATTAACGCGACCTATTTTCCCATCTCATACTGGGCAAATTATCGTTGAAAGTGTGATTAAGCTTATATTGTTGCTAGGCTATATCTACTTTGTTTCCTTAACTCCACTTATTAAGAGAGTATTTCAATATCATGGTGCAGAACATAAAGTGATTAATGCATATGAGAATAACCTTCCGTTGACTGTAAAAAATGTTCAAAAGCAAACTCGTCTTCATTATCGATGCGGTAGTAGCTTTATTATCTTTACCGTAATTATCGGAATGTTTGTCTACTTTCTTGTTCCAACAGATCCTCTTTGGGTTCGAGTTGTAAATCGTATTTTATTAATTCCAATCGTTCTTGGAATTTCTTTTGAAGTCTTACAGTTCACCAACCGATTACGTGATATTCCTATTTTACGCGTATTAGGATATCCTGGGTTATGGCTTCAACTTTTAACAACAAAGGAACCTACTGATGATCAAGTTGAAGTTGCAATCGCATCATTTCACGAATTATTACGGTTAGAAAATAAACAACAATCATGATAAAAAAATGATGTTCAACTCCTTTCCTCATCGCTAATATACTAATTTTAATACATGTTTTTAGGAGGTGTTCCTTATGAACGGTCGTTCGTTTATGTTCGCTTTTGTTAGCATTATTATTGGATTAGCAATATTCGGCCTTGTTTCTTCAGCAATTACAAATCCAATAGGGATGCTACAAAACATTGGCCTTATGTTGCTTGTTCTCGGTATCTTTTACTTGCTATACAAAATGTTTACAAATTCTAGTGGTTCCGCCCATTCGCATAACTCTTACAAGCGTGCTGCGAAACAATCGAACCGCAAATACGGAAAGCAAAATGTAGCACCCCTAAGCAAATCTTTTTTAAAACGAAATCATACAGACGATAAAGGAAAGAAGGGGAATTCTCCCTTATTAAAACGAAAACGAAAGCAATCTCACTTAACAGTCATTGAAGGTAAAAAAAATAAAAAGAAAGACCGTGCTTCCTTCTAGGAAATACGGTTTTCTTTTTGCTTCATTTCCTTCTAAACAAAAAAGGAAACGCATTTGTTCCCTTTACTTACTTTGTTCTCCATTTGCTTTTTGAACAGCTCGAAGCGTCTCAATTCGAAAATCATCTTCCTCAAAATATTGTACTAAATCCCCAATGCGGTCAATCGCTTCCCAACTTAAATGATGCTCAATCCCTTCCACATCATTATAAATCTTACTTTCATCCACACCGATAATACGCATGAATTGCTCCAATAATTCATGGCGATATACAAGACGCTCTCCAATTTTTTTACCCTTTGCTGTTAATACTAGTCCTCTATATTTTTCATAAATTAGGTATTCATCTTTGTCTAATTTTTGTACCATTTTTGTTACAGAAGATGGATGTACACTAAGCGCTTCAGCAATATCAGATACACGGGCATAACCCTTTTCATCAATCAACAAATAAATTTGTTCAATATAATCTTCCATACTAGGAGTAGGCATCGGTTTCCTCCATCCACATTCATTTTGCTTATTCCGTACGAAGCAATCAATAAAATGATACACCAGAAAGAATGCCGTGACAAGAGATGAAACAAGCCAAACTATATAAAAAAGCAAACTTTTCAAACAGCCTTATAAAGAGGCTGTTTTTTCTTCTGTCTAATTTTACAAATTAAAAATTTTCATAAAGAAACAAGAAAAATGCAAAATAATTAACGTAAATTGTTGACGTGATGCTTTTATTATCGGTATCATATTTCTTCGTGAGCAATTATTTTTCGTTATATGATTTTTTTATTATTACTTCATTTTGAGAGGAGAAATTTGATGTCACTTAAGAAGAAAACGCAAGTACGCACCGGCAAAATGGTACGTGAATTAATGTTAGCAGACGAAGATGTAAGTGCTTCACTAATTATGGTATATAGTGAAAACGGTGTAAATGCAGAAATTAAAATCGAGGGCTTAACGCCAAAATGTAACGAAGAATTATTCTTGAGCGGGAAAGTAGATTGGAACAAAAGTGTAATTTATAAAATTGTTGATTTCTCAGGAAACGCTGAAGTTGGTAAAGTTACACTGACAGCGATGAATAAAAATAATGTTTCCTTGCAAATTGAACGTGTAATGTGGACGAAGGAGAACAAAGAGGCGATAGCACAGGCAACGGCTGAAGAAACTCCAAAAGAAGAAGTAGCGATTTCAATGCCACAAGCAATTACAGCTACTCCAAAACCTAGCGCAGAAGCTCCTGTCGAAACAAAAAGACCTACTCCGGTACCAACACCGAAGCCTGTACATGTAGAAACAGTTACAAAACCAGCTGCTCCAAAGCCGGTAAAAATAGAAGAGTTTACTTCGGTTACCAAACAAGAAACAGTTCCCGTTACACCTACAAAACCGAAACAACCTGTTTTAACTGAAACAAATTCTAAACTACAAGAAAATTATGTGAAGCTTGTAAAAAAAGCAATCGAAGTTTGCCAAGATTATGAACTTGGTATTGACATAGATGATTCTGTTGAAGGTTTGAAAGAAGAGCTTACAAATCAAGGTATTAGTGTTACATTTGACAAAGAAATTATGGACGTTGTAAAGCGTCTTCGCTCTTTACAAGAAAAAGGAATCAAAGTAGAAAAAGTACTTAATTTATTATAAAAAATAAGGATGTGGCTACAGCCATATCCTTATTTTTTATAATTCCATTCATCACTTTCATACTTTTCTTTTGCTAATGTTTCTACTTCATGAAGCTGTTCTGCTGTTAATGTATATGGCAGCAATTCTATGTTTAAACCTTTTTCAAATCCAGTATGAAAAGCTTCAATTAATTGTTCAATTGTAAATGTTTGATCTGTCAATTCATTAATTGCAACCGCTTTAGAAGAAAACATACTCTTCATGCGCTCTTTCATGCGCTCATTTGGAAATAAAAATAGATCGTACAGCTCATCTAAATCAATTTCTAACGGAATCGACCCATGCTGTAAAATCACACCTTTTTGACGTGTTTGAGCACTGCCCGCAATCTTTCTACCTTCCACAACAATCTCATACCAAGATGGCGCATCAAAACAGACTCCTGAGCGTGGATTTTTTAAATTCTCACGATCTGCTTCTGTTTTTGGAACTGCATAGTATGCATCTAATCCAAGTGCTTTAAATCCCTCTAATAGCCCTTGCGAAATAACTCGGTACGCTTCTGTCACTGTTTTTGGCATCTCTGGATGATCTTCAGATACAATGACACTATACGTTAATTCTTTATCATGCAATACACCTCTACCACCTGTTTGACGACGTACAAAGCCATATTTTTTTTCTTTTACTACATCCATATTAATATCCTTTTCCACACGTTGGAAGTATCCTACCGTTAACGTTGGAATTTCCCACTCATAAAAACGAATCGTCGGCGGCATTTTCTTTTCACTTTGCCAATTTAATAAACATTCATCTAACGCCATATTAAATGCCGGTGAACATTGACCAGAGTTAATATAACACCATTTTTCTTTTCCCATCCTGCACCTCATATAACCAATTATTTTTCACATCTTCTAGTCTACCAAATTCGACAAAAATTGTGAAAGAATACGAAAATTCTTCTTATAACCAATGTATCTGTTGCATAAATACACATGGACATTATAATATTGAAAGTAGGATAAGAAAAAAGGGAGCGATAGAATCGTGTCAACAAACTTAATGATTATATTAGCCATCATTCTAGCATTTATCGGCTACTCTGTATGGATGTATTTCTATCAAAAAAAATTAATTCAAACACTTTCAGAAGAAGAGTTTCGCGCTGGATACCGTAAAGCACAGCTTATCGATATTCGTGAAGCGGATGAATATAACGCTGGACATATTTTAGGTGCACGTAACATTCCACTATCACAAATTCGTCTTCGCTACAAAGAACTTCGTAAAGATCAACCGATTTATTTGTATTGCCAAAGTGGATTCCGTACAGGCCGTGCAGCTCAATTCTTGAAAAAGAAAGGCTACAAAGATTTCTACCAATTGCAAGGTGGATTTAAGACATGGACAGGCAAAATCAAAAAGAAATAATAGGAAAAACTAGCTGAAATATTCAGCTAGTTTTTTTCATATTGTTAGCAATATATAGTAAGTTCCGCTTAATTACTTCACTTTCTTGCTGTACGAATGTATTTCGATATAATAGTTGATATTCAAGTTCTTTTTCTTTCCAAATAAGCGTTGCAAATTCCTCTTCTCTTTCCCCGTCATCTTTATTTTTAAAATAAGCCGTCACTCCATTATTTAATCGTATTTGTTCTTGAAATCGATTTTGTTCTACAATATATGGGAAGCTATAAGAAAAATTAGCGACTGTTAACTCTATATAGTCCTTTCTTCCCCGCTCTTGTTGTTTATATTTAATCGTTAAGACCGCTTTTTCCTTTCCAATCTTCCTCACTTCTGCTTTGGCATCATCCATCATGTCGTATGGTAAAAAAGTCGGAACTTTAAATGATACTGGAAAATAGTTTGGAATATCTTTTACTAACATGGGACCAAACACTCTGTCCGCTCCCCCACCTGTTGTCTCCACAAATTGTTTATCTTCCTTTACCGTTTGCTGAAATGCACATGCACTAATAAATACACTAGAAATCATGAAGCAAACGAGTGCTTTTTTCAACCTGTTTCAGCCCTTTCCTATCGATTTCTTAGCGAATATAGCGTTCATTATTGTTCCTATTCGTCTTTTGTTCTGGGGCTCCTTTGAAAACTTTCCTCTTTATTCTCACACATTTTGACATTAAATTTTAAGACAAAAAAGACTTCCTGCTATTCTCACGCCCCAAATGAAAAGGTTACGCGAATAACAGAAAGCCTTTCTTATACCATAGTTTGTGAAAAGCTTTTCAGGTCAAGTCTTTTTCACTATTTTTTCCATTCTTACATATTTCCCTTTATAATACAGATAGAGGTGATACTCATGGTAAATATAAAACAAATTGCACAAACTGCTGGTGTATCTATAACAACCGTTTCTCGTGTATTAAATGACCATCCTTATGTGAGTCAAGAAAAGCGTGAACGTGTATTACATGCTGTAGAACAATTAAATTATGCAAAGAATATAAACGCCATTCATCTAATAAAAGGAAAAACATTTACAGTTGGTGTCATGCTTCCTTTTATCAACCTCCCCTACTTCAGTACGATTATTGAAGGAATTGGAAATGAAGCTTTAATCGCCGGATATCATATCAATTTATGCCAAACAAATTATGATAGTATCGAAGAAATTCGCGTCCTTGAAATGATGAAAATGAAACAATTTGATGGCATGATTATATGTTCCCGAACAAGTTCTTGGGAGCAAATCGAACCTTATTCCAAATTTGCACCTATCGTCTCATGTGAAAAACTAACACATCCTCTTATTTCCTCTGTCTATGTGGATCATTATGAAGGCTTTCGCATCGGTACAAACTATTTACTAAATAAAGGACATACACGGATCGGTGTCTGCCTAGCAAGACGAAAAAGTATAAGTACCTTACAGCGTGAAAAAGCTTTTGCTGATGTTCTTCAAACTGCTCAAAGAAGAGTGCAACCTGATTGGATGTTTTATCAATGTTACACGATGCAAGATGGTGCGAAAGTCTTACAACGCATGTTAAATATGAAAGAGCGCCCAACCGCTATTTTTGCTGCTAATGATCAAGTCGCTGCTGGTTTAGTAACAGAGGCAAAAAAACAAGGATTGCATATTCCAGAGGACTTAGCTGTTCTTGGCTTCGATAATCACGAGGTTTCCAAAGCACTTGAAATCACAACAATTGAGCATCCCGGACTCACAATGGGCGCCCGTGCTTTTTCTTTATTTCATAAGCAAATGCAAGCTGAACAAATTACAGGCTATGCGGAAGAACTTCCATTCCATTTAATCGAACGAAAAACGGTATAAAGAGTGCTGAAATGAGTACTCTTTTTCTCATTCGGCGCATTGACTTTCAAACGATTCTCTTATACAATTAAACTAACGAACGGTAGGTAGGGGATGAAAAATGACAGCAAACCGTATTAAAGCTGTGGCACTTTCTCATTTCGCACGCTACGGCTATGAAGGAACCTCATTAGCAAATATCGCACAAGAGGTCGGAATTAAAAAACCATCAATTTATGCACATTTTAAAGGGAAGGAAGAGCTCTATTTCATCTGTTTAGAAGAAGCTTTACAAAAAGACTTACAATGCTTTACAGATGATATAGAATCCCTTTCAGAATCTCCCACTGAAACATTGCTTATAAATCTTCTAAAAGGTTACGCAAAACGTTTCGGTGAAAGTGAAGAATCCATGTTTTGGCTGCGAACTTCTTATTTTCCACCTGATGCATTTCGCGAACAAATTATCGAAAAAGCAAATGCTCACATTGAAAAAATTAGAGAAATTTTATTCCCGATATTCAAACGAGCAAATGAACAAGGTGAATTGCATAACATTGAAATAAAGGACGCTTTAGAAGCTTATTTATGCTTACTAGATGGCCTTATGGTCGAACTATTATATGCTGGTTTCAATCGCTTTGAGACCCGTTTAAAAGCCTCATGGAGTGTATTTTGGCGCGGTCTTTCAAAATGACGGATTGCTTTTCGCAATGCGTCATTTTTCAGCCCTTTACCTAACGACTGGTAGGAAGGAGGATTATATGTGGCTTGGATTTATGTCATTTTAGCTGGTATCATTGAAATTTTTTGGGTGATTGGACTAAAACATGCGGAGGCACCACTAGAATGGATTGGTGTTGTTCTTATCATTGCAATGAGTTTTATCCTGTTATTTAAAGCTTATAAAGATTTACCTGTTGGAACCGTCTACGCTGTGTTTACCGGAATTGGCGCTGGCGGTATCGTTCTCACAGAGATTTTCATCTTCGGTGAACCTGTTTCCATTGTAAAAATTTTATTTATCGCTTTAATCTTCGTTGGCGTAATCGGCTTAAAACAAGTAACAGGTGAAGAAAAAAAAGAGAAGGAGGTAGCATAAAATGGCGTGGGTATTTTTAATTCTTGCTGGTATTTGTGAAGTTACTGGTGTATTGTTTATGAAAATAGCTACGAAGAAGAAAGGCTGGCTCCCAAAACTTATTTTAATCGCCAACTTTGGCATAAGCTTCTTCTTTTTATCGCTTGCTATGAACGTTTTACCGATGGGAACAGCTTATGCAATTTGGACAGGAATAGGAACAGCGGGAAGCGCACTCTTAGGTATCCTCATTTTCCATGAATCAGCCGATTGGCGCCGCCTTGTCTTTTTAAGCTGCATTGTATGCGGTGCAATTGGCTTAAAATTATTGAGCTAATGTAAGATGACAGTCATGTGGAAAGAAAAAGGGAAACAAATTAGAACAATATTCATTCTTAGTATCGCCATTTTACTACAAATCAACTTTCATATCATTGAATGGCTATTTCATAAAGTGATTGCAATTCTTACGTTTTTTCCAGACATGACTCTTAAAGTGATATCCATCGTGTGTTCGATTGTTGCATCCATCCTTATCATAATCATTTGGAGTATCGCTAAACTTTGGAACAATTTATTTAAAAAGGACAGCTCTTCTAAACAGAAGTAACTGTTCTTTTTTATTATTATGATTCGATTTCTTATTATAATCGAATGCGCTCAAGTGAAATTTTAATCAGTGGATGGTTCTTCATCCCTCTTCGTTTCTCTCCGAATCTTGAGGCGGGCGTCTTACTGCTCTAAAATAGCAGGATACAACATACTATTCCAACAATGACACCACTAATATCAATTTCCTATCGCTATTTCCTTTTTAGCTTTTATCGCTCTATCATATCTCTTTTTCTTTTGGACATACTATACAAAAAGGAGCTGATTATATGCAAAATTCCGTACATAAACATATTCTATTTTTATTTTTTCTATTTCTTTTTCTTATTATTTTTTTCAGCTTTCTATTACACACTCCGAATGAAACATCGAATAACGTTTTTGTTTATAAACTGCTGCTTTCCTATTGTCATTACTGAAAAAAGGTGTCTGCAAGTAAGACACCTTTCTTCGCTTTAAACGGACTACACTCTAAAATTCCCTTTGTTTAAATATGATAATTGAAACAAACATTGAAATGAAATAGCTCATCCATGCCACTATACTTAAAATACTTATGACTAGCATCACATTGGAAGATTGAAAAAACATTAACATAAGCCTTTCCTCAGCAAATACATTACACATGAATCCTTGTAAACCAAATATAGGAAAAAGTATAACGATTCCAAAAATAGTGAACATTTGTTTATTCCCGCTATATTTCATAGGAAGAATCATGGCAGCATAAAGAATAGAAAAGAAACCCGCTATCAATAATGCATACCACGGAATATTGATATGATCTCTGAATAGTAGTACAGGTACTATTAACAAAACACATGTAATTATGAAACCGGCCATAATAAAAAATGCTGTCGATATATATTTAGCAATGACAATTTCCTTCCGCGTACAAGGTAAACTTACTAATATTTTTTCTGTACTATTTTTCTCTTCAGTTACTATAGAAAATAAAATCATGAACAGACAAGTAGCAAAACAAACAGTCGCTAACTGATACGGTTCAATAGACTGTTTTAGCATTCCATAAAAAGGAAAAATAAAGCAGATTAGAAAAATTGTTCTCTGTAAAAAAATATCCTTCAAAATTAACTGTTGCATACACATTCCTCCCTATATGTCACGCGTTTCATACATTCGAATGGTTATAAACATAGATGTGATATATATACTAGCTAATACAATTCCTCCTAGAATAATCATTCCAATATGTGCCGGAGCCATAATCCAATTACTGAATGATGATCCTTGATTCCATCTGTCAGTCATAAACATCCCAATTAAAATACCGATTCCCGTCGTTATTCCCGTACAAATTCCACGTACTACTTTTGACCCAACTCCATAATAACTAGGAAGTAATGTCACAATAAAAATAACTGAAAATAATAAGCCTCTTGCCACTATATACCATGGAATTTCAATATATAAACTAGGATGATATATACCAATATCTCCAATTCCAGCGATACTTCTTACAAGAAAAACAGCCAACATGGTTGCAATCATTCCACCAATAACAAATATTGCACTGGAAATATATCTGGCAATAACAATTTCCTTCCGGCTTACTGGTAAACTGTTTAACATTACGCCGCTTTTATTTCTTTCATCGATTGCTATTAATACCGTAGAGGAAGTAGCTGTTATAAGTAAGCAACTTGCTGGAAACAGTTTTTCTCCATCCGGATTCAACCCAAAAAATATGAATGGCACAATAACATAAACTAGCCAAACTACTCGAAAAAAGAATAAATCTTTATATATGAGTTGACGCATAAACACCGCTCCCCTTCGCCGTATACACAACAATATCATCCAAAGTTGGCTTTTCAAATATAACCTCTTGACCAAACCAATCAATCACCGCTTGTTTATCCCTCGCCAATCCTTCGAAACCAAATTTATTTTTCCGTAACCCGATGAAAAGTTCTTTTCCTTCTGGATCTAGTAAATCATTACTTCCTTTTACGATGACATAACTTTCTAATATTTCATCTTTCTCTCCCGTAAAAGCAATTTCACCATCGTTGATAAATGTAATGTAATCCGCAATACGCTCTAAATCGGTTGTAATATGTGTTGAGAATAGAACAGATATTTCTTCTTCCATCACAATTTCTTGGAGCATATCAAGTAGTTCACTGCGTACAACTGGATCTAACCCTGATGTTGGTTCATCCATAATAATCAGCTCTGCATGATGTGATAGCGCCATCGCAATTGCAAACTTCATTTTCATCCCTTTTGATAACTGCTTAATCTTTTTATTTTTTGGAACTTGTAATCGCTCCATATAGGATTGGTACTTCTCTTCATCCCATTTTTTATATAGTGGTGCGATAATTCGCTTCATTTGTTCACATGTTATATCTTCATAATAGTGATTTTCATCATATACAAAACCTATATTTTGCTTAATTTCTTTTTCAGCTTTTTTATTGTCCTTGCCGAAGATTTTTATATCACCACCATCTCTTCTAACTAAATTCATAATCATTTTAATAGTTGTACTTTTCCCAGCACCATTTGGTCCGATAAACCCCATAATATATCCGCGCGGCAATGTAAAGCTTACATTTTTCACTGCAAATCCTTGATAATTTTTACATACATCTTTTAACTCTAACATCTTTTTATTCCCCCTTATATAAACAAGCAATCATCTGCTCTAGTTCTTCGAATGAAAGCTGAAGAAGCTTGCTCTCATTTACAACTTCCTCCACTTTACTCTCCAATAAACGCAAACGTTGCTCCCGAATCAGCTCGCTATTTTTCTCTGATACATAAGTTCCTTTTCCTGCAACTGTTTCAATATACCCTTCTTTTTCAAGTTCTTCATAAGCACGTTTCGTCGTAATCACACTAATTTGCAATTCTTTTGCTAAACTACGAATTGATGGTAATTGTTCTCCTCCCTTTAGACCTCCATTTAAAATAAGCTGCCGCAATTGCTTACTAATTTGTTCATAAATCGGATCCGGGGAAGAATTTGAAATAATAATATTCATATTTCCCTCCATTGTGTATATACTGTATATACTCTATATGTACAGTATATACACAATTTTATATTTTAGCAAGAAAAAAAGACCAACAATTTCCTGTTGGTCTTTTGTATATGTATCACTTTTCAAAGCGATCTAACATTTCATCTCTCATCCCAAAACTAACAACCGCAATTCCAACATACATAAAAATTAGAAATGCCGGATGTACCGTATTATACCAGCTACTATCAACAATTAAATAAATTGTCAACGCTACAACAAGCACAAACGCCACAATAAACATATAAAAGTGTCTTGTACTACCCATGATAAACTCCTCTCTTCTCGCTTCACCATTCAACAGTATATTTTAACGAATAATTCAATATGACTCAAGGTTAACTTTACTGTATGTAATCCAACTCAATCTTTACAATATCATTACAAGCGATTGAAATGATTGTACCTTTTTGATCGATTGCCGTTACTTCCTTATGATCCATCACACGATGTGCCACACGCTCTAGCATTTTCACATCATCTCGGTAACAAAATTCTTTTATATCTTTAATCGTTTCTCCATTTTCTAAATAATATACCATTCGATAACACCTATAGCCCATCATTCCACCCACCTTGTTCGTTTTTTCACATATACATAAAAATGACTTATTTGCACGTTTAAGTTTCATGAATTTCAATAAAATTCTAACAAAAATAAACAAATTTATCAAACTGACTTTTTCACCAAAAACATGTAAAAAACGCCCGTTTTACTACATCGCAATACAAAAAAGATACATTTTCAACATTCTTTTTATATAATCTAGATCATTACTCTAAAAAAAAGAACTCGCATATAACGAGTTCTCTTCATATCATCAAACTTGTACAGGAGTTGGCTTTTGATAGCGTAATATCGGCTTACGAGCAGCCATCGTTTCGTCCAAACGTGTAATCACTGTTGTATGCGGTGCTTCTTGTACAATCTCTGGATTCTCTTTTGCTTCTTTGGCGATTTGAATCATTTTATCAATGAAACCATCTAACGTTTCTTTTGATTCAGTTTCAGTTGGCTCAATCATAATACATTCTTCCACATTTAACGGGAAGTAAATTGTTGGTGGATGGTAACCAAAATCAAGCAAACGTTTTGCGATATCAAGTGTACGTACACCAAGTTTCTTTTGACGACGTCCTGACAATACAAATTCATGTTTGCAATGTCTATCAAATGGAAGATCGTAGTATGGTGCTAATCTTCTCATCATATAGTTTGCATTTAATACTGCGTTTTCCGTTACTGCACGCAATCCATCTGGCCCCATAGAACGGATATACGTATACGCACGAACGTTAATACCAAAGTTTCCATAGAATGGCTTCACGCGGCCAATTGCTTGCGGACGATCATAATTGAAGTGATATCCATTCTCTGTTTTCTCTAAAATTGGTTTTGGTAGAAATGGAATTAAATCTTCTTTTACACCTACTGGACCAGAACCTGGCCCACCTCCTCCGTGAGGACCTGTAAATGTTTTATGAAGGTTTAAATGCACCACATCAAATCCCATATCTCCCGGACGTGCTTGACTTAATACCGCATTTAAGTTCGCACCATCATAATATAATTTACCACCTGCATTATGAACGATCTCTGCCATTTCTAAAATGTTTTCTTCAAATAAACCAAGTGTATTTGGATTTGTTAACATAAGCGCCGCTGTTTCTTCATTCACAACGCGTTTTAAATCTTCTAAGTCAACAAGTCCATGTTCATTTGATTTTACGGTAATTGTTTCAAAGCCTGCTACTGTTGCAGATGCTGGATTTGTTCCATGCGCTGAGTCTGGGACAATAACTTTTGTACGATTATGGTCACCATTTGCTTCATGGTATGCACGAATTAACATTAATCCTGTCCATTCTCCATGTGCACCAGCTGCTGGTTGAAGTGTTACAGCATCCATACCAGTAATTTGAACTAAATGCTCTTGTAAATCGTACATTAATTCCATTGCCCCTTGCACGGTCTTTTCATCTTGAAGCGGATGAATATTTGCAAAGCCTGGGAAACGTGCCACGTTTTCATTGATTTTTGGATTGTATTTCATCGTACAAGACCCAAGCGGATAAAATCCAGAGTCAACGCCGTGGTTACGGTTTGAAAGCGCTGTGTAATGACGCATAATATCCAGTTCAGATACTTCTGGAAGTTCTGCATCTTCTGCTCGAATATAATTGCTCTCAAACACATCTTCTAATTTTACTTCCTCTACATCCAATTGGGGTAAGCTATATCCTACGCGCCCTTCTTTACTCATTTCAAAAATAAGTGCTTGGTCTTGGTTCTTCATTGGATAGCCCCCATTTCGTTTACAAGTGTGTCAATTTCTGCTTTTGTCCGAAGCTCTGTTACTGCTACAAGCATATGATTTACTAATTTTTCATCATCGCGACCTAAATCATAACCACCGATTATACCCTTTTGCAATAAAGTGTCGTTTATTTCTTTTACCGGGCGCTTGCAATCCACAACAAATTCATTGAAGAACGGCCCAGTAAATACTACTTTGAAACCTTTTTCTTCAAATTGGCGTTTAGCATATTGTGCTTTAGAAATGTTTTGACGTGCCATTTCCTTTACACCTCGTTTTCCAAGTGCAGTCATTGCCACTGATGCAGCTAATGCATTTAACGCTTGGTTAGAGCAAATATTAGATGTCGCTTTATCACGACGGATATGCTGTTCACGAGCTTGCAATGTTAATACAAAACCACGTTTACCCTCTGTATCTACAGTTTGTCCGACAAGACGTCCTGGAATTTTACGCATAAATGCTTTCGTTGTTGCGAAGTAACCGCAATGCGGTCCACCAAATTGTGTTGGAATGCCAAATGGCTGTGCATCACCGATTACAATATCAGCTCCAAATTTCCCTGGAGGTGTTAATACCCCTAATGATAGTGGGTTTGAAGATACAATAAATAATGCTTTTTGCTCATGGACAATCTTTTCAATATCAGCTAACTTTTCAATTTGTCCAAAGAAGTTTGGATATTGAACGATTACACAAGCCACAGTATCATCCATTTCACTTTGTAATCCGTCTAAATTTGTTACACCATCTTTATGATCAATTTCAACTACTTCAAGATGTTGTCCTTTTGCATATGTTTCTAGTACTGCTCTTGATTCTGGATGAACTGCTTTAGAAACAAGAATTTTCTTTTTACGAGTATGGCCTGCTGCTAACATGGCAGCTTCTGCTAACGCTGTACCTCCGTCATACATAGAGGAGTTTGCTACATCCATTCCCGTTAATTCACAAATCATTGTTTGGAATTCAAAAATTGCCTGTAATTCCCCTTGTGAAATCTCTGGTTGATATGGTGTATACGCTGTATAAAATTCTGAACGGGAAAGAACATGATCCACAATTACGGGTGCATAATGGTCATATACACCTGCTCCTAGGAAAGAAGCGTATTCTTTTAAGTTAGCATTTTTACGAGCAAGTCCAGATAGCTCTTTTAAAAGCTCTGGTTCTGACTTTGCTTGTTTAATTTTTAAATCCCCTTTAAAACGAACACTTTCTGGAATATCAGAAAATAATTCATCAATGGTTTGAACACCGATCGTTTCTAACATTTCTTTTTTGTCTTCTTCTGTCATTGGAAGATAACGATGCAACATGAAATCTACCCCTCTCCAGGTTACTTTGAACGTTTATAAAATGGTGTTGGAACAACTACTGCTTTCACGCGTTTTTTTCGAATTTCAATTTCTACTTCTGTATCAATTGCTGCATATTTTACATCAATTAATGCCAAACCGATGCTTTTTTTTAACGTTGGAGATTGTGTACCACTTGTTACTTCCCCAATTTTTTCTTCTCCTACATACACAGGGTAATGCGTACGCGGAATACCGCGTTCAATTACTTCGATGCCAACTAATTTACGAGGTGCACCGTTTTCTTTATATTCTTTTAATACTTCTTTTCCAAAGAAATCTGCCTCTTTATTCGTTTTGACAGCAAAGCCAATTCCAGCTTCAATCGGTGTAATATCTTTTGATAATTCTTGGCCATAAAGCGGAAGCGTTGCTTCAAAGCGAAGCGTATCACGAGCTCCTAAACCACATGGCTTTAAGCTGTCTTCTTCTCCAACTTCAAGAAGTTTCTCCCAAATTTTTATAGCATCTTCACTCTTACAGTAAATTTCAAATCCATCTTCTCCTGTATACCCTGTGCGAGATACAAGTGCTGGAATGCCATCTACAAGAACATCATTTTTAAATTTAAAGAACTTAATTTCTTTTAAATCTTCTGACACAACTTTTTGTAAAATGCCTTCTGCTTTTGGTCCTTGAATTGCAAGTTGTGCAATTTCATTAGAAACATTGACCACTTTCGTATCGCCAATGACATGACTTGCTAACCATTCGTAATCTTTCTCGATATTCGATGCATTGATTACTAATAAGTAGTCTTCTTCACCACGTTTGTAGATTAATAAATCATCTACAGTACCACCATTTTCGTAACACATTGCTGTATATTGCGCGCCTCCTACCTTTAAGGTAGAGACGTCATTTGTAACAACGCGTTGTAAAAATGCTAAACTATCTGCACCTGTTACTTCTACTTCTCCCATGTGAGATACATCAAAAAGGCCTGCTGCTGTACGAACAGCTTCATGCTCTTCTTTAATGCTTGAAAATTGAACTGGTAATTCCCAACCACCAAAGTCGATTGTTTTCCCACCATACTTCGCATATACATCAAATAGCGGTGTACGTTGTAATGTAATCATGTTCCTTCCCCCTTATGCTGTCTATGACAAATCAATAAAAGTTGGCTTCCCTTATCTAAACATTTTTTATTTTGAAAAGATGGGATATACGGAATCTCAATATGTTTTTTTATGAAAGCGTAAATAAAAAAGTACTTTCTTGGATAAAATACGAAAGATTCCACACATTTCACACCATTATCCTAACATTTTTCGATCTATTTCATCAATATTCTAGCATAAAAAATAATTTAGAATTTTTCATCCTCATTATTTATAAATGCATCTTTACCTCAAAATAATAGAATTTAGTATGTAAAGGTAAAAAGTGCAGCAAAAAATGTTTCAATTTATAGAAGGTGGGAGAGTTTTCATGAATGTCAATATTTCCGTAGATCGAGCATGGCAAAATGACTTTTTAAAGAGAATCGATGAAGACGGTCCATGGACGAATTGGAATTTATATGATTTAGCCTATAAAACAGAACAATCGCTACTTGTTCCTACATTTGATGGTCTACAAGCACCAAAGCATTTACCGCATTTCACTCCGCTTCCTCATCAATTAGAAGTCGCGCAAACGGTGCTTGAACAAATGAACGGGAAAGCGATACTAGCAGATGAGGTAGGACTCGGAAAAACAATTGAAGCCGGGCTTATTTTAAAAGAATATATGGTACGTGGTCTTGTGAAAAAAGTACTTATTCTTGTGCCAGCTTCCCTTGTTTCTCAATGGTCATACGAACTCAATACAAAATTTTTTATCCCTGCAGTCGCTCAAAGAAAAAGTTACGCGTGGGAACAAGCAGATGTTATTGTGTCATCCATTGATACAGCGAAGCGCTCTCCGCATCGTGATATTATTTTAAATTTAGAATACGATCTCATCATTATTGATGAAGCACATAAACTCAAAAATAATAAAACAAAAAACTATGAATTTGCACAACGTTTAAAGAAGAAATTTTGCTTATTACTAACGGCGACACCTGTGCAAAATAAGATTGAGGAAATCTTTAATCTCGTTTCTTTATTAAAACCAGGTCATTTAGGGAATCAGTCTAACTTTGAAGAATATTATGCTTCAAAAAACCGCTCACCAGAGTCAGATAAAGACTTAAAAGCACTCATTAATAAAGTAATGGTACGAAATCGAAGAAATAGCACGGGAATTGATTGGCCGAAAAGACATGTCCAAACTATTTTTGTTAACTTTAATGAGGAGGAGAAAGCTCTATATCACGCGATTGAAAATTGGAAAGGCCAAGATGCTTTTTCTTCTGCATTCTCCTCTTTAACCTTAAAACGAGAAGCATGTAGCAGCCGGGAAGCTGTTTACTATTCATTAAAAAAATATGTAGAAAAAAGAAAAAAAGAGAACGCAAATTACATACCAGACCCATACATTGATGTTCTAATGGAGAAAATTAATCATATTTCATTTAACTCAAAAGCAAATCAAACATTAGAACTTATAAAAAAAATTAATGATAAAGTCGTTATCTTTACAGAATATAGAGCCTCTCAAATGTACTTGCAATGGTTCTTAAAACAACATGGTATTTCTTCTGTCCCATTTCGCGGTGGATTTAAACGCGGCAAAAAAGATTGGATGAAAGAATTATTCCAGCAGCACGCACAAGTGCTCATCGCTACTGAAGCAGGTGGCGAGGGAATCAACTTACAGTTTTGTAATCATATGATTAACTACGACTTGCCCTGGAATCCAATGCGACTTGAACAGCGCATCGGACGTATTCACCGACTTGGGCAAAAAAATGATGTTCATATTTACAATTTAGCTACGAAACATACAGTTGAAGAACATATTTTGAAGCTATTATATGAAAAAATCAATTTATTTGAGCGCGTCATTGGTGAGCTCGACGAAATTTTAACAAGAATCAATATGCAAAATATCGATGCGCATATTGAAGAAATTTTTGCAGAATCAAAAAGCGAAGGTGAGATTCGGATTAAAATGGAAAATTTAACATCTATCATTGATTTTGCAAAGCGCAATGAAGCTGAGGTGCAAGACTATGCAGCAACATGAAATTCATCATTACTTATGGAACTTTTTTAAAGCAAATGATTGTGAAATTTTGCAGCGCTCACCGCATCGATTGGATGTTCAGTTAACCATTGAAATGGATAAACGCTTAATGAATCGTCCTTTTTATTGGCATTATCTTGAGAAAACAGGTGGCATACCAAATCCGATGCAACTCTCTCTTATTACAGATCCAAATCATGCTGAAGAAGAAGGTGAACTCATTCACTATGGTTCACCTCGTCTGCACCAAATTTTCCAAACAACAAAAGAACTTGGATCGTATATTCGCTTGTTTGAAGATACAAAAGGGAGCGGTACAGCACATACCCCCCTCCACCCATGGCTTGGTGTAAACGTAAAAGTATGTTACCAATGTGATCGTAAAAAAGATATGCTGCACTCAATCGGCATTCACCTGATTTCAGGAGCGATGGTGAAAAATTTTCACGAGACATTAACAAAGATTTCTTTAACACCAAAAATACCTGATTTTTGTTTTACACTTACACCAATTATTAAGCCGCAAAGCGGATTACAACGCATAGAAGATACATTAAAAAATATGATTGAAACTGATGATCATACGTGGGCAAAAGAAGCCCGTATTCGTTGGAATCATGATTTAGAACTTCTAAACCGCTTTTACGAAGAAAGCGAGGAGCTACCCGAAAGCTACGAAATTGAAAAACAAGCATTAAAGGAGCAATACGAGCCTCGCATTACAATGCAAATCATTAATGGTGGTCTCTTTTATGTCACAGCGAACCATTTTCTTTCATAGAGAAAAGCCCCTTCATGTAAGAAGGAGCTTTTCTTATATTTTTCCATTATATTTCCTACCATCATTATGCTCTTGCTGCTGCTTCTCTGTCATACGCTTTTGATATGCTCGATCTTTTGCACTTACATGATTTGCATCTGTCGGAAGATTCTTTTTTGAACGCCCTACTCCATTGCTCATCTCTTTCACCTCTTATATTTTTTACTTCATTTTATTGTCAGCTAGTATCGCTCTCCTTATACAAAAATAAGAGAAGCATTTCACTTCTCTTATTCCTTCACATATTTCTGAAACATATCATGCAATCCTTGATTTACAAGGTGAGAGATTTGCTCGTCAGATTTGTCTGGATAACGATCACGTAACCTAATAGATGCTTTCACCATTAAATTTTCTAATACCGAACGGCCACCTTCTCCGTAAATAATTTCAGCATATTCTACAAGCCTTCCGTCCTCTAATGTTGCTGGATTATGATTAAAGAAAAATTTACTCATTGTCTCCACCCTCCTTTTGATAACGTTTATATTTATATAAATTATTTATGTTATTTTTTCACAATATTGTATGCATGTATAGATGATTCGTTTCATTATAAGATAACATATCAATAAGAATAGCATAGATTTTCGTCAATTTTGTGAACAACCCGAAGGAATGAAAGCGTTTTAATTATTATACAACAAAAAAATCCCCTACGCTAGATACAATCTTTTCATCAATTGCAAATAAGCCCTCTTATTTCTTTTGTTAATCTTATACAATATTCAAACATTCTATTGTAAAATATAGGTACAAATCAAGGAGGGCAAAAATGAATCAAAATAAAAAAGCTATATACGACATTGTTTTTTATCTCGTCTTTCCTTTTCTTATTTGGAAATTCGCAAAAGCACATATTGACCCCTACTATGCAATGCTAATTTCTTCTGTACCAGGTATTCTGTATACACTGTACACGTTCAAAAAAGAAAGGCAGTTCAATATTACAGGTTTCTTTATTCTCATCACCCTTATCGCGAATACAACTGTAGATTTATTATCCGGTTCCGCTGAGAAAATGCTTTGGAATGACGCCTATTATCATATCGTACTTGGGTGCATTGTGATTTGCACAATTTTTATAAAGAAGCCACTTATGTTATATTTTGCAGCTGATATTGCCGCGCTGCAAGGACATGATCGTGACAAAAGTCGTGCTCTGTATCGCAATAAGCGCATCTATCCTGCCTTGCAATATTTAACATTATTTTTTGGCCTCCAATTCATTTTGAAAAGCTTTTTAAAAATCTATTTCATTTCTGTTTTCGGCGTAGATGGATATGGTGAAATGAGAGCAATTATGACTGCTGTCGGTTGGGGAATCTCTATATGTATCGGTATCGGATTTGTATGGGTAAACAATAAAATACACACAGTCACTGAGGAACACGGGTCAATGTAAAATATAAAAATCCCCCGGCATGTGTCATGCTGGGGGATTTTTATAGGTATAAATCTGTCGAATTAATGACAAGTATATACTCGTCGAGAAAGATTGTACTATACCATTTACCACAATTACTAGCGGTAAATGATTCCAATTGTGATTAGCTTAATTTTTTTCTTTTCTTTTTAACATTTTGATAAAGCAAAGCGGCACTAAGTGGCATCATACCGAACCATCTGTTTAAAAACGGCGCTTTTTCTGCACGGCGCTGCTCTTTCTTCTGTTTTCGATCCTCTTTTGGAGCATCCATATAAGATACAAATTGTTGCGTTACAAAACGCACATAATCATTAGTAGACATGTTTTTATCACCTCTACTTGAATAGTGTACCCACTTTTTCATGAATTAATCCGACGAAGAATTTCTTCCGTAACCTCTTGTATACTTTTATTTGTCGTATCAATCTGTATCACTGCCTCTTCATAAAAAGCACGACGTTCTTCAAACTTCGCTACAAAAGCTTCGACATTCTCCTTTTGAAATAGCGGGCGCGTTATATCTTCATGCAGCCGATCTGCAATTACATAAGGATCACAATATAAATATACAACTGTTCCATTCTCTTTCATCCACTCGCGATTCTCTATGCGCTCAACAATACCACCGCCTGTTGTAATAATTACATCCTTCGTTGGTAATGAGCAAAGCATCTCACTTTCATATTGCCGAAATGAACGCTCTCCTTCTTTTGCAAAAATATCACGAATCACTCGCCCTTGCTTCTCTTCAATTTTCTGATCTGTATCTATGACGTCAATACCAAGCTCTTTACTTAATGCCTTGCCAATTGTCGTTTTACCTGCTCCCATATACCCCGTTATATAAATAGCTCTCATGTTCATATCCTCTTTTCTATTCAATCGTGCCCAAAGTTTTATTTGTATTATAACGAAAGATTCTGCTTGTGATATAGATTTCTGATCTAAAATAACGGAAAATTGTAATTCCATACAAACATAAATTCCTCAATATCACTCTCATATTCCTCCATTTGAATCATCAAATTTTACAGTAGATAATCCAAAATGAAAAACATTTTGTTCTATGATGATGGCAATAGAACAAAACGTACTATAGACAGATCAATTTTTCCTGAAAGGTAGGCGCTGACTATGAAAGAAAAAGTGAGATTCCATTTTCTTCTGCCACTTCTATACACGGTCAGCCCCTTTCCTTCCTCTAAAAAATGACAACTCTCTGCTAAGGTTTGATTTTATCCTCTACAGTCCACTGCTTCATTGCTCATCTAACCAATTGATAATCTTTTTCGTAACAGTATCATATTGAAAACTCGCTTTGTATAAGCGTCCTGCCTTAACGATACACTGTAATTCCACAAAAACAACGTCTTTTTCAAAGACATATCGTCCTCTTGCTTCTCCTTTTTCATAAACAAACGAAAAAGTATCATGCATCTCATTATTCTGTAAATCTGCCTTCACATCTGAAATCACTTGATCAACCATTTCTTCCAATGCAAAATTTTGCTCTGCTTCTATATAAAATTTTTTATCAGATAAAAGCATATTCGTTTCATAAATAAAAAATGACATAAGTAAGAAAAGAAGAATGAGCGTTCCAGGCATAACAAAACCAGCTTGCTTTCTCATACCGCTATCTCAATTGTATCATAACGTATTGCCACGCCATGATATACCTTTCCAGTTATATCTTGCACCCGTATCGATAACAAATGAGGAGTTAATTCATAAGCAATAGAGTCTACCTTTTGTAATATAATTTCTCTTCCTCTCCCGTTTACTTTTCGAACAATGTTATGATCGAGATTCTCATACGTGATGACGTCTCCATTTTCTAACTGAAACCGCAGAACTCGCGCCGCTTCCTCCAATACTATAACCTTTCCTCGCTGCACTTCACGAAATTCCAATTGTACTTGTCCCATAAATACATCCCATTCCCAATCATTTAATTCTTTTGCATATGCTTTTTCCATAAATAGACTATGAAAACGAGGTACTAATAGAAAAAAAAGAGAGAGGAAGAATAAACATATAAGCATTTCTAATAATGTAAAACCCTTCTCTCCCTTTTTTATTTTTGAATATGACGACATTGCTCCATCCTTCTTTGTTTCACATCCCTCCAGCTCGTACATACTTCTTCTCCTTTCCAATGCACGTTATACAATGTATCATCTATCTTTTCTTCCTTTGTTCGCCTGTCTTGATTTTGATATACATATAATGCAGCTTCCCTCTTTAACAGTAGTTGCGCTTTATAACGAAGATATATGTTTTTTCTCTCTTGCATGATCAGTAATGTTTGGGGAAGTAATACTGATATTGCCATCATTAACAAACTTAATGCTACGAGCATTTCGAGCATAATTGATCCTCTTTGGCACTTCACGATACGTAAATCTCCCTCTCCCTAGCTGGAATACAATTTCATAAGTATACTCTCGATAAGAAAGTAAGATTGTACCACCTCGATTAATATTTCCTCTTGCATTATAGGTCATAGGATTTGGAAAAGTATGCAAATTAATTTTTAAGTTTTTATCATACTCACGAGTAATCAGAAATGTATCTTTTCCTGATTCACCAATTGCATATACATGTTTATCCTGAAACCAACGCAATGTATAATGACTGTGATGACTGATCGCTAATTGCTGCATATACAAAATATCTTGTGAAAGCTGTTTTAAAAATTGTTCTACCTTTTGTTTTTCATACAGTGGTGTGACATTAAAATATGCGACAACACTTAATATCGAAATCATAAATAGAACGAGAAGCATTTCTAAAAGCGTAAATCCACTTTGCTTCACGACTTACTAACAATTACCTTTCCATCATTTGAAATACTGATTACTTCCCCTTTTGGACAAGTAGTGGAAGTAATATACTCTTCTTTCACTAATTCATCTATAGTAGGTATTTTATTATTCTGTAATTGGTATGCTTGTACTTGAGCTTCCACTGATTTCACATAGGCATCGCAGCCCTTCCCTTGTACCGCGGAACGTTGCTGAATTACGTTTGGGATAATTAAAAGCAACAATACAGCGATCACAACCATAACTAATAACATTTCTAGCAAAGTAAAGCCTTTTTCCTCCTTCATACAAATAACCTCCTATATAGAGTTCATCATTTGAAACATAGGCATAATCATCGCTAAATACATAAACACGACAATAATGCCGATACAGACAAATAACAGCGGCTGAATCACAACGAAAATACGATTCATTTTCCCTTCCATTTTTTCAATCATCAATTCACTATAGTCTCCTAATTCTGCTGCTAAATTTCCATTTTTTTGTCCATGTGCAATGACGTAAGATAGATCTGCTTCATAATATCCGCTCTTCATAATGATAGAATCTAATGGTTCTCCAGCCATTAATCGCTCCTCAATTCGAGCTGCTTCATATTGAAAAAACGGATGATGTCTTTGTTTACTCATGAGCGTTAAAGCTTCAAGTACCGATAATCCCCCTTGCAATAATCCACTCAGTTGAACAGAAAGATAATGAGAATGCGTAGAAATTAAAAATGTTTTACTAAGAGGAATCCGAAGTAAAATATTTACTCTTTGGACAGGAGGAAGTTTTCGAAGATAGAATACATATACACAAAATCCCACTAGTACTGTTAGAAAAAAGCCAGCTATTATATACGGAAGGGTTTGAATAAAGGAGATAATGGAATCTGTAAAAGAGGTGGTAGATGTACGTAAAGAACTGTATAGTATTTCAAATTGTGGGAGAAGGATAAAATGAAATACAGCAAGTATTCCAATTAAGAACACGGATAAAAAAATAGGATAACGAAGTACTTTTATCATCTCCTTTTGATGTTTATTTTTCCTCTGAAGCAGTAAACTTCCTTGTCGCAACGCAAACGAAATATCACCGTGCTTCTGTGCATAAAATAAATAACTCAATATATCTGGATGGAACATCAATTGATGAAAAGCATCATGTAAACTCTGCCCATTTTTCAACTCTTCTGTCATATGTTGTAGTTGTAAACGCTTCTGCGAAGATAATTGAAATTGTAAAAACTCTAACGCTTGTAAGAGCGAATAGCCTTTTTCCAATAAATCTCCTAACCTTTTTAAAAGCATAACTTGTTCATCTAATCGCCATTTTTTTCTATTAAACATAAACATCCTCTTCTAAAAATCCTAAAGCATAGCCTTTCTTTAATGAAGATTGTAATGTTTCATAGCGATACACCACACGTTCGCCATTCGCTTCGCGAATGGCTTTCTTCAATTCATGACCATATAGCAACTCATAAATGCTTGCTTGCCGTACTTGGCGTATCGATTTACATAATGGTGAACACTTCCCTTTACAAAACGGACATTTCAACTCTACAAGGCGCTGAGCGGCTACAGCTAATAACGACTGTTCAATTTCCTGTCTGCTAATTCCAAAATCCATCAAGCGCAATACAGCACCTTTCGCATCATTTGTATGCAGCGTTGTCATTACTAAATGACCTGTTAAACTTGCACGTACAGCCACTTTTGCTGTTTCTTCATCACGAATTTCCCCCACTAAAATAATATCTGGGTCATGCCGTAAAATTGCCTTTAAACCTGTCTCATACGTAATCCCTGCTTTTTCATTAATTTGAATTTGTAATAAACCGTTCTTTCTTTTCTCCACCGGATCTTCCAATGTAACAATCCGGCGTGTTTGACCTTTTTTGGCAACTTCTAATAACGCATACATTGTTGTTGTTTTTCCAGATCCAGTTGGTCCTGTAAATATAAGCAATCCATGTGAGTGATGTAAAAAAGAGAGCAGTTTCTTCGCTGAACTCGGGAATAAAGAGAGATGTGATAATGGTTGGATAGACGCTTGCAAATGCAAACGAATAACGAGGCTTTCCAAATATACTGTAGGAAGTGTGGATAATCGTAAATGTACTTCTTGACCATCAATTTGTAAATAAAGTGAGCCATTTTGTGGTTTACGCCTTTCTCCAATATCCATAGAAGCTAAAAATTTGAAATGTGAAATGAGTCTCTCTCCAAACTGCTTTTCAATATAATGTTTCGTCATTAAGTCCTGTCCAATGCGCAATTGAATCATTACATTCTCCCGATTGGGTACAATGTGTAAATCAGATGCCTGTACTGCACAAGCTTCTTTCATAATCTTATTGGCAAAATGTTCAATATCATTCATTAGACTCCCTCCTCACTATGTATATATCACGCATAAATCAAAAAGAAAAATAACGAAATTCTTATTTTCTCTGTACTAAAAAGCTAAAATATATTTGTGAAATTATGAACAATTTCTGAATTGTTGACTAAATTTACCTATAAGCAATATTATCTGTATTATAATGTTAATATCTTGGATAAAGTTAAAAAGGTGGAGATCCTAATGGAACAAGCTTTAAAAATTACAGGTGTATTATCTGATCCAACTCGTTATTATATTTATAAATATATTTCACAAAAGCATAGTTATGTAACGGTACAAGAAATTGCCGAGGAGTTTAATATTCATCCGAACGTAGCACGTCTGCATTTATCAAAATTAGAAGATGTAAATATATTGAAATCAGAAACAAAAAAAACAGGAAAAGGCGGAAGACCAAGTCGACTATATATATTATCTGAAGATGTCATTCAGCTTCAGTTCCCATTTCGAGACTATCAATTATTAGCAAACATTTCCTTAAATGCTCTCCTTAGCCTTGGTGAACCTGGAAAGAAAGCGCTATACGAAACCGGTAAACAGTTAGGTAAAGAAATTATGGAACAACATATGCAGCGTTTGAATGTTCATGAAGCTTCTTTAACATTAGAACATAAAGTACAAATTGCAAAAGAAGCATTATCAACAGCTGGCTTGTCTCCTTCGTTTGAATTAAGTACAGATGGCACAAAAGTTTTCTATAATGTGTATAACTGTCCGTTTAAAGAAGTTGCGGTTCGTCATCCAAATGAAGTTTGTAATATGCATGGGGATATGATGAAAGGAGTTTTTGAAGTTCTATTCCCTCATATGGAATTACAGCGCCATGATAATTTGCTAGATGGCTGTAAATCTTGTAACTACACAGTGAATCTTTAATATTACGTTAAACTAAATGTGTCAAAAAGAAGTCAATTTTATGTGGCTTCTTTTCTTTTTTTCGCAAATATTTACAATAGTAAGAAAAATGAATTATAATAAGAAGGGGATTACTTTTTTTAGAAAAGGAGGGAGATTGCATGGAGCGCATGTTTCGCGTTCTTGGCTTTTGGACTGGAATTTTCTCAGTAATGTTTTACTTAGGGGATATGTACGCTACAGCACTACTATTTTTAGGACAAACAGGATTTTTTGTACTTTTAAGTTATTTAAAGTTGACAGAGCGTATGTATATATACGTATTCGGAGCATATTTAACAGTCTTCTTCATCGGATTTACATACTATACAACATTTTTATTTATTCCTGGAACTGGACATTAGAAAGATGGCAAGTTGCCATCTTTTTTTATTTTCCACAATCACCTAGTTGACTTATAGGATTTCTTGAAATATATTTATATAACAGATGGAATGAAGGGGGAATCAACTTGAATACACTGCTAATCGGAATTAATATTGCCGTCATGCTCATCTTAGTTGGCGTATTATACTATATGCAACGTAAGCATGTATCTTTTAATAAACGTGTATTTACTGCTTTAGGAGTCGGAATTACATTTGGTCTTATTTTACAATTCATTTACGATCCTACTTCTAAAGTTATCATTGAATCAAACAACTGGTTTAGTTTAATTGGTAGCGGTTATGTGAAATTGCTACAAATGATTGTTATGCCACTTATTTTAGTTTCTATTATTTCAGCATTTACGAAATTAAAGTTAACAAACAACCTTGGTAAAATTAGTGGACTGATTATCGGTATTTTAATCCTTACAACGGGAATTGCAGCCGCTGTCGGTATTGCCGCAAGCGCGGGATTCGACGTACAGGCAACTGGTTTACAACAAGGGGATGCAGAAACTGCTCGTTTAAAAGCGGTAGAAGAGAAATTCACTTCTATCGAACAAACACCAGTTCCACAAAAATTGTTGGAACTACTGCCTACAAATCCGTTTCTTGATTTAACAGGCGCACGTCCAACTTCAACAATTTCTGTTGTCATCTTTGCTGCTTTCATCGGCATTGCTTATCTTGGCGTAAAACGTAAATATCCAGAGCAAGCAGATGTATTCAAAAAAATGCTTGATGCTGTATATGCAATCGTTATGCGCATCGTAACATTAATTTTACGCCTTACACCATACGGCGTGTTAGCTCTTATGACAAAAACAGTGGCAGGTAGCGATGTAAATGCGATTTTAAAACTTGGTAATTTTGTTTTAGCATCTTATGTAGCTCTTATTGTCATGTTTATCATTCATTTATTATTAATTGGACTCTCTGGTTTAAATCCAATTCAATACGTAAAAAAGGTATTTCCAGTATTAACGTTCGCATTCACTTCTCGCTCTAGCGCTGGTGCAATGCCATTAAATATTGAAGCACAAAAAGAAAAACTTGGTGTCTCAGAAGGAATTGCAAACTTTGCTGCTTCATTTGGGGTATCAATCGGTCAAAACGGTTGTGCTGGTATTTACCCAGCAATGCTTGCTATGATGGTCGCTCCAACTGTTGGAATTGATCCATTACAGCCGCAATTTATTTTAACATTAATCGCTGTTGTTGCAATTAGCTCATTCGGCGTTGCTGGCGTAGGAGGCGGAGCAACATTTGCAGCATTAATCGTACTGTCTACAATGAACTTACCAATCAGTATTGTCGCTCTTGTTATCTCTGTGGAACCATTAATTGATATGGGCCGCACAGCTCTGAACGTGAGCGGATCTATGACAGCAGGCCTTATTTCTAGTAAATGGCTTGGTGAGTTAGATCATCATACTTATGACCAAACTGAACAGACAGAAGAAGTTGCTTCATAATAAAAAGACTCTAACATGATAAAACATGTTAGAGTCTTTTTATTCTTTTCCTTTCCAATATCATCTATCACCAAAAAGGAAATCACTCCTTTCACCATGACACACGTTTTCATCGCCTATTGTCCGTTCTTCTACAAATAGCCATTTTTCTCACACCATGCATGAAATTGTCCTACATCTCTCCCCACTAAAATAATATCCTTTAACTCTACATCAATAGCATAATTATCAATGACAATCCTGAATGTTTGACCTGACTATTTTCTACTTTCTTCACAATTCCTATTTTATTTCGATACGATCCATCTTTATATATATATTTTTTATCCTACAATATCAAAATTCAAGACTCTCTCCTCTTTTATTGCAAATCGAATAGAAGGTTTCCTTTCATCACGTTATTTCTGTATATATGTGATAAAACAAAAAAGAGTCCTTCCTTTATTACAATTATTTTTTCTTTATTTCATTTTGGTAAATTATACGTAAAAATATAGAATCACACACTTGAAAACGCTTACTCAAAATATTTACATGGTATAATAAAAAAGTAGAACTTCGTAAAGAGGGAGACAAATGGATATAAAAATTATCACAAAAGTAATCGAAGCATTAAAATCTTATGGATTTCAAGATGTAACATACTGCGAAGAAACAAAACAATTTTTATTTCATAATCAAACTGATATTATGAACGGCTATGCAGAAATCACATATAGTAGTCAATTTGAAAAATTCAACGTGCAAATCCACCCGATTGAAACACATCATCAAGCGGAGTTACAAGAAGTTGAAAAACACATTCAATCTTGCATACGTAAAGTAGAATATTTAAATGCTCTTCTGACAGGACAAAAAAAATTAAATAAAAAAGTTATGATGATGTAAAAAGAACGTGATAATTATCACGTTCTTTTTACATCATCATTCATTCAATTTCCATCTTTTCTTTCAATTGCAGACCTGTAACAGACTCTAATACATCCATCGCTTCTCTAATGGTCATATCAAAAATAGCCTTGTCTTCCATGTACGGAAATTCTTTAAAACGCTTTTCCAACATCTTTACAATATCTGATGTAAATAACGAACTATCAATGCCAAACTCCGTTTCCAGAAGAACAATCCAATCTAAAACATGAAATCCTAGTCCGTTTATAAATGTAATCAGTTTCTCTTTAGGCTGTGAAGTTAAAAATACATAACGCTCCATTTCTCCAAATAGCTGTTCACCTAAAACGTCTGCGATTTCCTCATCGTGTTCATGACTCACAATTTCATCATACCCATAGTCATCAACAAGCTCTTCTATTTCCTCTCCATCTACACAAAGTAATTGACTGCGACTTGCGTCCTTTTTAAATGCACTTTTTTGTACAACTTCTAAAAAACTTGTGTTCCATCCCTCTTGTAGTTTCATCTTGGTAACTCCTTTATTTTTAAATATATATTTTGCTGAAACTTCTCTTTCGCTCTTTCGTTACAAACTCTCACCTGATCAGACAAAACAGAAGCATTACATATAGACTGATTCACATACACAGGTGGATCGATCAGACGAGCCTTTCCGCTCTTGTAACAAATATCATAGTCTTGTCTATTCTCTTCTAATAATATCCCTGGATGCAATTTATGTAACAAATTTATTATCTCATCATCTTGGCATCGTTTTAATTTTTCAAGTAACTGCTCATCCTCCAATAAAAAATCTTCTATATCAATTCGCTTTCTTTTTAATGCAATCTGTAATGCTTCCGTTAATAAATGGTAACTATACGAACCTAATGGATGTAAAAAGAAATCAATTGTTTCTTTATAATATGTTTCTGTAAACCACTCAGCAGCTTCTATAGACCGTAAACAAATTTGTTGGTCTCGAACAGTTAACTCCTTTAAAAAAGTAGAAACTTCCTGTTTTGAAATCATTCCATATGTATATAAATCGCGAAGCGTATAATCTATTCGATCTGCACATAAGGCCGGTAATGGCTGTTCTAATAGCTTCCATTGTTCCCAATTTTGCAGTACTTTAGAATCATATCCATACTTTTGTAAAATACGAGGTATCTCTGAATTTTCGATAACTGTTTCAAAAATAAGTTCATGATAGTCCTCATCTTTTTTATGTAACACTCGATCAACAACATGTGAAAAAGCCGTATGAGATACATCATGTAACAAAGCGGCAACCTGTTCAGCTTCACTTCCACCTAACATTTTCACAAGAAGCATAACACCGACAGAATGTTCAAAGCGGGTAACATTCCAATTTGGATTTACTAAAAAACTAGCCCCAGCTTGATGAACTTTTTTTAACCTTTGCATCGCTTTCGTTTCGATAAGTTCTTCTAATATACCCCCTATTTCAAAAGTGCCGTATACCGTATCATGAACTTGCATTATACCACATCCTTGCTTATGTAAGAGACAAACGCCTCATTTCGCCTTGAAAAATATGAATCTCTGGTAGGTGATAAAAGGTAGCTTGAAGAGAATTATGTTTATGATACAGATAAATTTTTTCTCTAAGGCAATCGCCATCCCAATCTCAATATGACTCCCATATCCTCCATCTAACAAAAGTAGAAAAACATCAGCTTCTTGTATCGCTTGTTTTTCTGCTTGACCAATCTGTTGTAATTGTTCTTTATCCCGCTATGTTAGGGCAGTAAGACTCCCACCTCAAGATTCAGAAAGAAGCAAGAAAGATAGGTGAGAGTAGGGCTGCCCGTAACAGCCCGATTGGTGAGGGCTCATAATCAGTGGGGGATGAAGAACCCCCCACTGATTAAAGTTTCACTTTATGTACAACTCTTTCATATTGTGTCCAATCATATGTCTGTTTCCAATCTATTTCTTTTAACTTATTCGCTACAAGCCGAACGAGGTCTTTATTTTGAAAACTGGAAGCGATGTAAAACTTCATCCTAATCTCACTCCTTATTTACAAAAGATAAAAGGAAATTCTTTTTATCACCAAAGACTTCAATAAATTGAGCCTGATAAAAAAATCCCCATCTTTATAACTTATTTTACGTTTAAATGATGGGGCCTTTCATGGTCTTCTTTTATTTTCTGTTTTTTATGATTTTCATGCACTAACATATCTAGCTCAGCTGTTATTTCTGATTTCTCTAAATTTCTTTCTTGTGAAAATTTCCTCGAAATATACATCATAACGCTACCAACGTAAAGGACAAAACATATAATAAGAGCAGTATTTTCATAGAGACTCAGCTCCATCATAGTCACTCCTTATCCATTCTTATTTTCACGCTTAAAGAACTGGAATTTCCTTATTAAATATCTGTTATTGTAACATAAATACAGCAATTCTTCGAACCTTTCATTCTACTGAAAAAGACATGATTTTTTTAGAAATCATGCCCCTGTAATACAGTTTATAATGGTCTGTATTGCATCTTTTCATACTATAGTACACTAAAATATCTTGCTTCAGGATGAGAAAATACCATAGCTGTTACAGATGCCTCCGGCTCCATCATAAATCCTTCTGTTAATGAAATACCTATTTCCTCAGGATGAATGAGGCGAAATAACTTTTCCTGGTCAGCAAGTTCAGGACATGCAGGGTAACCAAAGGAAACTCGAATTCCTCTATATTTTGTACGGAACCGCTCTTCCATCGTCATCTCAGGAGCGTCGGGAATCCCCCAGCGATCCCGAATTAACATATGTGTTTTTTCAGCGAGCCCTTCGGCTAGTTCTAATGCTAACGATTGAATGGCATGACTGCGTAAATAATCTCCCTTTCTCTTCCATTCCTCCGCAACGTTGCGAACTCCTTCCCCGACTGTAACAGACAAGAAGGCAACATAATCCATCTCCTCACCAACAGGACGTAAATAATCTCCTAACGTACGGTACGGCGCTTTCATTTGCCGTGGGAATGAGAAACGCTCTAATACGCGTGTATGATCTTCTGGGTCATAGATGATAATCGTCTGTCCATCACTTTGAGCAGGGAAAAACTGATATATAGCTTTTGGACGTAACCAAGATTGTTCTTCCTGCAATAACTCATCAATTAAATCATTTAACTCATGTGCTCGTTTATCACCTTCTCTGAGCAGTTTTTTTACATTTCCTCTTAAGCCAAGGTGATGCCCAATTAACATTTGCCTATTTAAAAATGGAGAAAGATGTGAAACAGGAATATCACGAAGTACGACCCGTTTTGTTGAGTCTGGCACCATGACTTTTGCTTTCGACAACGGCTCAATCACTGCTGGGATTTCTACTTTCTTCTCTTCCTGTTTCACAACATGAAGATGACGTTCCTTTTTATTCTGCTTCATTTTTTCTCGCTCTTCTTCTTTTTGTAATCGATTCATAATATCAAGACCTGTCATTGCATCACTTGCATATAATACAAGACCATCATAAGAAGGAGAAATACGATTATCTGTAAATTTTCTTGTTAATGCCGCCCCCCCTACAACAATCGGAATATTAATATTTGCTGCTTTTAAATCTTCTGCAGTTTTAACCATTTGTTGCGCTGATTTTACTAACAGACCAGAAAGCCCAATGATGTCGGGTTTCTTTTCCTTTACTTCTTGAACGATACGATCAGAACGAACATTGATTCCTAAATTAATAATTTCATACCCATTATTTGATAAAATAATGTCAACAAGGTTTTTCCCAATGTCATGTACATCTCCTTTTACAGTCGCTAATAACACTTTCCCTTTTTTAGCGCTATCACTAGATTCCATATGTGGTTCTAAATAGGCAACTGCCGCTTTCATACTTTCAGCGCTTTGCAATACTTCAGCAACGATTAGCTCATTATTATTAAACAATCGACCTACTTCATCCATACCTGCCATAAGCGGACCATTAATAATATCAAGAGGTTTTCTTCCTTCTTTAAGTGCGCAGCTTATATCATCTTGTAACCCTTGCTTCGTCCCTTCTACAATGTAGTTTGCTAGTCGTTCATCGAGCGTTAATGTTTCTTGAACAAGCACATCTTTCTTCTTTGCACTTCTATAAAAGTTCGTAAATTCTTCTAATGTTTCTTTCGATGTTTCAAATAATAATGCATCCGCGAGCTTTTTCTCTTCCTCTGGAATCGAAGCATAGCGCTCTAATTTTTCTGTATTTACAATCGCATAATCTAATCCAGCTTTTGTCGCATGATACAAAAATACAGAGTTTAATACTTCACGCCCAGCTGGCGGTAATCCAAATGATATATTACTGACTCCTAAAATCGTTAAGCATTCTGGTAATGCTTCCTTAATAAGACGAATTCCTTCAATCGTTGCGGCTGCCGAGCCAATATATTCTTCATCACCAGTTCCAACTGGAAAAACAAGCGCATCGAAAATAATATCGGAAGGACGTATCCCATATTTCTTTGTTAATAATTCATAACTCCTTTTTGCAATTTCCAATTTTCTTTCTGTACGAACTGCCATTCCTTCTTCATCGATTGTTCCGACTACAATAGCTGCACCGTATTTTCGAATAAGCGGCGTAACCTGCTCAAATCGTTCTTCTCCATTTTCTAAGTTAATTGAATTAATAACACCTTTTCCTTGTATATATGTCAGAGCCTTCGCCATCACCTTTTCATCTGTAGAGTCAATCATAATGGGTACTTTTAAGACTTTCGTAACTTCCGCTAAGAAGTTTTCCATATCTTCGACTTCATCACGATCCGGATCTGCCATACAAATATCAATAATATGTGCATTTTTCTTCACTTGCGCTCGTGCGATTTCTGCTGCCTCTTCAAAATTCCCTTCCGCTACTAATCGTTTAAACTTTCTGGAGCCAATTACATTCGTTCTTTCCCCAACAAATAATGGTCTCATCGAATCATCATATTGCAATGCCTCTAATCCACTAATTCCATGTCCTGCTCGCTCATCGTACTGACGAGGCTTACAAGATGCTAGCGTCTCCTTTATTGCTCTTATATGTTCTGGTGTTGTGCCACAACAGCCTCCAATAATATTAATCCATCCTTCTTCAGCAAAACTTTTCACCTTCTCAGCAAGTGAAGAGGGCGACTCATGATAATGGCCATCTTCATCAGGAAGACCTGCATTGGGGTAACAAGAAATATAGCATTCTGACAACTCAGAAAGAGACCGAATATGTTCGCGCATAAATTCTGGTCCAGTTGCACAATTTAGGCCAACTGATAATGGATTCATATGTTCCACTGATAAATAAAACGCCTCAATTGTTTGTCCTGCTAAAGTTGTTCCCATCGGCTCAATGGTCCCAGAAATCATGAGAGGCACTGTTTGATGTAACTGTTCAAATGCGTTTTGAATTCCTAAATAGGCTGCTTTTACATTGCGCATATCTTGACTTGTCTCAATAAGCAATAGATCGACACCACCGCGTAGCAATCCCCTTGCTTGCCTTGTATAAGCTTCCATTAGCTCGTCAAACGTTACACCACCAGTGACACTAATCGCCTTCGTTGTTGGTCCCATTGCACCAGCTACATATACTTCTTTCTGACTTTCTTTCACAGCTTGCCTTGCTAAAAGTGCCGCTCTTTCGTTTAACTCTTCATCTAAATGAGACAATTTATAATCACTTAATACAATATTCGTCGCACCGAATGTATTGGTCTCAATGATATCCGCACCCGCATCAATATAAGCCTTATGGATATTCAAAATAAGATCTGGTCTTGTTTTTACTAAATATTCATTGCATCCTTCGTATTCTTCCCCACCGAAATCATCAGCTGTTAAATCGGCTTGTTGAATCATCGTTCCCATTGCACCATCTAATATTAAGATTTCTTGCTGCAATCTTTCTTCAATTCGTCTCATTTGTTACTTCCTCTCTCACTTCTTGTTTTTCCTTTATATATTTCACAAGATGTTCTGTAATCTCATATTTTAAAAATGGCGTAATAAGATAAATGCCACGAAAATATTTCAATGCTTCATCAATTAACTCCTGTGCAATACTGATCCCTTCTTCAATCGCATCCGCTTCTGTTTCATGTTCTCTCATTCTTTCTCGCACTTGATCTGGAAGCGTAATCCCCGGTACTTCAAAATGAAGAAAATCTGCATTCCGCTTGCTTACTAAAGGCATAATTCCAATAAAAATAGGTTGTTCTAAATGTTTCGTTTCTTTGTATACTCCATAAATCAACGCTTTATCATAAATAGGCTGCGTTAAGAAATATTCAGCACCCGCTGCAATTTTTCTTTCCATCCGCTTTACTGCAGCCTTTAAATGTCTTACATGCGGATTAAATGCCCCTCCGACAGAAAACCTTGTTGCCGGACCAATCGATTTCCCTAAAATAGATCGACCATCATTCATCTCCTGAATCATCTTAATAAGCTCAATAGACGATACATCATATACAGAAGTAGCCCCTGGAAAATCCCCAACCCGAGCTGGATCACCTGTTAAAGCGAGTACTTCTTCCATTCCTAGCACTGACAATCCAAGTAGATGTGATTGTAATCCAATTACATTGTGATCTCGGCACGTTAAATGAGTAAGTACTGGTATATCATGCTTCGTTAATAACGCTCCCATCGCCATATTTGAAATGCGCGGTGAAGCTAACGAATTATCAGCCAATGTAATCGCATCAGCACCTGCTCGCTTTAATGCTTTAGCTCCTTCAAAAAAACGCTGTGTATCCAATGTTTTTGGTGGATCTAGTTCAACGACAACTGTCGTTTGTTTTTTCGCTTTCTCTGCAAGAGTACTATGCGTTCTAAAGCGCTCCGAATGCGTATGAAGGATTGGCGGCCTTGAAACAACCGTCTTTTCTATAACAGGTACTTGATTGGCAATTGCACGTTTCATTCTTTCAATATGTGCCGGTGTGGTACCACAACAACCTCCTAATAAACGAACCCCCTGTTCAATAAACTTCGGTGTCATCGTCTCGAAGTAAGCCGGACTTCCTTCGTATATATAGCGTCCTTCTATATAATTTGGAAGTCCAGCATTTGGATAAGCAGATAAATAACCGTCTTTCGGAATCGAAATCATTTTTAAAGCTTCCGTCATAGGAAGTGGGCCTAATTGACAATTTAAGCCGACCACATTTGCACCATTATGTATGAGTTGTGCTAATATCTCATTTACATCATTTCCATTTTGGGTCGTACCAGCCTCATGAAGTGCTAATTGTGCCACAATCGGAATATCTGTTTGTTTTCTTAGGACTTTGATAGCATGTATGAGCTCAAATTCATCATAAAATGTTTCAAGCAGTAGCCCATCTACCTCTTCTTCTATTAACGCTCCAGCCTGTTCAAGTAGCATAAATTCTCGCTCTATATTCGTTGTCGTAACGGCACCAATATGTTTCATTCCACCAATCGTTCCTAAAATCGCATTTTGCTCCTTCGCAGCTGCTTTCGCGAGTTTTACTGCTGCTCTATTAATTTGTACAACTTGATTTTCTAAGCCATATGTACGCAATTTCGCCTCATTTGCACCATATGTATTTGTTTGAATCACATCAGCTCCAGCAGCTACATATTGTTTATGAATCGATACAATTAAATCTGGATCTGATATATTTAACTCTTCAAAACTACTTTGTAGTCCATGTGAATGCAGTAATGTACCAATTGCTCCATCACCAATTACAATCCCTTTTGATAACAAATCTAGTAATTTCACTTATCTCCCTCTTTTCTATCAATATAAAAAGTCCCCCTCTTCACCTTAAAGAGGGGGACTTCATCGATCCACCTCTTATCACGCAAAACCAATTGTTTTGCAGGTATTAGCACCGTTTCAAACATATTGTTTGAAGGTTGCCGGGTTTCACAGGGCCTTTCCCTCCACCGCTCTTAATAAGAGTTTGTTCTTACTATTTATGTTATTAAAAGGAAATCTGTTCTCCTTTAACAAAATTTGCTGATTTTCTAATAAACTTAGCATGCAAAAAAAGGAAAGTCAACAAAAAAATATAAAAAATAAAAAAATTTCAAAATAAAGTTGCAATTCTTTTATCTTTTGTTGTAAAGTTAAACACATAATAAAATTTCATACAAAGTATTCTTATCTAGAGAGGTAGAGGGACTGGCCCTATGACACCTCAGCAACCATTAACAAACTTGTTAATAAGGTGCTAATTCCAGCAAATTATCAAATAATTTGAGAGATAAGAAGAAGACTCTATTTGAATGAAAGCCTTCTTCTTTGAAGGCTTTTTTTATTTTTCTATTACCATATACTTAAATTTCCATCTCATAAAGGAGGAATGTTGCTATGTCAACAATCGAAACAACATTAGCTCAAATTGGAAACCGTAGTGAAACGGGTACAGGTACGGTAAATCCCCCTGTTTACTTTTCAACAGCCTATCGCCATGAAGGAATTGGAAAATCAACTGGATTTGATTATTCTCGAACTGGTAACCCTACACGCGGTCTTGTAGAACGCGCAATTGCTGATTTAGAAAAAGGTGATCAAGGCTATGCCTGTAGTTCTGGAATGGCGGCCGTTCTTCTTGTGCTTTCTCTATTTCGCTCCGATGATGAACTTATCGTATCTGAAGACTTATACGGAGGAACGTATCGTTTATTTTCTGAACATGAGAAAAAGTGGAATATTCGATGTAGATACGTAGATACACAATCGATTGAGCAAATTGAACACGCAATTACTTCTAAGACAAAAGCAATTTTCATCGAAACACCTACCAATCCTTTAATGCAAGTAACTGATATTCAAGCTGTTGCAACCATTGCAAAGCGTCATGGTTTACTGCTTATTGTAGATAATACTTTCTATACACCGTATATACAGCAACCTTTAACTGATGGAGCTGATATCGTTCTACATAGCGCAACAAAATATTTAGGTGGACATAACGACGTATTAAGCGGGCTTGTTGTTGCAAAAGGAAGCGGGCTTTGTGCGGAGCTTGCCCATTACCATAACGCTTCTGGTGCTGTATTGAGTCCTTTCGATTCATGGTTATTAATACGAGGAATGAAAACTTTGGCACTTCGGATGAAGCAACATGAAGAAAATGCAAATAAAATTGTGACCTATTTAAAAGAAGAAGACGGTGTAACAGACGTATTTTATCCAGGTAGAGGGGGCATGATTTCCTTTCGTCTTCGCGATGAAAAATGGATAAATCCTTTCTTACAATCTTTATCTATTATTACATTTGCTGAAAGCTTAGGTGGCGTCGAAAGTCTAATGACATATCCAGCTACACAAACACATGCTGATATTCCAACAGATGTACGAATTGCACGAGGGGTATGCAATCGTCTACTTCGTTTTTCCGTTGGCATTGAACATAGCGATGACTTAATTCAGGACTTACAGCAAGCAATTCAATATGCAAAAGAAGGTGTAAAAATATGAATTACTCTTTAGACACACTGTTACTGCATAACAAGTATAAACATGATGCACAAACCGGTGCTGTTAACGTTCCAATTTACAATACATCAACTTTTCATCAGTTTGATGTAGATTCCTTTGGAAAATACGACTATAGTCGCTCAGGTAACCCTACACGTGAAGCGCTTGAAGATATAATTGCTCTTCTTGAAGGGGGAACAAAAGGATTTGCTTTTGCCTCTGGCATTGCAGCCATTTCTACTGCCTTTCTTCTTCTCTCACAAGGAGACCATGTTCTTATATCAGAAGACGTATACGGTGGCACTTACCGAATTGTAACAGACATTCTATCACGTTATGGGATATCCCATACATTTGTCGATATGACAAACATAGATGCTGTAAAGCGAAATATAAAATCAAACACAAAAGTTTTTTATATTGAAACGCCATCTAATCCATTATTAAAGGTAACAGATATTCGCACTGTTTGTACATTAGCGAAATCTGTTGGAGCACTTACTTTCGTAGATAATACATTTTTAACACCATTATTTCAAAAACCGCTGGAGCTTGGAGCTGATGTTGTATTGCATAGCGCAACAAAATTTATCGCAGGGCATAGTGATGTAACAGCTGGATTAGCTATTGTAAAAAATAATAATCTCGCCCAAAAACTCAGCTTTTTACAAAATGCTTTTGGAGCTATATTAAGTCCTCAAGATTGCTCTCTTGTACTTCGTGGGCTGAAAACATTGCATGTACGTCTGGAACATTCAGCAATAAACGCAAGCAAAATCGCCCATTATTTCCAAAATCATAAAAAAATACAACATGTCTATTACCCAGGATTAGAATCTCACTCCGGTTATGAAATACAACGTTCACAAGCAAAATCTGGCGGAGCTGTTTTATCCTTTTCATTACAATCAGAAGATGCATTGCGCCAATTTTTATCTAACATAAAACTACCTGTACTTGCTGTAAGCTTAGGGGCTGTTGAATCCATCCTATCGTATCCTGCTAAAATGTCCCATGCAGCCTTATCGCAAGAAGCTCGCGATGAAAGAGGAATTTCTAATTCTTTACTTCGCTTATCGGTTGGACTAGAAAATGTAGACGATTTAATTACTGATTTTGAAAATGCCCTTTCCTATGTAGAAGAACCTGTAAATTTATAAAAGCTGTTTTTATCATCTTAACAAAAAACCCCACCTCAAACTCATGTAGAGATAGGTGGGGCTTTCAATATAATCCTTAAACTGGAATAAAACCATTCGATTGTCACTCTATTCAAGAAGCCTTATGAATGAGCTTTCTATATTCCACGCCTTCAAAATAATCTATTCAATCCAGCATTTAAATTTCGTTTTTTAAGACATATTTTCTGATTAACATAATAAACTTTCTATACAAAATTATAAAATCCTTTTTTCATATTATTTTAAAAATTCCGTATATCGATTTGAAAGAACAAAAAATTCATGATAAAATTATGTTATAAGTATATCTTTTCCAAATTTTAAAGAAAAAACATCTGTTGGCAAAAACACACAAATTTATTTCATTTATTTACATCATAGTCTCGTTTCTTACAATTTCTTTACTTTAAAACATTTTTTCTGCAACAACTGTTTCCTTTTCTTTAGTTTTTTGGTATGAATATTATGATATAACAGCTTACACGGAGGTGGAAAAGAACATGTTAGAAACCTTTCAAAAAGAATTAGAACTTTATGAGAGTAATGCAGAATTATTGAAAGTGCTTGCTCATCCTGTTCGCTTATGTATTGTAAAGGGCTTAATTGAAAGAGGCCCAAGTAATGTTTCTACAATGTACACTGGCTTAAACATGCCACAATCCACAATTTCACAGCATTTAGCAAAGTTAAAAAGCGCTAAAATTGTCTCTAGTGAAAGAAAAGGATTGGAGATTTATTACAAAGTAGAGAATGAAGTCATCATTCAGCTCGTTCATGTATTATTAGGTTAGGGACTATTGGATCATTAAACAGAGAAAAAATGGCGTATTCTATATATTTTATCTCATATCTTTAATATAAATATATATCATGAGGGAAAATATATTAGGCTACATATGAAAAGTCGTATTAAAAAACAAGACGCAGAAAGTTTCTGCGTCTTGTTTTTTCTATACATATAAATAACGATTTACATCCAAAAACGGCAATCCTTTCTTCTGTATTAAAATATCAAAAGCATCGCCTATTCCTCCATCTAAAATCATGGAACGGATGGATCGATTTATTTTTTGATTTTCAGAAAAAGGGTTTCGATCTTGATGATTCATAAGCTGTTCAAGTATGCCTGCCGCTAATAAAAAAGTACTCTGTTTTGTATGCCATACTGTATACAGTCCTGTCGTTTCCCCAGCCTTCTTTATTTCATCCCAATGTACATGAGCTGTAATATCCATTTCACCAGGATAAGCAAGCGGGCTTCGAATCAATTGATGATGATAATACCCTCTTAAACTTCCTTCACGATGAGCTGGATGCATCCACTCTTCTTTTGTATAACCATAATCGACTGTAATCAGTAATCCTTCTTTTATCCATGCAGCAATCTCTTCTATATAGGATTCTGCTACAATTGGAACTTCAAATCGTTGTCCTTCTGAAAGTCTTATATGATGTCTTCTTAAATAATGAACTGTCTCATTTTCTATCGGCCTAAATACCTCTGTAAGTTTTCCTTCATTTGTATATGAAACTCGCACTTCATATAGCACTCCCTTACGCTTCTCAATTACTTCAACAGGGAAAGCATCAAATAATTCATTCGAAAAAACAATTCCTGCAAAAGAGTCACCTAATTCTTGATAAGATTGGTGCTGAGAAATATTAGAAAATGAGTTCAGTTGCTGTTTTTGTAGCTTGCGATGAAAAGGGCTTAACTCAATAATAGAATAGTGTAAATCAGCGAAAGTTTCAGGAGATAGGCGCTGCCATTCTTGTAAAACATCATAAGCAAATCTCCCTGTTCCAGCCCCAATTTCACAAAGGTTAGGTTCGATTTCTCCCCCTTGAACAAGCCGGATAAAAAATCGAGCAAATGTCTTTGCAACTGCAGAAGAGACATTACTAGTTGTAAAGAAATCACCTTTTCTTCCGATTTTATTACGGCTGTTCATATAATATCCATGTTCTTGATTATATAATGCAACTTCCATATACGTGCGGTATGAAATCGAATAATCCTTTTCCTTTTCCATATATCCCCTTAAAATGAACTCTATCCCCATACTACACCTTATTGTAAAAATGGATTATTTTCTTTTTCAAACCCAATATTCGTTTCTGGACCATGCCCACACAATACAGTCGTATCATCTGGTAGCATAAATAATTTCTCTTCAATACTTCCCATTAACTCTGTAAGGCTTCCCCCTGGTAAATCTGTCCTACCGATGCTCATTTGGAATAATACATCTCCGGAAAATACAGCGTTCACTTCTTTACAATAGTAGGAAATACTACCCGGAGAATGCCCCGGTGTTTCAAACATTTCAAATGTAAATGGACCAATTGTTAATGTTCCTTCTCCATCAATCCTATAATCCGCTGGTTTTGCTGTAATACTTCGATTCATCATAAAAATTTGTGAACCGTTAACAGCCGGATCACCAAGCCATTCTGCTTCTTCTTTATGTACATATACGGGAATACGAAAAGCCTCCCTTACCGCATCAACTGCACCGATATGATCAAAATGTGCATGTGTTAATAAAATCGCAAGGGGCTTTAACCCTTCTTGCTGTAAATATGTTACAAGCTTTTCCCCTTCGCTACCTGGATCAAAAATCACACATTCTTTTTGATCGTTACTTAAAATGTACGCATTTGTTTGTAAAGGCCCTAACGGCATTTGTATCCATTTCATCTTTTCCTCTCCTCCAGTTGTTGGACTTTCTTTTATGATACAACATTTCTTTCTCTGACGAAACGAAGCGCTACTATCTCGACAATCATTTCTAAAACATGTACAATGAAAAGAGTAAAAATTCTAAAAAATAAGAATGTGAGAGCAGAGGAGGATTATATATGGGTCTTGTTATCATTTTTGCACTAGTCACTCTGTTAGCTGTATTCGCCACCCTAAGAACATTACGTGAAAAAAACTTACTAGCAGGCGGCTTCTCCATTGCAACCGTACTCGTTTTTGGATGGTTTACAGTTATGACCGTTCTAAATAATGGGTATCCACCAGCATCATAATTCATTGTTATATTCTTATTCAACATGATTTTGCATATAAAAAACGAAAGGGGCAGCCCTTTCGTTTTTTATTCTTCACAAATTATATCATCTTCACTTCGTATTGCTGCTTTTTTACAAGCCAAGCTCCTCCAATTACACCCGCATCATTACCAAGCGTTGCAATTGCTAGCTTTGTGCTCTTTCTAGCACGTGAGAATGCGTATTGTTCAAAATAGCGTTGCGTTGGTTCTAATAGCGCATCACCTGCTTTAGAGACGCCGCCACCAATTACAATTTTTTCAGGGTTTAATGTACTTGCAAGGTTTGCTACAGCTAATCCTAAATAAGAAGCGATTTTTTCTACTACTTCAGCTGCTAATTCATCACCTTGTCCTAATGCTTCAAATACATCTTTTGATGTAATACGGCCTTCTTCAGCCAACATCGAACGCAGTATACTTTCCTTCTCTGTTTCTTGCATTTTTTGCATAGCAACACGAACAATCCCTGTTGCGGATGCCACTGTCTCTAAGCAACCAGATTTCCCGCAATTACAAGGAAATGCATTTTCTGTAACGACTGTAATATGGCCAATTTCACCAGCTGCACCGCTTGCACCATGAACGATTTCACCATTGGTAATAACACCGCCACCAACACCAGTTCCAAGCGTCATACAAACAAGATCTTTCGCACCTTCTCCAGCACCCTTCCACATTTCCCCAAATGCTGCTAAGTTGGCATCGTTATCAATAACAACAGGTAAACCTGTTTCAACTTCTAATAAATCTTTTAATGGATAGTTTTTCCACCCTAAGTTAACCGCTTCATAAATCATGCCTGTAGCTACATGGACAGGACCCGGAGCACCCATACCAATACCAATTAATTTACTCTTTAATTCGCCTAATTCTTCTAATTTTTTATCGATTGCTTTGGCTACATCTAGTGTAATATGTTTTCCTTGTTCACTAGTATCTGTTGGGATTTCCCACTTGTGTAAAATTTCACCGTACACATTAATAAATGCTAATTTAATTGTCGTCCCACCCAGGTCAACACCAACTAACCATTTCTCTTCCATTTTTGCTAACCTACCTTTTTCTATTTCTTGCTCATCTCTTTTTGAATTTCTTGCTTTATTAAAAATAAAGCTGTTTGATAATCGTTTCGTTCAATCAGCTGTGATTGATTCAATTCATGTAGCTCTTCCTGCATTAATTGTAAATCAGCCACCCGATCACCTGTATAAATAACCGTTCCAAATTTTTTTAGTAATTGCTGAATATCATAAATGGATCTCATGTTATCACCCTCTATGTCTACTTATTATACAAATATAATAAGAAAACGTTCACATATTTCATTATAATCAACGAGAAAAAGCCTCGTCAATTCTTATTCATCTCTATCAGAGTATTTTACACAATTGTTTCTTTTTCTGTAATAATTTTTTCGACATTCTGATCAAATGGTTCTATCGGAATATCATCTACAATTTGAAAGTCAAAAGCTAAAGACACTCTTGCCCCCTCATATGTAGCAAGGTAACGATCATAATAGCCGCCACCATATCCAATACGTTCTCCTCGTCTCGTATAAGCAATTCCAGGGACAAAGAGAAGATCTATCTCATTCACCTTTACTTCTTTCGTTACAGTAGGAATAGGCTCTCGCAAATTCATATATACCGTTTCTAATTGATCCCAGTTCATGATTTCACGAAAAGTCATTGTTCTTGTCTTTCGATTACATTTTGGTACAACTACTTTTTTTCCTTCTTGCCATGCTTTTTCTATAATAACATATGTATTCACTTCATGGTCCATAGAAAGAGTAATCCCAATTGTTTCTGCCTCTTTCCACTCTCTTTGTTCATATAAAGAATCTGCAATTTGTTCTGATAAAGCCTTACGCTGCTCTTGTGTCATCGAATACATGTGTTTTAACATTCGTTTACGTAGCTGTATCTTCTCCTCATTCATGACTATTTCCCCCTTCTAATCTTAAACCATGCATTACATCCCTATGGGATAGTTTATCATTTTAAATACACACTGCACAGCGAAATAGTGGCACAAAATAAAAAGAAACAGTAGGAAATATTCCTACTGCTTACTTTGTTTCACGGTGTAACGTAGACTTCTTGTCACGCTTGCAATACTTTTTAAGCTCAAGGCGCTCCGCGTTGTTACGTTTATTTTTCTTTGAGATATAGTTACGATCTCCGCATTCTGTACATGCTAGAGTAATATTCACACGCATTCTTATTTCCCTCCAGTCACTAATAACTTAAATCAGACTATACCATAATACCACTTTTAAAACAAAAATTCTACACCTTTTGATATTGTCTAATCTTTTCTATAAGATTTTTCATATTTTCTCTTGCTACTAGTGGGTTTTTCGCATGTGAGTATACAAGAAATTTCGGTTGTTTCACATCAGAAACAATGTACGACCATTCTTTCTCTGCATATTTAAACTGAACTCCTTCTAATATTTCTATTTCCCTTTCTCCCATATCTTGCAGTAACATCCCCATTATTTTCCCTTTTTCATTCCACGAACAAACAACCTCATCACATAACAAATAAAGCGGTGCTGTCTGTTCTACCATCATGGATAATGTACTCCCTTGTTTTGCAATTAACTCGAGTAACTTCCCAATCCGATATAACATATCCCTTTGCCACACTTGTCGCAATTCTTTTTCCATGTGCATATAAAAGAGAAGATAACAATTTCCTAGCTTTAACGATATTGGATACATATCCTCGACTGTTTTCAATAATAAGTCTGACACATCGATTTCGCTAACATTCTCACTCTGATACACCCTACCATGCCCATCATATAATTCGAATACATTTCCTTCTTCACCGCATATAAAGGCCATATTAGAATGACTGGATTTCATTAAAGATTTCACATGTTCTTTCCGCTCCTGCGCATACACCCATGTAATAGAACAACCAAGCCTTTGAAAAAAAGAAAGAAGTAACGGTTGTAACAAACAATCCATTTTATTAATAAGAAGGTGGAACTGTTGCGCCTGTATGTTCTCAACATCTATATATTCTAAAACGGCCGTTACATAATCCTCTAAACAAATTTGTATTATTTGATTTTCTCCTATCTCTTTTTCAGATACATAGCGAAAGTTTTCAGCCATATATAAATTTTCTATTTCCTTCTGCTGCTTATAAGTTAACTGCCTTCCTTCTTTCCCATAGAACCGTATCCTCATATCTTGATCTTTCGTAAAACAAATGAACGCACCACCTATGCATTCTAATTTCCGAATCGTATATTGAAATGGGGATTCATTCATTTCTTGACATTCCACCGTATTCATTCCTACGCTGTGAAGCGCATGCAGAAATAATTTTTTAAAAACTTGTACTTCTGCATTCTTATAGCTTCCTATTAATATAGTCTCACCCTTCCGAAACAATGAACCGTAAGCCATTGCTATTTTCACAATGATTTGCGGTGTTATTTCGATATTTCCTCTACCTACAATTTGACTTCTTTGCAACCACCTTGATGCATGTTCTTCTTTTGTAACACCACCAGATGCAATAATAGAATGATGATCAATTATTTTATGAGGCCATAACTTCCCACCTTGCTTAATTACAGTGCTTTTCCCGATTTGACAACAATCCGCTACAACACTTTTCTGATATAGCGTGACATCGTCTTCGAGTCTCGTTTTTTCACCAACTGTCGTCTCTAATAATTCACAATGTTTCCCAATATACGTATTGGCGAAAATAATACTTTTTTGAAGACGTGTGTAGCTTGATACAGTACTATGTTTCCCAATAATAGAATACGGTTCAACGATCGCTCCCGCTCCGATTGTTACTCCGTCACCGATGAAAGATGGCCCGTGAATCTTTGTACCTTTTTCAATCGTTACTGCTTCTCCCATCCAAACCATCGGTAATACTTCTGTATAAGGAATCGTTACATTCACTTTTTTCGTCAATAAATCAAATTGAGCTTGCCGATACTGCTCAAATGTTCCAATATCCATCCAGTATCCTTCTGCTTTGTATCCAAATAACGCATTTGTATTCTCCAATAACGGAAAGATATGGCGACTAAAATCAGCATATGTTTTGGGAGGTATATAAGAAAAAATACTAGGATCCATAATATAAATCCCTGTGTTTACAACGTTTGAAATGACTTCATTCCAACTCGGTTTCTCCATATAACGTATAATTTCTTGTTCTTTATTCATCACCACTAACCCAAAAGACAGTGGATTTTCTACTTCTTTTACAAACATCGTTAGCATTCTCTTCTTCTGTTGGTGAAATACAATCCCTTCTGTTAATGGAAAATCTGTTAATGCATCACCGCTAATTACTACAAACGGTTCATCTAAAAATGCTTCAGCCTGTTTAATACTTCCTGCTGTACCAAGGGGGGGTGAATCCTCAAAGTAATGTAATTTGACGCCCCATTTACTCCCATCCCCAAAGTACTCTCTAATCGTATTGCTCAAATATTGAACAGTAATTGCGATTTCCCGAATACCATGTCGCCGTAACAATTCAATGTTATATTCTAAAACCGGTTTCTCTAGTAATGGTAACATCGGTTTTGGAACATTACATGTTAACGGTCTTAGGCGCCTTCCTTTTCCACCAGCTAAAATAACCCCCTTCATGCACATTCATCCTCCACTTTTGTAATATGAAATCATCTTTATTTACCATATGTATGTGACTTCTATGTCCGTTAATCTTTCCAATGTCTAAACCACCTTAGAAAACGCTTACTTTTGTTATACAATCGCTATTTTCTTTATTTTTCCATATTTATTACGATACATCTTATCATCATAATTTGAACGAGGCAACGAGCTTTTTTTGTCATGTTTTGACTAAAAAAGCAGATGATTCTTATCATCTGCCCTCATTGATTTCTAGTCATTTAATAAATAATGTTTGCCTTTCACCAAATAGAAAACATTTTCTGCGATATTTGTAATATGATCTGCTATACGCTCAATATATCTAGCAATAAAAGATAATTGTGTAATTTGTGTGATAGCTTCTGGTTGCTCTGGAATTGTAGATATAAATTCACGAATTGCTTTTCCGTATATTTCATCAACGGAATCGTCCATTTCAGCAATTTGTTTCGCGTACGTTAAATTTTCCTTTTGGTAGGCCTCCAAAGAAAGACGTAACATCTCATGAGCAATTGAAAACATTTCTTCTATATGATGTAACTGAACAGATACCTCTTTTTCCCCCAGACGAATTGTTGCTTTCGCAATATTTACCGCATGATCTGCTATACGCTCTAAGTCTGTTGCCGTTTTAATTGAAATAAAAACTTTTCGCAAATCACTTGCTACAGGCTGTTGCTTTGTAATTAACATAAGCGCAAAATCGTTAATTTCCTCTTCTAAATAATCCATTCGGTAATCACTATCAATCACTTCTAACGCCTTTTCTACGTCTCTCTTTTGAAGACTTTCCATAGAAAGTAAAAGAGCACCTCCTGCTAGTTCTCCTAATTTCATTACTTTTTGCTGCAATGTTTTTAAATCATAATGAAATTGCTCGCGTACCATCATTCTTCCCCCTCTATTTATTTCACTATTTGCAAATAGTAAGACTCTCCCCTCAAAATTTGATGAAAGCAAAAAATTAGGCAAGAGGGGAGCTGTCTACGAAAGCTCTCTACTTACTAACATTTCACTTTACATAAGCCAAATCTTTCCTCTTACAGATTAACTTGACACAACAAATGCCCCAACGTAAGAGGGGCATTTTACTCTTATTATCCAAAGCGTCCTGTAATATAGTCTTCTGTTCGTTTATCTGAAGGTGTTGTAAATAATTGATTCGTATCCGTATACTCTACGACTTCTCCACTTAAGAAAAATGCCGTTTTATCCGAGATACGTGCTGCTTGTTGCATATTATGTGTCACAATTACAATACTAAAATTTTTCTTTAACTCTTGTATTAACTCTTCTACTTTCAATGTAGAAATTGGATCTAGAGCAGATGTTGGTTCATCCATTAAAATAACATCCGGCTCAATCGCTAAACAGCGGGCAATACATAAACGCTGTTGTTGGCCGCCAGATAAGCCATATGCATTGTCATGTAATCGATCTTTTAATTCATCCCAAATTGCTGCACCACGTAAACTTTTTTCTACAATAGCATCAAGCGTCTTTTTATCGTGAATACCATGAATTTTCGGACCGTATGCTACATTTTCATAGATGGATTTCGGAAATGGATTTGGCTTTTGGAACACCATTCCAACATGTGTACGTAACTCTTCGACAGGATATGATTTATCAAAAATATTACGCTCTCGATATTCAATCACGCCTGTTGTTCGAACGATTGGGACTAGCTCAACCATACGGTTCAATGTTTTTAAGTACGTGGATTTCCCACAACCACTAGGCCCAATAATTGCAGTTACTTCATTCTCATGAATGCTTAAATTCACATCTTTTAAAGCATGATCCTCTCCATACCATAGATTTAAATTTTTCGTATCGAACACAACTTTTTTTGGGACTGTTTCCACTTTTTCCTCTTTTTTCACCTGTACATTTACTACTGTTGCTACCATTTTGAATTCCCCTTTCATCCATTTCCTACTTTATTTACGATTTCGCAGCCATAAAACAACCATATTCATAATTAGCAACAATCCTAGTAAAACGATCATCCCCGCTGCTGCTACATGTTGAAACTCTTCTTGTGGCCTACTCATCCAATTAAAAATTTGAATTGGTAAAACTGTAAATCTATCAAATATTCCAAGTGGAATATAATTTGCAAAAGCAAGAGCTCCAATTACTAATAACGGCGCTGCTTCTCCAATTGCCCTAGACAAAGCTAAAATACATCCAGTTAAAATTCCTGGGAGAGCAGTTGGTAATACAACTTGATACATCGTTTGCCATTTCGTTGCTCCTACTCCATACGAAGCTTCCAATAAACCATCCGGTACCATACGAATTGCTTCTTGACTGGACACAACAACTGTCGGCAATGAAAGAAGACTCATTGTAAGCGCAGCAGCTACTATGCTTTCTCCCAGTTGAAAAGCATAAACAAAAATTGTTAAACCTAACAATCCAAATACAACAGATGGAACACCCGCTAATGTTTGAATATTTAATGCTATCATTCTTGTAAAAATAGATTGTTTGGCATAATGCTCTAAATATAGTGCTGTACCGACTCCTAAAATAAATGAGACTGGTACAACAATACTCATAAACAATATTGTTCCTGATAATGCGGCAGCAATCCCCGTTTGATTTGGATGGCGCGAAGCAAAATGTATCAAAAAATCGATTGAAAGATAGCCGATACCTTTTTCAAAAATTTGATATAGCAATACAATCAGAATCAGAATAGAAAACAGCATTGCAATAGAAAAAATCCATTTATATACTCGATCTTTCCAAAAGCGAAACGACATGTTTTCTTTTATCCGCTTATGATTTAACATCCGCATTTTATATCGCCTCTTTAAATCGACGCATAATTTGCTGTGAAATGATATTCATCATAAACGTAAATACAAGGAGCGTAGCCCCTACAGCATACATACTGTAGTAAGTAATCGTACCATGCGGTGCATCTCCTAAACTCACTTGAACAATATATGCTGTTAATGTTTGAATCGAATGTGTTGGATCCAAAGATAAATTTGGCGTTGAACCGCCCGCAATGACAACAATCATCGTTTCACCAATCGCACGAGAAGCTGCCAATAAAACCGCAGCTATAATTCCGCTAAACGCGGCAGGTAAGATGACTTGCTTGACTGTTTCAAATCGAGTTGCTCCAAGCGCCAACGAGGCTTCCTTGGCTCCCTTTGCTACAGCCCCCATTGCATCCTCAGCAAGAGAAGCAACCGTCGGAATCATCATAAAACCAATTACAATTCCTGGACTAATCGCATTGAAAAATTGTAAATTTGGAATCATTTTTTGTAAAAGTGGTGTAACAATCGTTAATGCAAAAAAGCCGTATACAATTGTCGGGATACCTGCCAATAGTTCTAACAACGGCTTTAATAACTTTCTAGCAGCCTTTGGAGCATACTCACTTAAGAAAATGGCACACCCTAATCCAACTGGAATCGCCACAACCATAGCAATGATTGTAACAAGAAATGTTCCACATATAAGCGGAAGTATTCCAAATTTCGGTTCTTCAAAAAAAGGTAACCACTCTTTATCAAGAAAAAAATCATGCAATGATACTTTTCGAAAAAACATCATCGTTTCATTTGCAAGCGTCATCACGATTCCTACTGTCGTTATAATAGAAACGCTAGCAATTGCCTTTAGAAATACTGGAACCATTCGATTGATTCGCTGCGTTTTCTTTCTTTTAAGCCGATTCCTTTCAATCAAATGCTGCACAGAAAATGTAATTTGACTTTTGTTATGATGAGCCAAAGATGAAAACCCCTTTCCACCCTGACATTATCTCTCTATTTCTGTTAACATTCGCAGCTGATCATTATATTTTTCTTCTGGTAACCTTACATATCCGACTTCCTCGGCTAACTCTCCTACATGCTTCATCATGAATGCAACATAATCTGCTACACTCTCTTTATTGTGGAGAGACGCATGATTTACATATGCGAACAGAGGTCTTGATAACGGCTTATACATTCCGAATTGAATGGTTTCTTTTGTCGGAAATACACCGTTTACTTTAATGGCCTTTACCTTATCACGATTTGCCATGTAGTAGGCATACCCTACAAATGCAATCGCATTTCTATCATTCATAACACCTTGCATAATAACTTGATCATCTTCTGACAATGAAACTGTTTTTACAAGGCGATTCTTTTGTAAGACTACATTTTGAAAATAATCATACGTACCAGAATCCACGCCTGGTGCATAAAATTGAACGTTTTCCTTCGGCCATTCTGGATGGATATGCGACCACCGTTTTATACTTCCATCTTCACTCCATAATCTCCGTAATTCTTCTACTGTCATATTATCCACCCACTTATTTTGACGATTTACAATCATAGTCAAACCGTCATAAGCAATTTCAAGTGGTGTAAATTGGATGGAGTTCTCTCTCATCATTTTCTCTTCCACTCGTTTCATGGAACGTGAAGCGTTATTCATATCCACTTCTCCTGCTCCAAAACGTTGGAATCCTCCTCCTGTCCCAGAAATACTAATAGAAACTTTCACATGCGGTTCTTTCTTTGTATATTCTTCTGCTACTGCTTCCATAATAGGAAAAACCGTTGAGGATCCATCAACTCTCACTTCTCCTATTTTATTTGCAGCAAATGCAGGAGACATGTACAAAAATATAGAACATATCGATACGATGAAAACCTTGCTCAATCTGTGTATCCCCTTCACACGTGTTCCTCCTAGAAGTAACCTACATAACAGGATTACAGGTATAAGAATAATGCCAAACTATTAATGAGGTTTTAATTGTTTGTAAAAATTTTGTAAAGTTCAACTTTTTGAATGATCATGAAAGCCCCTCCCCTTTTCTGTCCATTCTCTACAATTGACTTCAAACTTTCATATAGATAATTGCATTTTCTGGACTTGTCCATCATTACTAAAATATATGTATCACTTACAAAAAAAGCACACTATCTTTTGAGATAGTGTGCCAAACTGATATCAATTTATTCATCATCTTGTTTCTTTGATTTTTCCCCTTTTTCATCTTGCGGCTCTTCACCTGTTAATGCTTGCTTTTTCAAATCAAAGTAAGCATCCAGAATTTCACGACCAATGTATCCGTTAATTCCTGTTTTATCATCATATACCCACGGAACAACAACGGAGAAGGCAACTTCTGGATTATCAAATGGTGCATACCCTACTAACGTTAAGTTATAAATTATTTTACGCTGACCATTTGCATCTTTTCCAATTTCTTTGTCACCACCGTATGGTATTTGAGCAGTTCCTGTTTTTCCGGCAGCTTGATACTTTGCAGTCGCAAAGTATCTCTTGCCAGTACCACTCGCATCATTAAACACTTGCCTAAACCCTTCTTGAATTCGTTTAATCTGACTCTCAGGCATATCAATACGGTTCAATACTTTCGGTTCCATTGATTGAATGACTTTTCCAACTTCATCAGGTTTCGCTGCTGGTTGACGAATTTCTTTTACAATTTGCGGTTGCATACGATAGCCACCATTTGCAATTGTAGATACATATTGTGCAAGCTGAAGTGGTGTATAGTTATCATACTGGCCAATCGCTAAGTCTAACAAGAAACCAGGTGTATACTGCGAACCTTGAAGTCCAGCTGATTCATTCGGTAAGTCGATACCTGTTTTCACTCCTAGACCAAACTGACTAAAGTAATAACGCATATCATCAAACGCTTGTTTTTTAATATCTAATGTACCTCCACGAATGTAAGGTACTTTTGCAATATTCATCGCTGTTTTAAACATATATACGTTAGAAGACATCTTTAAAGCAGTTAAATCATTAATATAACCCATCGTTTTCCAAGAAGATTTCGTCGGTGTCCCTTTTAATTTGATCGGTTCATCCAATAAAGTTGTTCCAGGTGTAATGGCACCTGTTTGATATCCAGTTAACAAAGTTGCACCTTTGACAGTCGACCCCATTGGATAAGAACTTGTCATTGTACCTAAAGCAAAGTCCTTCACTTCTGTTTTCCCATCTTCATTGACAAGCTGTTTCCCAGCCATTGACAGAATTTCACCGTTTTTCGGATTCATCATTACAACAAACGCTCGATCAAGCAGAGGCTCTGAACCTTTAAATTTCATTAAATATTTTCCAATAATTTCTTCGACACGTTTTTGCAGTTCCATGTCAATTGTTAAATTTAGATCATTTCCTCGTTGCCCTTTCAAGACATTTACTGTTTCTAAAATATTACCATTTTTATCTGTAATATTCTTCACTTCTGCCTTTGAACCGTGAAGTGCATCTTCATATTGTTGTTCAATATAACTTTTTCCAACTCGATCATTACGGTTATAATCCCGAACAAGGAAATAATCTAAGCGTTCTTTTGGTAACCCTTCATCCGAGCTTGTTACACCACCAAGTACACTGCGGAACATATCATCATACGTATATTTACGATCCCAATCCACATTTGTATCGACACCTGGTAATAACGCTAAACGCTCGCTGACTACAGCGTATTCTTTCGGGGTTACTTGCTTTTTAATAATTTGCGGCGTCATAGCATATCCGCCGTCCATCTTACTCTTAATCGCCAGCACTTCTAAATCTTTTTCTGTTAATTGATTTAATTCTTCTTCCGTCACACGATTTCGTTGACGCTCTGCGACTTCTTTATCATCAATTTTTTTTTCTTTTAATTCTTCGCGATCTTTTTTTGTAATTTTTGCTTTCGCTTCTTCTTTATGAAGGAACAGCCAATAATCTTTTTTATCACGTTCTGTTAATTTATCCGGTGATACTTCAATTAAATCTGCAAGCTTTTTCGCTGTTTCTAAACGTTCCTCTGAAGTCGACCCTTTCATTCGCGTAAATGTAATGGTTCGAACTGGATCATTATCTACAACGGAACGGCCATATCGGTCAAATATTTTTCCACGTGGAACCGGATTACTAATTGTTGAGTTTTCTTTTTTCTCAACTTCGTTTTTGTACTCCTCCCCATGAACAATTTGTACATAACCAAGCCTTACAATAACCGCAGAGAACATTAAAAATACACAAAGAAATAACACGTTCAGCCGAAACGGAACGTGGGTCTTTTTCTTTTTTTTCTTACTCATACGAACCCCCTCTACCACCTTTAGCTATATAATATGAAAGGGACACCTGTTACAGGTGCCCTTACAGCTATTTTACGTGTCTTTTTATTCTAGCATAAAACAAAGAAGAAGTTAACCTTCTGGTTCTGTGCGATTTGGTATCGTTTCTGTAGCTATTATGCTTGTTCTATTCATATTCTTCTCACTGTATTTGACATTTCGCACAGCAAAATAAACAAGGAAATGTCCAGCCCCAAGGATGCCTAATAAAACAGGTAAGCTTTTTTCTGGTTGAAAAAACGATACAGCGCATAAAAAACTAATAATAGAGCAAATTCTTCCACCATTTAACCATAATTCTCGCACAACAATATACTCCACTCGCCATTCTTTTGCATTTTTCGCTCTTCCAATTACATCATAAGTCATTGAGCCATAAGGAACGAGTAAGATTGGATAAGCAATTGCAATAGAAGCTGCATAGATAAGTAATTTCGCATATGTAACATGAAAAATAACTAAAAATACCACAGCATATAAAATAATTCCACCAAGCAAAATGGCTTTTTTTCTCCATTCTTTTTTTAACATGCGAGTAACTAAGTAATAAGCTACAAACGAAACAGCCGAATTTACTAAACTATACTTCCCTAACGCAAATTCACTCCCTGTTGCCAAATAGATGTACACAGAAATAACAAAGACAAAAATCCCTTCTCGTAGCCCTTGAAAAAAATGAGCACGTGTGATTCTTCCCCAGTTTTTATCTATCTTTCGTTCCTGTAGAACTTGTACAACTTCATAGCGACCTTCACACTCTCTTTTCGATAAAAAAAAGCTCATAACAACAGCGATTGCAAACAAAGTTAATGAAAGAAAAAAAATCACTGTATAGCCGCTCCACTTTTCCATACGAGAAATGGTATATCCAGCTGTTATTGGCCCAATCATGCCAGCAAACGAAGTTAAAAGACCAAGAAAACCATTGAAAAAATCACGCGTTTCTGGCTCTGTAATTTCAAACGTTAACAAGTTAAAGGCCAACCAATAAAACCCATACCCAATACCAAGGAGCCCACCTATTAATATAATATATTGGGAAGCATGCGTTCCTGTAAGTAAAACTACAATAAAAAAAGTCGCTAATGTTCCAACTCCGATCCGCAATAAAATGGCGCGATCGATTCTTTTCGCTAATTTTCCTGCGAATAAAAAAGTCAGCGGTTGTAACACAACACTTGCTAAATTATATAGCCCTATGTTTACATAATTTTGCGTTTGCTTCCATAAATAAATGTTAACAAATGTATTGGATAATGAAATAGCGAGTGTATACAATCCGCCCATACTAAGTAATAATATTAAATCCCGATTCACCTCAACATCACCAATTACATGTTTCCACTTCATATATAACTCTCCTTTACTTCATGTTCTAGTCTTCCAAAGACTAGGCACAATTATGTAAAAGAAAGCATACAAAAAAGCTAGCGGCATATGCCCCTAGCTCTTTTCATATTCCCTTGTATAAAATGAAACAAGTACTATTATTTAGCTTCTTGGTAACGTTTTTCAGCTGCATTCCAGTCTACAACATTCCAGAACGCACTGATGTAATCAGGACGGCGGTTTTGGTAATGTAAGTAGTAAGCATGCTCCCAAACATCTAAACCGATGATTGGTGTTTTCCCTTCTGTTAAAGGTGAATCTTGGTTTGGAGTACTTGTTACTTCTAGTTCACCGTTGTTTACTACTAACCAAGCCCAACCAGAACCGAATCGAGATGCACCAGCTTTTGCAAATTCTGCTTTGAATGCATCAAAGCTACCGAATTTTGCTTCAATTGCAGTAGCAAGTTCACCTACTGGTTGTCCACCGCCATTTGGAGATAAGATTGTCCAGAAGAAGCTATGGTTTGCATGTCCACCACCATTGTTACGTACTGCAGTACGAATTTCTTCTGGTACTTCGTTTAAATTTGCAACTAATTCTTCAACACTTTTGTCAGCTAATTCTGCGTGACCTTCTAATGCAGCATTTAAGTTTGTTACGTACGTATTGTGGTGTTTCGTATGATGGATGTTCATTGTTTCTTTGTCAAAATGAGGCTCTAATGCATCATACGCATAAGGTAAATTTGGTAATTCATGTTTTGCCATTGTTATATTCCTCCCATTTTATGTATTGCCAAAACAGTTTGGCATACAACTTCATTTTACCCTAATTGCCATAGGGTGAAAACAAATTAAATCACATTGTCTTGCTATCATTAAAGTAGCAAAATCCCCATTTCTTTTCAAACAAAATGCTCACTTATTTCGTAAAAAAAGCCTCCTTCTACAAGGAAGCTTCTTGCCTGCATTTATAAGTATGTAACATGGGTATGGACCCTGTAGGACTCGAACCTACGACCGGACGGTTATGAGCCGTCTGCTCTAACCAACTGAGCTAAGGGTCCAAGATTATATACATGATTATAGGAAAAACGACTATATCATTCTTTATGCTTCTTCCATGAAACTTCTATAAAAACGAGCTTCCTACAAAATAGAAGATGCAAGAAATGTAAGATAAATTTACCATATAAAAAAGAAAAGTGTCAATTATATTTTTCTTTTCATGCATTGTGTTTTCAAAAAACTTATATAATAAACTCGCTACGCATGACATGAGAGCGCGATATTGCTTGTGATTCTCTAGATACGTACGTTACAATGTTTATATATGTCTACTTAATATAAAAAGGAAGTGAATCTATGTCTATCTTTACACAAATTGGAAAGAGTCTATACTCACCGAAAGACATGGCGCTTTTTCGGTTTCAAAAAATCGGAAAAACGATTCTTTATATCTTATTACTCTGTTTCCTTACAACCATCCCGAGAACTTTATTGTATGGCAGCGTTATTCAAGATAGCGTTGGAATCATAAAGCAAGCGCTTGAACAAGACATTCCAGACTTTAAAATAGAAAATGGGGAACTAAAGGCAGATATTAATCAACCCATTGAAAAAGAGGAGGGAAACTCTATCTTTGTATTCGATCCAAATGCTACTGATACAGGAAAGTATACGAACAAAACAGGGTTGTTTGTTCTAAAAGACAAAGTTATTTCTGTTGCAAATGGAATAACACGAACATATTCTTACAATGATTTATTAGGTGCTTCTCTTGAGAAAAAAGACTTGCAAGACTTTCTTTCTTTTTTCAATAGTATGTATCCTATTTTAATGCTTGTTATCGGGTTCTTTACTTATTTATTCCAATTATTTATTACTTTTTTAGGTGTTACACTACTGGCATTTATCGGATCTGCTATGAGCGGTCAGCGCAAATTATCTTATAAACAAGTTTGGACGTTAACTGCTTATAGTTATACAATCCCAACTGTTTTCTTTATGATTATGGACTTACTAAAGATTACAGTTCCCGGATCATTCCCTCTTTACATTGCAGTTATTTTAATCGTCTTATACTTAGCAATAAAAGAAATTCCAACACCAAAAGAAAAATAATGATTACAAAAGAGGCGATCCAAAACACATACGTTTTGGATCGCCTTTATTTGATATAAACTTTTGCTCACTTAGACTTAGTTCATGTCAATTGATAAATTGTTATCCGTTTCCTTTACATAGGCGTAATGTTGCTTGAAGTGATACGTTCTATCCTTTCCATTTGAGATTTCAACTGTATACACCCCATTTAGAACGTCTTTGAAATACATTTTTCTCAACGTCCTCTTTTCTCCAGAATGAAACAACCAATTTGATTTGCTTTCTTACCATACATTCTATATCGCTATTTAGGCATTTTTTTTTAGGACAAGCATATATTCCTAACAAAGGAGTGAGGAATATGAAGAGACTTGGCGTATTTTTATTTGTGCTTGTTCTCGGTTATATATTTTATTACGATATAAAAATTGGTACTTTGCCAATGTTAAGCTCATACAAAAAAACAATTGCTGCTCAAACTGTTAAAAAAGAAGATATAAAGAAAGAGACAAAAAAGAAGACGGATACATCTTATAAAAAAATCGAGGTAAAAACAGGAGATACTGTTCTCTCTATTACAGAAGCTATTAATAAGAAAAAAGTTCCATCCATCGAAAAAGTAATCAACGATTTTAAACGATTAAATAAAGAGAGAACGTCTACAAAAATTCAAATTGGAAAATCGTATAAATTCCCATTATATCAATGAACCGTTACATTATCCTTGTCAATTCTATAAAGGCGCTGATACAATAGTAAAAGTGAAACCAAGCATAGTGGTTTCGATTTCCTTATACTTCATATACTATGTGCGGTATAAGAGACAAAATAAGAAACTTCTTTTATAAGGAGAGCGATCTATTCGTGAATGAAATAACTCATCGTACAAAAACACGTCCGGTTAAAGTCGGTAATTTAACAATTGGTGGTAATAATGAATTAATTATACAAAGTATGACTACAACAAAAACGCATGATGTAGAAGCAACTGTTGCTGAAATTAAGCGTTTAGAAGAAGCAGGCTGTCAAATTGTCCGCGTAGCTGTTCCAGACGAACGAGCTGCAAATGCCATTGCTGATATTAAAAAGCAAATTAATATTCCGCTTGTTGCTGATATTCATTTTGACTATCGTCTTGCTTTAAAGGCAATCGAAGGTGGCATTGATAAAGTGCGTATTAACCCGGGTAATATCGGGCGCCGCCACAAAGTAGAAGCTGTTGTAAATGCTGCCAAAGAGCGCGGTATTCCAATTCGAATTGGTGTAAATGCCGGTTCATTAGAGCGTCATATTCTAGAAAAGTATGGCTACCCTACTGCTGATGGTATGGTCGAGAGCGCATTGCATCATATTAAAATTTTAGAGGACTTAGACTTTCATGATATTATCGTATCGATGAAAGCATCCGATGTAAATTTAGCTATTGAAGCTTATGAGAAAGCAGCTCGTGCTTTCGATTATCCATTGCATTTAGGCATTACAGAGTCCGGTACTCTATTTGCCGGAACAGTTAAAAGTGCCGCTGGTCTTGGAGCTATTTTAAGCAAAGGTATCGGAAATACACTTCGCATCTCGCTAAGTGCTGATCCAGTTGAAGAAGTAAAAGTGGCTCGTGAATTGTTAAAGTCATTTGGTCTTGCTTCAAATGCCGCAACACTTATTTCTTGTCCAACTTGCGGACGTATTGAAATCGACCTAATCAGTATTGCAAATGAAGTGGAAGAGTATATCTCTACATTAAAAGTACCGATTAAAGTAGCTGTGCTTGGCTGTGCAGTAAATGGCCCAGGCGAAGCTCGTGAAGCTGATATCGGGATTGCTGGAGCACGTGGTGAAGGCTTATTATTCCGCAAAGGAAAAGTTGTTCGAAAAGTTCCAGAAGAAACAATGGTAGAAGAACTCAAAAAAGAAATTGATGTCATCGCTGCTGAAATGGCTGAAAACCAAGAAAAAGAAAAACAAGAACAATAATAATAAAGGCCTGCTTACACTATGATGTAAACAGGCCTTTCTGTATCATATGAGAAAAGCCCATCAACTTTTCAGCTGATGAGCTCTTACTTTGCACATTTCGGACAACGTCCATATATTTCAAATTTATGACCTGTGACCTCATATCCTTTAAAATCTTTATTCATAAAATCCATTGGACAAGAAGTAATTTCTTTTGTACCACCACAATCTAAACAAATGAAATGATGATGATGTTCCATAATAGAACATGTAAAGCGAAAATGTTTTTCCCCATTTAATTCTGTCTGCTCTAAAATACCGATTTCAGCAAATACGGTTAAATTACGATAAATTGTATCAAAACTCAATCCCGGATAATTATCCTTCATGTGTTCTAACACGTCTTTTGCTGTTAAGTACCGATTATGTTTCGCAAATAAACGTAACATTTCCTCTCGTTTTCCAGTATGTTTATATCCTTTTTCCTTCATTAAGCGTAAAGCTTCTGTTAAGTTCATAACTATCCCTACTTTATGCCGTTTTTTTCTTCTTCCATAAGATTGCACCAATTAAAATGAGAACCGCTAACATAACAATTGTACCACCTGGAGCTAAATCGAGTTGATAAGAAACTAACATTCCACCAATTACAGCAATTTCTCCAAATAAAACGGAGAAGAAAATCGTTTGCTTAAATCCTTTAGCAATTCGAATACTTGCTGCTACCGGTAAAGTCATTAAAGACGATACAAGAAGAACCCCAACAATTCGCATGGATACAGCAATAACAAGAGCAACTAAAATAATAAAAATAAAGTGGAGCCACTTTGCACGAAGTCCTGTTGACACAGCATATTCTTCATCAAATGATAATAAAAATAGCTCTTTATATAATAAAATAATCGTTGCTACAACCGCGATTGCTACAATGCCAATAATCATTAAATCTGCGCTTGTTACAGCACTTACACTACCAAATAAATAACTAAATAAATCTGTATTAAACCCATTAGCAAGCGAGATGAAAATAACCCCCATCCCCATCCCAGCTGACAGAATAATCGGGATTGCTAACTCTTGATAATGTTTATATACAGAGCGTAATTTTTCAATAAGCAATGCTCCGCCCATTGAAAAAAGCATCCCCATATATAATGGATTTAAAAATCCACCAGTAAATATCGTTTTTTCAAGCAACAAACTTGCAGCGATCCCCGACAATGTCACGTGACTTAATGCATCTGCAATAAGGGACAAACGGCGGATTACAACAAATACTCCTATAAGAGGCGCTATCAATCCTATTAAAATACCAGCGTATAATGAATTTCGTAAAAAATCATATTGTAAAAAATCCTGTATCATTGTACCCTCCCGTGATGCTCATGATCATGTTCTAATCGATGAACATGATACCCATATAAAATGGACATGTCTGCATCCTCTAACTCTCGGAATTTCTCTACCTTCCCATGAAAATGTAAACGCTGATTTAAACATGCAACGTGCGTCACTTTTTCTGTTACAGCTCCTATATCGTGTGTAACAAGAATAAGTGTAATACCTAACCTTTTATTTAAATCTTCTAATATTTCATAGAAACTTTCTACACTCTTTATGTCAACTCCCACAGTAGGCTCATCCAAAATGAGTAATTCTGGACTGCTTACAAGTGCACGAGCGATAAACACACGTTGCTGTTGACCTCCAGAAAGTTCTCCAATGTTACGATTTTGAAACTCACTCATTCCTACATCTGCAATTGCTTTTGCTACCTTTTCTTTATCCTCTTTCGTCAAAAAGCGGAATAAGCCTTTTTTCGACACAAGCCCCATAGAAACCACTTCAAACACAGTTGCTGGAAACCCAGAGTTAAAGCTGTTAGCCTTTTGTGAAACATAACCGATTTGATTCCATGCTTTAAATTTTCTACTATCAATGCCAAATAATCGAATATTTCCTTTCTTTAGCTTCAAAACACCTAATATACACTTTAACAACGTTGATTTACCAGATCCATTCGGTCCAACCAAACCTAAAAAAGCTCCCTTAGGAACTTGCAAATGAATGTCTTCTATCACATTTCGATCTTCATAGCGAAATGTCAAACCTTCTATTTCTAATATATTTTCCATATCATCTCACCTATTTTAATTCAGAATGATTCCGATTTATTTCTATTTGAATTATAGTACAGCTGATTATAGTTGTAAACCAATCTGCCTAAAATATATGATTTACTTTAGACAACCTTATTATTATAACAAAAAAACAGAGAATTTCTCTCTGCTTTTTGAACATACTTTTTTTAATGGATAGCTGATTTAAACTTACCACCATTTGTCTCTTGTGTACTCATAATTGTAACAAAGGCGTTTTCATCAATTTCATGAACAATTGATTTTAATTTTGTTACTTCAAGACGTGTCACAACGGCGTAAATCACTTCTTTTTCTTTATCGGTATAACCACCCTTAGCTATAAGCTTAGTTGTCCCGCGACCAAGACGGTGTAATATCGCATTTGATACTTCTTCATATTGATCAGAAACAATTAACACAGCCTTTGTTTCATCCAATCCTTGAATAACAGTATCAATTGTTTTGAAAGCAATATAGTAGGTCATAACAGAATACATTGCCTGCTCTACACCAAATACAAAGGCTGCCCAAGCAAAAATGAATAAGTTCACAAACATAACAAATTCCCCAACCGAGAATGGTAATTTTTTTGTTAATAAGATTCCCATAATTTCAGTTCCATCTAATGATCCACCATGACGAATAACGAGTCCTACACCAAGACCTAATATAAGGCCACCAAACACAGTTGCTAAAATAGGTTCTGTCGTAAATGGTTTGATAGTATGTAGTGTTGTTTCAATAAATGCTAACGCGACAATCGCAAAAGTTGAAGATAGCATAAATGTCTTTCCAATTTGCTTATAACCGGAGTACATAAATGGTATATTGAGGATAACAACTAAAGTAGAAAAACTTAGCCACCAAATGTTAGGGGTAAGGTAATCTAGTATGAGGGAAACACCAATAATTCCACCATCAATAATTTTATTTGGGATTAAAAATAGTTCAATTGCTACTGCTGCACACGCTGCTCCAAAGACAATCATAATTAAACGATACAAGAGATGGATAACACTTTCTTTTCGATGTTGTTTCTTTTCCATAAGCCCTCCTTATAATCTTTTTCTGGCGTTTCGTTCTTTTATTATAACATATTCTTCTTTTTCTAATAGAAAAAAAGAAGTGTCATACGAATATATACAGGCACTATACACATATATTTCGATAAACGAACACCTGAAGGAGGACTATCTCGTGAACCTCATCAAACAAATTGTGAACAAAAAAATAAATAACATGACACCAAAAGAATTATTGAAATATAGTAAAGAATATGAAATTCCTATTACAACTGAACAAGCAGATCAAATTGTTTTATTGATGAAAGGAAAAAATATTAATATTTATAATACAGATGAAAGGCTCGAACTCTTAAAAAAAATTGCGAAAGTAACCTCTCCTTCTACCGCCCAGCAAGTGAATACACTCTTTCAGAAATTATTAAAATAAGGAGGGGACCCCCTCCTTATTGTCCTTTAATCTTCTCAAGAAGCCCTTCATCAAATGTTCCGTTCTTTAACATTTCAATTTCAAATTTGTATGGTGGCTTTTTATCTTTCTTCTCTTCCCCTACATATGGCGTTTCAAGAATCTTTGGTATGTGCTCTAACTGCGGATGATGAACGATATCATGTAAAGCTTTATAACCAATATGACCAAAACCAATATTTTCATGACGGTCTTTTGCAGCTCCGCGAACATTTTTACTGTCATTAACGTGTAAAACTTGCAAGCGATCAATTCCAACAATTTTATCAAACTCATTTAAAACGCCATCAAAATCATTGGCAATATCATAACCTGCATCATGTGTATGACACGTATCAAAACATACAGATAGCTTTTCATTATATGTTACACCATCAATAATTCTCGCAATTTCCTCAAAGCTACGTCCGCATTCTGTACCTTTTCCAGCCATTGTTTCTAATGCAATATTTACTGTTTGTTCTGGCGTTAATACTTCATTCAAACCTTTTATAATTTGTGCAATCCCTGCATCTGCACCCGCCCCAACATGAGCTCCAGGATGCAGAACAATTTGTTTTGCTACTCCAAGCGCTTCTGTTCTTTCAATTTCCATGCGCAAGAAATCCACACCTAATTGGAATGTTTCAGGCTTTGTTGTATTTCCAATATTAATAATATATGGTGCATGGACAATAATTTCTTTAATTCCATGTTCTTCCATATGTTTACGGCCAGCTTCTATATTTAATTCTTCAATCGGCTTTCTTCTCGTATTTTGCGGTGCACCTGTGTAAATCATAAATGTCGTAGCACCATATGAAACTGCCTCTTCACTTGCAGCTAATAGCATTTTTTTCCCACTCATTGAAACATGAGATCCAATCTTCAACATATTATCACCTCTTCAATATACAATAGCTATAATAATAGCATAATTTGTAGAAATATGTAGCGAATTGCTTACTCAAAAAAATTCTTTGCAAATCCGACAATAAAAAAGATAAGGTTTCCCTTATCTTTTTTTACGACTATATTTTTTCTTTACCTTTTCACGTTCAGCTGCTAATTTTTTCTTATATCCAGGCTTTACTTTTTTCGGTTTTTTCACAACTTTCGTTGCCATAATATCCAACTCATTATTTGGTTTTTTACGGCTTTGACGTCGGTTGCGCTCCCCTAAATCTATCCATTCACCATTTCGCAATTCTACATGTTTAAACGTAATATTACGTTGTTTTTCCAAACTATCTATCGCTTCTTCATCACGCGCATCATATATCGTTACAGCAATACCAGAATACCCAGCGCGTGCTGTACGACCAACACGGTGAACAAAGAAGTCTAAGTCAGACGGAATTTCATAGTTAATAACATGACTAATTCCTTCTATATCAATACCACGTGCCGCTAAGTCTGTCGCAACAATGTATTGAAATTCCAAATCACGAATTTGTTTCATCATTTTTTTGCGGTCACGAGGTGATAGGTCACCATGAATACGTCCTACTTTTAATCCTCGCTCTGTTAATCCATTCGCAACTTCTTCTGCCATTTTTTTCGTATTTGTAAAAACAATTGCTAAGTACGGCTGAAATTGAAGCAACATATTCTTGACTATTTCAATTTTATTACGATGTCTCGATGGAACTAAATAATGTTCAATGTTTCCCGCAGCAACTTGCTTCGGATTAATATGAATATGCTCTGGATTCTCCATATATTTTTTCAGAAATGGTTTCAATTTTTGCGGAATCGTCGCAGAAAAAACGAGCATTTGCAAATTTTTCGGCATGCGCGCTGCAACTTTATCTACATCTTGAATAAATCCCATATCAAGCATTAAATCTGCTTCATCGACAATAATCGTTTCTGCTGTATGAACAAATAAAGCTTGCTCTTCTATTAAATCTTTAATACGACCTGGCGTTCCAACAACGATATGTGGCTGCTTTTTCAATTTTTCAATCGATCGCTGTTTATCTGTTCCCCCAATTAAGCAACGCGCTGTAATCATTTGTTCTTCCGTACAAAACTTCGTTAATTTAATAATTTCTTGATAAATTTGTTGTGCTAACTCACGCGTTGGCGCCGTAATCACAAGCTGCACTTCTTCACGTTTTGGATCAATTTGATTGATTGTCGGTAGTAAGTATGCATGTGTTTTTCCTGATCCTGTTTGGGATTGTCCAATTATACTTACTCCTTTTTTTACAACAGGGAATATTTTCTTTTGAATTTCTGTCGGCTCCGTAAAACGTAATTCACGAACTGCATCTATTAAAAACGGTTGAAAATTATACTGTGTAAATGTTTGTATTGTCACAGATTACACCTTCTTTCTCAAATTTCTACTGCGCGCACAAATCAGTCAAGTCTACATTATAACGAAATCTAATCGTAAAATCCATCTTTAGTTTTTGTTTCCAACTTAAAAACTAACCTTCTTACTTTCGATTGCATACTGTATGTGTATATACCTAATTGAAGAAAGGAGGATTTCTTTTATGTATCCGAAATCCCCTATACAACAAATGCATACAGGGCAACACCCCTATACACCATATCCAATCCCACATTTACCACAAATGATGCAAAAAAAGAAAGGACTGCTCTCTAAACTTTTTAAAAAACATGATCCGACTGAACCTTTTATGCAAATGATTCCTCCCTACCGGCAAATGGAAGGACAGCCAATAATGTACCAGCAATATCCACAAACGATGCAGCCACATTATAATCAGCCTTATATACATCAACCGTTAATCGCGCCACCCATGTATGACCAAAACGACATGCGCGGTGGTGAATCATTTGTTGCAACAAATACCAGTGGTGGAATTGGAAATTTCTTTTCTAATCTAATTTCTAATCCAACTAATATGTTAAATAACATTGAAAAAGTTGCTCAAGTCGCCCAATCTGTCGGGCCAGTTGTAGAGCAATACGGACCCATCGTTCGCAGTATACCGAGTATTGTGAAAATCCTTACTTCAGGGAAAGAGGACAGCGAGAATTCAAAAGAAGAAGTGAAAAAAAATAACGTACCTAAGACACCTTTAAAAAAGAAAAAAAGCAACGAAGTTACTCCAAAATCTACCAACGCTAAAGAATCACAAAAGGCAACCGCTTCTCCTTTACCAGCAAAACCAAAATTATATGTGTAACAATACTTTGTTTTCTGTCCACTCCTCCTTTATAATGAAAAGGACTATGTACAAAAGGATTCCTTGTTTAGAAGGAGAGGATTACTCACATGAAAATTATTAAAATTTCCCCTCGTGGTTATTGTTATGGCGTTGTAGATGCAATGGTTATTGCACGCAACGCTGCACTAGATAAATCATTACCAAGGCCTATCTATATTCTAGGCATGATTGTTCATAATAAGCATGTAACAGATGCATTTGAAGAAGATGGAATTATTACTTTAGATGGCCCAAGTCGCTTAGAAATTTTGGATCAAATCGATTCTGGTACGGTTATTTTCACTGCACATGGTGTTTCCCCAGAAGTAAAACAACGTGCCAAAGAAAAAGGATTAACAACAATTGATGCGACATGCCCAGATGTGACAAAAACACACGACTTAATTGAAGCAAAAAAATCAGAAGGTTACCATGTAATTTATATCGGAAAAAAAGGGCATCCAGAACCAGAAGGAGCAGTTGGCATTGCACCTGATATTGTTCATCTCATTGAAAAAGCAGATGATTTAAAAACATTAGAGATTCCTACAGATAAAATTTTAGTTACAAATCAAACGACAATGAGTCAATGGGATGTTCAGCATCTAATGGAAGATATCAAAAAAAAATTCCCAACAGCTGAATTCCATAAAGAAATCTGCTTAGCAACACAAGTTCGTCAAGAAGCCGTTGCAAAACAAGCTGATGTTGCCGATTTAACAATTGTTGTTGGCGATCCGAAAAGCAATAACTCCAATCGTCTCGCTCAAGTATCGCAAGAAATTGCCGGCACAAAAGCATATCGCGTCGCTGATGTAAGTGAAATTCAACTAGAATGGCTTCAAGGAGTAGAAGCTGTAGCAGTAACTGCTGGTGCTTCTACTCCAACTCCAATTACAAAAGAAGTCATTGCCTTTTTAGAACAATACGATCCAACAAATCCTGCTACGTGGGAAAGAAAACGAAACGTACCGCTTCAAAAAATTTTGCCGCGTGTAAAGGTAAAAAAACAATAAATAAAAAAATCCGTTGCTCACTACTCGCAACGGATTTTTTATCCTTTTAGCTAAAAAGACTCTCGCTTTATTATATAAAGATAAGCGCTAATTTATCCCGCTATTTTAAGGCAGCCCGATTGGTGAGGGCTCATAATCAGTGGGGGATGAAGAAAATCCCCACTGATTAAAGTTTCACTTTATACAAATGTAAATGGATCTGTATGTAGCTGAGATGCATGAATTTGTACAGCGAATTGTTTCGCCTCTACTTTTTGCTGTAGTTGTTTTTGAACACCTTGTTTCATTACCTTCTCTACATTATGTCCTGGGTCAACAACATTTAGCCCTAACATCATAGCATCGTGAGCAACATGATAATACAGATCACCAGTAACATAAACATCTGCGCCTTTAAATTTTGCCTGATTGATAAATTTATTCCCGTCACCACCAAGAACAGCTACTTTACGCACTTTATCATCAAGCCTTCCGACAACTCGTGCCCCTTGTATATCTAACGAACGCTTTACATGCTCAGCAAACTCCCCGAGGGTCATTTCTTTTTGTAAATATCCAATTTTACCAAGCCCTAGCGCTTCTCCTTTGTTATCTAGCGGATATATATCATAAGCAACTTCTTCATACGGATGTGCTGTTAACATCGCTTTAACAACCTTTCGTTCTAACGAAGCCGGGATAATCGTTTCAACTCTTATCTCTTCAACACGCTCTAACTGCCCAGTTCCGCCAATGTAAGGGTTTGTTCCCTCTTGAGGGATAAATGTACCTATACCTTGGCTACCAAACGTACAATGGCTGTAGTTACCGATATAACCCGCACCTGCGTCTCCTAATGCTTTTCGAATAGCATCTACATGTGTTACAGGAACAAATACAACTACTTTTTTCATTTCTTCTGTATATGTTGGAACGAGCACTTCAGTGTTTTGTAGTTCAAGCGCCTCAGCAAGTAAATCATTTACTCCACCTTTTGCAACATCAACATTTGTATGTGCTGCATACACAGCGATATCATGTTTGATACATTTTTCAATAATTTTCCCATACACCTTATCCGTATGAATTGCTTTTAAAGGATGAAAAATAAGAGGATGGTGTGTAATAATGATATTTGCTCCAATTTGAATCGCTTCTTCTACAACCTCTTCTGTTACATCTAGTGCAATTAAGACATGCTCCACTGGTTTATTAAGAGCTCCAATTTGCAGACCAATCTTATCCCCTTCCATCGCTAGATGCTTCGGATACATGCTTTCAAATAAAGAAATTACTTCATGCCCATTTGGAATTTTGCTCATGATAATACATCTCCTACCATTTTCATTTTCTCCATTACTTCATTTCGTTTCGCTTTTGTATCTTCCGATTCTGTCGCACGTTCTAATTGCTTTAAGATATTTTGAAAATTTTTCAATTCACATTCCCATTTTTCAATGAAAACATCACTTTTTTCTTTCATTAAAAATGGTCCGATCAATAATTCAGCTTGCTTACGGTCTGAGTAAGGCGCTAACGGATTTCCTCTTTCCCCCACTAAAATTTCATAAATCTTACCATCCTCTTTTACAATCTTTTCACGAATCAGTTCCCAATCATTTTCAATAAACCATTCACGAATATGATGTGCTGCAATATTCGGTTGTAATATGAGACGCGTTACCCCATTTAATTTTTCTTTTCCGCTTTCTAAAATATCACGAATTAACGCTCCACCCATACCAGCAATTGTAATGACATCCACTTCTCCTGGTGAAATAACAGCTAATCCATTTCCTTTGCGAACATCAATCTTTCCCTGCAAGCCATTCTCAGCTACCGTTGCCTGCGCAGAACGAAACGGTCCATCTACTACTTCCCCTGCCACTGCTTTTGTCGCAATATGATTTACAATTGCATAGCACGGTAAATAAGCATGATCTGATCCGATATCCGCTACCGTAGACCCTGCTGGAATCTCTCGCACTACCTCTTCTAATCTTTTTGAAAGTTTGACTTCATTCATGTATTTCCATTGCTCCTTCTCTTGTCAATCTGTTTCTATGATAATGAATGAACAAGTATTATTGCAAGTAAGCAACAATCATTCAATCCCTTTATCTTTCTTTAATCGTATTTTAGAAAGAAAAGAAAAACAAGCCCCTTACTTTAAAAGTAAGGGGCTTGTTTTTCTTTATTTTTTCTTCGATAACCAATCTGCTACTTTGGAAGCTTGATCTGCTGGAATTAAATTAGGCGGCATATTTCCTTTTCCTTTTACAATCACTTCTTTAATTTCATCTTTAGAAAGTTTCCCGCCAATTTTTTGCAGTTCAGGTCCTACTGCACCTTGTAACTGATCCCCATGGCAGCTCGTACAGTTTTGTTTTACAATGTCTTCAGGCTTTGATGCTGTTTGGGTTTGCTTTCCTCCATTTTTAGCATCCGCTAGCTCTTTAGACTTATGTAACCCTTGAAATGAAAATACGAACATCACGATAATACCTAGTGCTGCAATAAGAGCGAATGGAATCAACGGATTACGTTTCATCTATTTTCTCCCCCCTCTATACCCCCTAATAATTAGATGATTCAGTTATTTCTATTGTACTTGAAAACGCTCTATCAGAAAAGGCGAAATTATCAGTTGTTGAAAATATTCCATAAATTCAGTTTATTAATCTTCTTATTTCTATCCTATATTTTTTTGATAAATATCTATGTTTCTCATCATATTTTTTGTTTTTCTACATATATTTTTGTATAAAATACACAAAATTAATCGAAAAATCGAAAAATGAGCATTTGCAAATCAAAAGACAATTCTGTAAAATATATTACAAGTATTGTAATCGGTACTTACAGCTAAATTTTAACAAAACTTAACAAAATAAAAAAGTTTACTTCACAAAGGTGAAGTAAACTTATATAAGAACTACTCTAAGAAATCTTTTAACCGTTTGCTACGGCTTGGATGTCTTAATTTACGAAGTGCTTTTGCTTCAATTTGACGAATACGCTCTCTTGTTACGCCGAATACTTTTCCGACTTCTTCAAGCGTACGAGTTCGTCCATCATCCAAACCAAAACGAAGACGAAGAACATTTTCTTCACGATCTGTTAGCGTATCTAACACATCTTCTAATTGTTCTTTCAGCAATTCATATGCTGCATGATCCGCAGGTGATGTTGCTTCTTGGTCTTCGATAAAATCGCCTAAGTGTGAGTCATCCTCTTCACCAATCGGTGTTTCAAGAGAAACTGGCTCCTGAGCAATCTTTAAGATTTCGCGTACTTTTTCTGGAGCAAGATCCATTTCTTCACCAATCTCTTCCGGAGTTGGTTCACGACCTAAATCTTGTAATAATTGACGTTGTACACGAATTAATTTATTGATTGTTTCAACCATATGAACCGGAATACGAATGGTTCTTGCTTGGTCTGCAATCGCACGTGTAATCGCTTGACGAATCCACCATGTTGCATACGTACTAAATTTAAATCCTTTGCGGTAGTCGAACTTTTCAACCGCTTTAATTAGACCCATATTCCCTTCTTGAATAAGGTCTAAGAAAAGCATACCGCGGCCAACGTATCTTTTTGCAATACTTACAACAAGACGTAAGTTTGCTTCTGCAAGACGGCGTTTTGCTTCTTCATCGCCTTCTTCAATACGAGTCGCCAATTGAATTTCTTCTTCAGCAGATAATAAATCAACACGACCAATTTCTTTTAAATACATGCGAACAGGGTCATTGATTTTCACACCTGGTGGTACACTTAAATCGTTTAGATCGAATTCTTCTTCCGTTTTTGTGATTTGATGATTATTTGGGCCTTCATCATTATCACCAACTAAATCAATCCCTTGTTCACCTAAATATTCATAATATTCATCCATTTGTTCGGATTCAATTTCAAATCCGTTCATGCGTTCTGCAATCTCTTCGTATGTAAGAACGCCACGTTTTTTTCCGAGCTCAGTGAGTTGTTCTTTCACTTGCTCAAGGGTCATTTCAGTTTCAATTTGTTTAGAACGAGCTGGTTTATCAGCCATTTGTTCCCCTCCTTACGCGAGATACAAACATTCATTATACTAAAATTTTATGCAAAAAGCTATCTTCTTGCTTTTTGATTTTGCAAATACGCTGCGTAAAATTTAGCAGCTTCTAGCGGATCAGCTTTTTCCATTTGCTTTACTGTAAAGATGGTTTCCATCTTTTTCAACTTTTCCTTATGGCGCTTTAACGCTTCCAAGTGTCCTTCCAGTATTTCATCTGTATATTCTGGATTGATAAACTCATCTGTCGAAATATTGGTAACGATATTTTTCAACTTTTCATCAGATAGCCAGTTTAAAAAATTTCCGACTGAAGGTTCATTTCCCTTTTCATAATATGCATATAGTTCATATAAAATCCCTTTATGTTCTTCCGTATGAAAATCTTCTATATGAGGCTCTATACGCACTGCTACTTCGGCACTTTGCAACATATGGTAAATCAGTTCCCTCTCTGCCCTTTCGAAGCCGGATCGTTTCGGCTTCGTTTGAACAATTTGAGATGGCTTCGAAATTTGCTTCGCTTGTTTTTGCTGTATCTTTTGTTCTTTGCGATATTGGTGCAATTGACTTAAAAGTGTTTCCATGGAATATGCAAATTCTTGTGATAACGATTTTAAATAGGACTCTGCCTGCATCGCATCTTGCAATAATGATAATTCTTTTAAAACACTTTTCACATATTCTTCTTTACCAGACTCATCTTGCAAATTTTTTCCTAAACGCAAATAATTTATTTTAAATCCAACAAAACTTATACTTGATTTAACGAGATTTTCAAAAGCCTTTGTTCCATATTGTTGCACATATTCATCAGGATCTAATTTCTCTGGCAATACAGTAACTTTAACTTGACAACCAACTTGAGTTAAGAGTTGCCCCGCTTTCATTGTCGCTTCTTGTCCAGCCTTATCACCATCATAGCAAAGAACAACAGTTTCAACATTACGTCGCAGAAGTTTCGCCTGTTCTTCCGTTAAAGCTGTTCCCATTGTTGCAACAGCTTCTTCAACCCCGCTTTTTACAGCAGCTAGAACATCAGCATAACCTTCAAAAAGGACGACCTGCCCACGCTTTCTAATAAACGGCCTTGCCTGATGGAAATTGTACAGCAACTTGCTCTTATGAAAGATAGGTGTTTCTGGGCTATTTAAATATTTAGGAGTATCATCCCCAAGCGCCCTTCCACTAAATGCTGCCACTTTTCCTTGTAGTGTATGAATCGGAAACATTACTCTACCACGGAATCGGTCGTAATGACTACCATCCTTTTCACTTCTTACAAGGAGGCCCGCTTGCTCCATGGTCATTAGCGAAAAACCTCTTTTTTGTAATATTTTCGCCGCTGCATCCCAATCCGGTGATGCATAACCAATTTCAAACTTCTCAATCATTTCCTTCGTAATACCACGATTTAATAAATAAGAAAGAGCTTCATTCCCCTCTTCTGTATTTACCAACAAATGATGATAATACTTTTTTAAGAGTTCGTGAGCCTGTAACATAATGACATTGTCATCAGATATATTGTCTTGCTGTTCTTTTCCTGATGTATAATCTGCGACTGCTATATGATTTCTTTCTCCAAGTTTCTGTACAGCTTCTGTGAAAGAAAGGCCTTCCATCTTCATGAGAAAGGAAAAAACATTTCCACCTTCCCCACATCCAAAGCAATGGAAAATTTGCTTATCTGATGAAACAGAAAAGGAGGGAGAATTCTCACCATGAAATGGACAAAGTCCAAAATAATTACGCCCTTGCTTTCTTAGCTGAACATACTCACCAATTACTTCTACAATATCAGATGATGTCCGAATCTGTTCAACAACTTCTTCGGGAATTCTGTTCCCCATAACTCCATCTCCGTGTCGTATTTTGTATTCGATACAAATTAAAGGATTCCTTTATAATTCGACAATATTTTTTCTAAACTTGTTAAAAAAGACTGTCGATCCTGCTTTGAAAATGACTTTGGCCCCTTTGTATAGGTCCCTTGTCTGCGTAATTTAGCAGACACATATCTACTATATAAAATTGTATCCATTTGCTCATCTGTCACAAATTTCCCTCGCGGAGATAAGACATATACTCCTTTTTTCACAAGAAGACCAGCAAGTCCCATATCTTGTGTGATCACGAGATCTGTAGCTTTCGCATGCTTATAAATATAAAAATCAACTTCATCTTGCTCAGAATCTACATAGATCCAATTTCCTTGCTGTTTTCTTGAACGATGGGCATAGGATGCGACAAACAAAATTTCGACATGAAATTTCGTTCCGATTTGTACAATTTCATCCTTTACGGGACATGCATCTGCATCAACTAGAATCTTACTGATGTTTTGCATATTTCTGTATTCTACATCCCTTCAGTGAATCCTTCTACAAAGTACGTTTTCTTGTTTAGATTTTTGTCGATTTTACGTAAATGTACATCTTTTTTCGTAAATCCTATCCCTAGTTTATTCTGAAAAATTAAAGTCTAAACGTAAAATATAGGTTTTTTATCACAATTTTTTATTATAATATATTTCTTTCTACTTCGCTACATATCCTTTGAAATTTCTCTAACCATTACATTTCTATAAATATTTCGCTCTGAACCAAATTGGTCTTTGAGCTAAAAAAACACATTCACCTTTGGTAAATGTGCTAAAACATTCTTTGGTTTTGCACCGCATTCACAATAATATTTGCCGTTTCTTCAATCGCTTTGTTAGACACATCAATCACTTGACAATTTATTTTATTGATCACTTTCTCAAAATGGTCAATTTCTTCTTTAATACGGTTAATATTCGCATATGTTGCCCCATCACTTAGTCCTAGTGATTTCAGGCGCTCTTTCCGAATATGATTTAATTTTTCTGGATTAATTTTCAAACCAAAGCACTTTTCCTTTGAAACTTGATACAATTCTTCAGGCGGGTCAACCTCAGGAACAAGTGGTACGTTCGCAACCTTTAATCGCTTATTATGAGCTAAATATTGTGAAAGTGGAGTCTTTGATGTACGAGAAACACCAATTAAAACAATATCAGCTTTCAAAATACCACGCGCATCTCGCCCATCATCATATTTAACCGCAAACTCAATTGCTTCAATCTTTTTAAAATATTCTTCATCCAGTTTTCTAACAATCCCTGGCTCATATCTTGGCACTTGCCTTGTAATTTCTGCAATTTGGTCAATAAGAGGCCCGATAATATCATATGCTTCTACGCCTTCTTTTGCCGCTTCTGTTAACAAATATTGACGCATATCAGGCTTCACGAGTGTAAAACAAATCAGCGCTCGATTACTCTTTGCGATTGATATCACTTCTTTTAATGTTCCTGTATCTTCTACATACGGTACACGTCTAATATCAGGAGCGAAAGGAAATTGTCCCATTGCCGCTCGAACAACTAAATCAGCAGTCTCTCCGACTGAGTCAGATACGACATATACGATTTTATTATCCATTACATTACCTCACTTTAAACAAATTACACTTATTCATTATTTACTAAATTCACAAACGCACGCGTAATATTCGTTTTTGTAATTCGTCCAACAACTTCTAATCCTTGCTTTGTTTCTTTTACAACGGGTATAGCATCAATCTGTCTTTCTATTAATTCCATTGCAACGTCATATAAAGAATCCTCTTTATGACACATCGCAATGTTCGGCATCCTTGTCATAATAATATTAACCGGAAGGGAAGTTAAATCCTGCTTTCCTAAACTTGCTCGCAATAAATCCTTACGGGAAACGACGCCAACTAAAAGCGTAGTTTGATCCACGACAAACAAAGTACCAACGTCCTCTAGAAACATTGTACAAATTGCATCGTATACGGAAACATTTTTATCAATGACAACCGGTCTAGATTGATAATCTTGTACTTTAATTTTTTTAACAGCTTCTGATAATAACTGACCACCAGTTTTTCCTGTATAAAAATAACCGACGCGCGGACGCGCTTCTAAATAACCCGCCATCGTTAAAATTGCCAAATCTGGTCTTAACGTTGCGCGCGTTAAATTTAACTGTGCAGCGATGGACTCTCCTGTAATAGGACCGTGATCTTTTACAATCTGAATGATATGTTCTTGCCGTTTATTCAGTTCTATGATAATCACCACCTTTAATACAAAACAAAAAAGTTATACTATCTCTTAAATATTATATACTAAATATGCTATTTGAAAAAGAAAGCATGTAAAAAGGACCTTCATATGGTCCTCATTATATTTGAAATTTATCAAGTTGTTCAAGAAAACGTCTTGATTTCAAATATATGCCACAATATTCATCATAATATGTATTCAATACGGTACGAATTTGTCGCTTCGTTTCATCTTTTACTGATACATTACCAAGCCGACCTAAGTCAAAGTGATAAAAGAGACGTAATAACTTATGAACCGCCTCACCAACTGGAATGCGATACGGATCTTGTTCTGCGTGACGAAAGCACAGAAAACCGCCTTCTCTTACAGAGAAGGCGACAAAGTCTGTTTCTTGGTGACAAATCGCACATGTATCAAAGTATGGATGCATCCCTAATACCGGAAGCATTTTCGTTTGATAAATAAGAGATAATACTTCAGGATCAACACCATCACACATATAGTGAAGTGTCTGATATAACATTTCAAATAAATACGGATTGTTCTTTTTATCTTCCGTGGCTTTATCTGTCAATTCCACGATAAACGATGCATAAGCAGTTAAAAAAATATCTTCTCGAATTTCTTTCATCGATGAAATCATTTCACCTTGTTGCAAAGTTCCGAGACCAGATCCCATTTGAATTAGGAAATGACCATGCGTCATGAGTTGCGAAATAGATGCTAACCTACTTTTTGGTTTTTTCGCTCCTCTTGCCATTACACTTATTTTTCCAAATTCACGAGAAAATATAGTAACAATCTTGTTCGTTTCTCCGTAATCTGTTGTTCGGATAACAATGCCCTCAACTTTTTGAAACATGTTCGTCACCATCCAAGGATTGAACAAAACGGGTCAAGAAATTGGAGAATCTAGATGTGCTAGCTCCTCTTCATGTTGATCCATCTCATCATTTAGATCTTTTTCCATTTCTTTTAAAAGTAAGTACGTTTCAATACTTCCTGTTTTGGAGAAAACCTTCCAGGTAAAATCCAGCATAAGAATCCACCTTTCTAAGTAAGCATAGCATGTAAACCAATTTCTTTTGTTGTTATTAAAATGACCCATTTTGTCCATTTTCATGTGAGAAAAAATTTTCCTAATTTCTATTAATATTCATCTTCACGGAAACCTAAATCACGAAGTTGGGACATTTTATTACGCCAATCTTTTTGTACTTTTACCCATACTTCTAAAAACACTTTAGAACCAAGAAGGGCTTCAATATCAAAACGAGCTCGCTTCCCAATTTCTTTCAACATTTTTCCTTGCTTTCCAATAATAATTCCTTTTTGAGAAGGACGTTCCACGATGATTGTTGCATTTACATAAACCGCTCCACCTTCACGCTTTTGAATCGCATCAATCGCAACTGCTACTGAATGAGGTACTTCCTCACGTGTTAAATGAAGCACTTTCTCACGGATTAATTCAGCAATAATAAATCGTTCCGGATGATCTGTTACTTGATTTTCTGGATAGTACTGTGGCCCTTCTGGTAAGTATTTTTTAATCGCCCCAATTAACGCTTCCACATTATTACCTTCCAAAGCAGAAATCGGCACAATTTCTGCAAACTCGTACAAGTTACGATATTGATCAATCAATTCTAATAATTTTTCTGGATGAACTTGATCGATTTTATTAATTACTAAAAATACTGGTTGCCTCGTTTCCTTCAATTTTTCAATAATGTATTCTTCACCACGACCAAAGCCTTCCGCCGCATTGACCATAAAGAGTACAATATCAACTTCTTTCAATGTCGTTTGCGCCATTTTCACCATAAAATCGCCTAATTTATGTTTTGGCTTATGTATTCCAGGCGTATCGATAAAAATCACTTGCGCATCATTTTCTGTATATACACCTTGTACTTTATTACGAGTTGTTTGTGGCTTATCACTCATAATAGCAATTTTTTGACCGATAATTCGATTTAAAAATGTAGATTTTCCAACATTTGGTCTCCCTATAATAGAGACAAAACCTGACTTATAACCTTTGTTATTCATGTAAATCCTCCGCTAAAAATGCTACTGGCAACAACTTTCTAACTGTCGTCTTCCCAGTGTCACCATGTAAATTTGATAAATATATTTTATGTTCTGTTTACATAATTCTATCATAACTTGACGGCACACTCCACAAAGAGGTACGAAACGTTTCCTATCCACTACAACGACTATAGCTAAAAGCGCCGTATCTCCACACTTTACATTCCGCGTAATAACATAACTACAGGATGCATTTTCCCATCACATCTATGGTATACTTTTTCCACCCTTATCTGTAACGCTATCCCTACTTGGACTTTGAATAGGATCCATATTCCTTATCCCTTTTATGGCCACCTGAATAAATCATCAACTGATGAAAAACTCAATACCACTCAAGTACAAGAAAATCTTTGGAATGCAACTATACCACATAAGGTAAAAAGATAATAGCACCAATTATGACCGCTATAATAGTAAATAATAAAACGGCACCAGCTGCAACATCTTTTGCAATTTTTGCAAGGGGTTTAAAATCCTCTGTTACTAAATCAACCGTTTTTTCAATCGCTGTATTTACCATCTCCAAACTCATTACAGCCCCTATTACAACAAGTAATATGAGCCATTCTACTCTTGTTACATGGAAATAAAGGCCGCAGCATATAACAATAACTGCGGCCAAACAATGAATTTTCATATTTCGTTCATGACGAAGACAAAAACATATACCAGCTATAGCATACGTAAAACTCTTTATAAGTTTTCCTTTTTTCATCTTCTTAATCCAAATGCCCCTAAAATTTCTTTTTGCTTTCCAAACATCTCTTTTTCATCTTCTTCAGTCATATGATCATAACCAAGCAAGTGTAAAAATCCATGTAACGCTAAAAATCCTAATTCACGGTCAAAAGAATGGCCATATTCTTCAGCCTGTTCTTTTGTTCTCGGAATAGAAATAATAAGATCTCCTAGCATACGAGGCATATCAGCACCTATGATTTCGACCTCACCCTCTCCCATATCTTCAAGAGCAAAAGAAATCACGTCCGTAGGCTGATCTTTTCCGCGATAATCACGATTTATTTCTCGAATCCGTTCATTATCAACGAAAGTAACAGACAGTTCCGTCCCATCTTCCACTCCTTCCATTTGTGCAGCCTTTTCTAACAGCTCACGAATCATATTCACATATTCTTCTTTCACTTCTTCTGTTTCATCAAAAAAATCAATTACTAAACTCATTCTTTCACCTTTTCTTCCAGTGGTTCCGGATATTTAATACGAGAATGGAAAATCCCATTCAATGTTTCACATAAAGTTTTTCCTACTATCTGTAGTTCTTTAAAAGTAAGTTCACAGTCGCTAAATTGTCCATCTTGTAGGCGATCTTTAATAATATTTTTCACTAAATTATTAATCTGCTCCGGCGTTGGATGGTTCATGGAACGCACCGCCGCCTCTACACTATCTGCAATTCCAACAATCGCAGATTCTTTCGATGTCGCCTTTGAACCCGGATAACGGAACATATCTTCTGTATATTTATCTTTATCTTCTTTAATAGCCTTATAATAAAAATACTTTAATAGCGTAGTCCCATGGTGCTGCGCTGCAATATCAATAATTTCTTGCGGAATACGATGTTCTTCTAACATCTTTACCCCATCGGTAACATGGGCAATAATAATATCCCTGCTCGTTTCTGGATCTAATTTATCGTGCGGATTCTCAATCCCCATTTGATTCTCAATAAAGAAATGAGGCTGTACTGTTTTTCCAATATCATGATAATATGCGCCAACACGTGCTAACACACCATTCGCTCCTATGGCCTCACATGCCGCTTCTGAAAGGTTCGCAACCATCACACTATGATGATATGTTCCTGGCGCTTCTAACAAAATTTTGCGAAGAAGCGGATGATTAGGGCTTGAAAGTTCTACAAGCTTCATACTTGATACAATTCCAAGACCGCTTTCTAAATATGGTAAAATCCCCATAGCTAAAATGGAGGAAATAATCCCGGAAGCTGCTGCCATCAATAATTGTGAGCCAATTTCAAACGATGAGAAATTCCCATTCCGCAATAGCAATAAAGCCGCTAACACAATAACATTTAAAATAGACACAAGAATACCTGCTTGCAAAATCATAGAACGACGATTTTTCTCTCTCAAAAAGACACTTACAGATAACGAGCTTAATAAGAAATAAACCCCAACATTATAATTTAACGTGCTCGTTACACCTTCATTAAATAAAATACTTCCACATATAGAGAAAATCATACTCGTTAGAAAGACAAAGCGATCGCCAATCATCAATTTTACTAATATTGATCCCATCGCAACCGGAACAACAAAGGCAATCCCGGCATACTCCAACTTTTGGAACAAACTAATTACTTTCATCAACACAACTGTAATTGCGATGATTGTTGTATATGCCAACATATATGGTTTTTCTTCTCTTTTCAACTTTAAAAACACTTCAAATTGCTTATGCATAAAGAATAAGAGTACACCGATCACAATTGCTAATCCTACAAATGGCTGAAAGGTATTACTTTGTTCGAGAAGCCCAACTAATTTTAGTTGTTCATATATATCTCTAGTAATTGTGTCACCCTCTTTTACAAGCACTTGACCTTGTAATATGTAGACAGGTGCGACCTCATCTTCCGCCTTTTTTTTACGCTCTTTTGTAGCATTCGAATCATAAAAGTAATTCGCTTCTATTGCATACTTTCCAAGCGCATTTAAAGCTTCTTTTAAATCGCTATTAACATTAATATTTTTGATTTCTTCCACAAAGCGATTTCTCGCTGCATCTTCTTCATTCATTTTAATATGTGAACTCATTATATTATTAACAGCTGTTATAACCGGATATTTCGCTGCTTCTAATTGGTCTGGATCAGCATTAATAAATTGTAACAACACTGCATCAGATAAACTTTTCGTTAAATCTATAGGTAACTTCTTCTTCAGTTTCTCCAGCCTGTCTGCGGGCGTAACCTTTTTTTGTTCATCAGGGCCTACCGCTTTTGTTTCCGCATCTACTTCTTTAATTGCATCAAACACCGAGTTCACAATATCAATTTTATTTTGCTTGTACTCACTTTTATACGTATATTGATCATCGACTTTTTGAGCGGCCTCTCTTTTCTTCTTATCTGTTGTTATCTTATCTTCGATGTTGATAGGAGAATGGATTGTTTGATTAGAAATAGAGAGCATTTTAACATCTAGTTGTTCTGGTTTCACATTGTTGATTAGTGCAAAAAACAACACGGCTCCTAATAAAATATAAGAAACCCAGCTTAGCTTTTTCGAATGTTGTATATTTCGAAACCACTTAGAAATTTCTCGAGACTTTGACATGATTTCAATACCTTCTCCTCTCCAGACATACAGTAAAACGAATTTCAGTGGAGCGTTCCTTCTTTCAGCTAAAAGTTAACTCACATAAATAAACTACACACTTTAAGGTGTTCCTCCTTGAATTTCACTACGCACTTATCCTGTATTTATATTTACTACCCTTTCATGATATTAAAAAATACGCAATTCGCCAACCTTTCCATTCCCCATTCATTATTAAGTCATATTCATTTGGTCTTTACAAGCAGCTCTTACAATGAATAAAAAGAAATGATCCCGGCCAATAGGATCATTCCATTTTATCATACGCCTCAATAATTCGTTGTACAAGTGGATGTCTTACAACATCTGTTTGTTCTAGTCTAACAAAGGAAAGTCCCGATACATTAGATAATACTTTTTCTGCAATCGAAAGTCCTGACTTAACCCCTTTTGGTAAGTCAATTTGAGTAGGATCACCTGTAACAACCATTTTCGAACTGAAGCCTAGGCGAGTTAAAAACATTTTGATTTGAGCACCAGTTGTATTTTGTGCCTCATCTAAAATAACAAAGGAATCATCCAGCGTTCTTCCTCTCATATATGCAAGAGGTGCAATCTCAATTGTACCTCTTTCCATCATACGCTGCGTATATTCTTGTCCAAGAATATCATGGAGCGCATCATATAAAGGACGTAAATAAGGGTCTACTTTTTCTTTTAAGTCCCCTGGTAAAAACCCTAAACTTTCTCCAGCTTCTACTGCTGGTCTTGTTAAAATAATCTTTTTCACATAACCGTGTTTTAACGCTCGCACGGCCATTACCACAGCCAAATACGTTTTCCCTGTACCAGCTGGTCCGATTCCAAAAACGATATCATTCTTTTTCATCGCATGAATATACTGCCTTTGCCCCATCGTTTTTACACGTATAGACTTACCTTTTGCTGTTTTAAAAATTTCCTCTTCATATAACTCTTCAAAATGAGCAATTTTTCCTTGGCGACCAAGTTGAATTGCATATAGAACATCCCGTTCAGTAATTGATACACCTTTACGAATAACAGTTAGTAATTGCTGTAAAATATTTTCAACAAGCGCCACTGCTTCATCTGTTCCAGATACACGAACAGATTCTCCTCTAGTTACAATCGATACAGAAAGCTCTTGTTCAATTACTTTCAAATTCGCATCATTCACTCCAAACAGAGCGATTGCTTCATTGTGATTTTCTACTTGTTGATTCATCTCTACTAATTGTTCTGTCATACTCAGTCTCCTTGAATATCGGATTCAGATATAGGTTGTGGCTCTGCGATATTTTCAATCACTGTATAATGTAATGCTACTTTTAGTTGTTCGCCTTCAACCTTTTTATGCAAAATCTTATCACTTACAATCATAGCATGTTCATCCAATTTTTTCTTTAATTCTTTTTCTGCCATTTCTTTCGCAACTTTAAGCGCTTCCCTTTCCGTATATTCACGGTTAGCCTCTTCCTCTTCGCGCACAATTTCTTTTTCATAAGAAATCGGTAATGTAAAACCGAGTAATTTCACATCATGTTTTATATTTTCATTTTGGGACTTTCTATACTTATCATGCTGAAATCCCCATATTTTTATTTTAGCACTTCCTAATCGAAGAAAATGCTCATTATATGAATTTCCTGTATATACTTGAAAAGTGGTTTTCAGCGGAACTGTTACATTAGATTCATACCATGTTTCTCCATAAACAATCCCTTTTGCGGAAACAATTGTGGGATTTTCTTCATTCCCAAATATGCCCGAAACAAGCAACTGTCCTTTTTTTACATAATCATTTTTCATTACAACTGGCTTCCCCACCTCTACAAAGGTTCTCGTAATAATCGCTCCCTTTTTCGCTACCAAGTTTTGCGGTTGTCGCTCCTTCTCCTTTTTCGGCTCATTTTTTTCAACTATTTTAAAATGATATGTTGTTCCTTGCACATCAAGACCAGCCCATGTAATCGCATTAATTTTATCCGTCAAGTGCCGCTGAATTTCTTCCACACTTGGCATTTGGAATTGCAATCTTCCTTTCTTGATACCCATTTTGTCCAATTCTTTCATAAGTATATATTCTGTTTCTGGTTTAGCTCCCGTAACTTCAATTTTCCATACCATATTTGATAAGGCGATCATACCGAAAAAAAAGACAAGAAATCCAATTAAAAACCCACTATTTTTAATCAGTCGCTTATTCCAAAACGGAGCGCCATAGCGCCCTATAAAATATAGTTTGCATTCATGTTTACGATAAATTTCCCTTATTTTTTTTATATCTCGCAACAGCATACAAAAGACTAATGTTTCATCAGCAATTTTCTTTACATCCCAAACAACTAAATTCCTGCGTACACACTCATTAACAAACCGCTCAACTCCTCTTCCTTCAATGCGTACTTTGACATACCCAAGCCATTTCGTAAACCATTGATTTTTCATTGTCTGCCCCCCACTATCTTTCTCAAAAGCAGAGCTTCTCTCTACTTTTTATGGCTCGTACAACATACAGTGAAATATGAATCAGTGAGCGTATCTAATCTCACTGATTACAAATTTCCCCTCTGTTTTACTTCTCTAAAACGTTACATAAAGAAGAGAACTTTCATGATAGGACTTTCTCTTTATTTTTCTTTCTTTTCATTTTCTAAAAATGTTACTTGTTCAATTACACCTTCAAGTAGAAGTTCTTCTGGGAGGATTGTTTTGATGACAAACGACTGTCCTTTAATTAATAATTGACCGTTTTTTAATAACAGCCTTACTTCTTTATCAGAAAAAACTAATAATCCTCGGTGATTTTCTATATAAATATGCACTTGCCCAACAAGAGTAATACGAGGCAGATCCATTAGTACATCCACTGGTAGGTCTATTTGCTTTGTGAGCCAATTTTTCATTTGTTCCAGCTTCTTCATCTCCAAGACCCCCCTCTCATCCCATATGTATGAAAAAAGGGCTTGTAATATCACGTCCAAACAAAAAAAAGCATAAAAAAACGTCTCATTTCTCATGAGACGTTTTTTTATGCTAATAGCTGTGCAACCAGCTTATTCACTTGCGATCCGTCTGCTTTCCCTTTTACTTTTGGCATAACAGCACTCATCACTTTACCCATATCCGCTTTCGATGTTGCACCAACTTCTGAGATAACTTGCTTAATTACATCAGCTAGTTCTTCTTCTGTTAGCTGTTTCGGCAAATATGTGCTTAAAATCTGAATTTCACTTTGCAGTTTATCAACAAGGTCATCTCGACCTGCTTTTTTAAATTCAAGGAGGGAGTCCTTACGCTGTTTTACTTCACGAGTTAAAACTGTTAATTCCTCTTCTTCAGTAAGAGTCTGTTGCAGCTTAATACCTTCATTTTGCAAAGCAGCCTTAACCATACGAATGACGGTTAATTGTTCTTTTTGTTTATTCTTCATCGCTTGTTTCATATCACCGTTTAAACGATCGAGAAGACTCATAACTTACACCCTCTCTTAGAATTTACGCTTTCTTGCCGCTTCAGATTTCTTCTTACGTTTTACACTTGGTTTTTCATAAAACTCGCGTTTTCTTGCTTCAGCAAGTGTACCAGTTTTAGAAACCGATCTTTTAAAACGGCGAAGTGCATCCTCCAAAGACTCGTTTTTACGAACGATTGTTTTTGACATTATCTTTCCCTCCCTCCGAAACATCACACTTACATACTAACTTCAGCATGCAAAAAGAAACACTTCTTCAGCATGTCTTTTACGATTATAATACATTTTGTCACTTTAGGTCAACTATTTAGCGGAATAAAAGAAAAGCAGATCATTTTTTGACCAAAAACTCCATTCAGTCGTTTCTTATTTTCCAATCACTTGATCCCAGCGCACCTTAAAGTAACGAAAACAAAATTATGAACTTTTGTATGTTATTCTCATACATTCCATTATGTTTTCAATCCTTATCATAGCAAGTTTGAAAACATAACCATAAAAAAAGCATGCAAACCTTTTTGTTTGCATGCTTTTTCATTATGCGCTTGCAGATTCTTTTTTCATATCATCTTCGAGAACGCGAACAAATTGCCCTTCATTATATGGATAACCAGCTTTTGTAATTTTCACTTTTACTAGTTTCCCAATTAATTCTTCTGACCCTTCAAATACAACCTTTAAGTAATTATCTGTATATCCTACATATAACCCTTCACGGTCACCTTCTTTGAATGGTTCTTCCGGAATAATTTCCAGAACTTCTCCTTCAAACTGAGAAGCATATTCTTTCGCTAATTGATTTGATAATTCAATTAAACGATGAACACGCTCATTTTTCACTTCTTCAGGAATTTGATCTTCCATGCGTGCCGCAGGTGTTCCAGTACGCTTAGAATATGGGAAAACGTGCAGTTCAGAGAAACGGTTTTCTTTAATAAAGTTATATGTTTCCATGAACTCTTCTTCTGTTTCACCCGGGAAACCAACGATTACATCCGATGTAATCGCAAGGCCTGGCAACGCCTCTTTTAAGCGATTTAAACGCTCTTGGAAAAATTCCATTGTATATTTACGACGCATACGTTTTAATACAGTGTTAGAGCCAGATTGAAGTGGAATGTGTAAATGGCGTACAACTACTTTAGATTTATCTAATACTTCAATAACCTCATCAGAAATTTGACTCGCTTCAATAGAAGAAATACGAAGACGCTTCAATCCCTTTACCTCTGCTTCCATGTCACGAAGTAATCCTGCTAAGTTATAGTCTTTCATGTCTTCACCGTATCCACCTGTATGAATACCAGTTAGAACAATTTCTTTATATCCTGCATCCACTAATTGTTGCGCTTGCTTAATGACTTCTTTTCCATCACGAGAACGCATTAAACCGCGTGCCCAAGGAATAATACAGAACGTACAAAAGTTATTGCAACCTTCCTGGATTTTTAAAGATGCGCGTGTACGATCAGTAAAGTATGGTACATCCAATTCTTCATATACACGTGTTTTCATAATGTTACGTACAGCATTAATTGGTTGCCGCTCTTGACGATACTGTTCAATATAATCTAGCATTTTTTCGCGATCTTGAGTACCAACAACGATATCTACACCTGGGATTGCCATAATTTCTGCAGGAGAAGTTTGTGCATAACAACCCGTTACACAAATAACAGCATCCGGATTATGTCTTACTGCACGACGAATCACTTGACGGCTTTTTTTATCACCTGTATTTGTTACAGTACATGTATTAACAACATATACATCTGCTGTTTTTTCAAAATCTACTCTTTCATAACCACTTTGTTTAAACAATTGCCAAATCGCTTCTGTTTCGTAGTGGTTTACTTTACAACCTAACGTATGGAACGCAACAGTTGCCATTGATATCACCCCATCAATTCAAAATGATAAGAAGCGGCGCTTAACGCATAGAGCGGTGCCGTTTCTGTTCTTAAAATTCTTGGTCCTAAACTACATGGTACAAATTTATATTCACGAAGTGCGGATACTTCTTCCTCACTTAAACCACCTTCTGGACCAAATACAATGAGCAGTTTTTGGCCAGGTTCAATGGTTGTAAGAGCTTTTGCAAAATTTGCTTTTTCACCTTGCTTCGCCTCTTCTTCATAGGCAACAAGACAAACATCATACTCTTTACTCATTTCAAGCAATTGTTTAAATGATACTGGAGCATATACATGCGGAATTTCTGTCCGGTGTGATTGCTCCGCAGCTTCCTTCACAATCTTTTTTAAACGTTCTACTTTTTTATCCGTTTTTTTCGCATCCCATTTCACGATTGAACGCGATGCTTGAAATGGCAAAAATGCAGCTGCCCCAAGCTCAGTTCCTTTTTGAAAAATTAACTCAAGCTTGTCTCCTTTCGGCAGTCCACTAGCAATCGTTACGAGTATGGGTAACTCGCTCGTTGTCTCTATCCATTCTACAATAGTGCTATCGACAAATTCATTGGTAATTTCAGCAATTGTACACGCTGCCGTTTTCCCATTTACACAACAATAGATGTGGTCTCCAGCTGACATACGCATCACTCTGGCAATATGATGTACATCATCGCCAACGATACGAATCGTTGTACCATTTACATTCTTCTCTTCTACAAAATAACGTTGCATCTCATCACCTTAGTAAAGTTTCGTTCCTTTCGTAAGCCCATACTTACGAAAAGAACGAAACATTCTCATTTTAATAGAACAAACGGCAAGTCCCTCACCTTTATAGCGAGAGACTTTTCCGTTCATATATTTATAAAATATATATTACGCATTTTGTGCAATGATTGCTACCCAATCTTCCATTCTTAACACTTCTTTAATTGTAAATCCAGCTTTCTCTAGCGCTTCGGAAATTGTTTTTTCCTTAGCTGCAATAATGCCAGACGTAATAAATAATCCGCCTTGTTTTACAACCCTTGCTGCGTCTTCAGGGAACATAAGGATAATTTCCGCAAGTAAATTTGCTACAATTAAATCGACCGGTCCTTCAATACCTTCTAACAAGCTATTTTGCCCTACCGATACAACATCATCTGTTTTATTTAATCGGACATTCATCTCCGCGCTTTCCACTGCTACTGGATCTAAATCATAAGCTTGAACAGAAGCTGCCCCTAGTTTAGCCGCCGCAATACTTAATACTCCTGAACCAGTCCCAACGTCAATGACTGTATCCCCAGGCTTTACTGTTTTCTCTAACGCACGAATACACATCGTTGTCGTTGGATGCGTTCCTGTCCCAAAGGCCATACCAGGATCTAACTCAATAATCTTTTCATCTGGAGAAGAAGGTGTATACTCTTCCCACGTTGGCACAATTGTAAATGTATCAGAAATTTGAACTGGATGATAATATTTTTTCCAAGCAGTAGCCCAATCTTCCTCATCAACTTCATTAATTGTAATGTTCCCTGTACCAATTTCAATGTCGTAAGACGGAAGTACATCAATAGATGATTTTAAACTTGCAATTGTTTCTTGTAAAGAATCCGTTTGCGGGAAATACGCTTTTATTACTACTCCATCCGCTGGATACTCAGCTGGGTTGAGTGCATAAATTTCACCATACTGCTGCTCACGTTCTTTTGTAAGCTCTGCCGGGTCTTCAATCGCTACACCGCTAGCACCTGCTTCGTGTAAAATATGAGAAACAGCTTCTACTGCTTCTTCTGTTGTATGAATACTAATTTCTGACCATTTCACAATTTACCAACTCCATTTTTCGTTTCCATTATTCTCCTTTGAAAGCTCGTTTAAGCTTCCCAAACAAGCTGTCGTCTTTGTCTTCTTGCCCTGCAAATTCACGCAATAATTCTTTTTGATGCGCTGTTAAATTTGTCGGTACCACGACGCGAACGACTACATATTGGTCTCCTTGACCATAACCACGTACATTTGGAGCACCTTTTCCTTTTAAGCGGAATTCTGTACCTGTTTGTGTTCCTGCTGGAATTTTCAGCTTCACTTTCCCATGAACAGTTGGCACTTCCACTTCAGCACCAAGTGCTGCTTGCGCAAACGTTAATGGCATTTCACAAATAATATGATCTCCATCACGCTCAAAGAATTCGTGCTCTCTTACATGAACAACTACGTACAAGTCTCCCGCTGGCCCTCCGTTTACGCCAGCTTCCCCTTTACCGGCAACACGAATTTGTTGACCATTATCAATACCTGCTGGAATTTTAACGTTAATTTTTTTACGTTTACGTACTTTTCCAGTTCCGTGACATGTTGTACATTTTTCTTTAATCATTTGGCCTGTTCCTGAACAATGTCTACATGTTTGACGATTTACAATACGACCAAATGGTGTGTTTTGTTCTACACTGATTTGACCTGTTCCTGAACAATATTTACATGTTTCTTTTGTAGTTCCTGGTTTAGCCCCACTACCGTGACATGTATCACAAGGGTCTTCTACTGGAATCTCCACATTTAATTCTTTACCAAAAATCGCCTCTTCAAACTCTAGCGTCACTTGATATTGCAAGTCTGCACCTTGACGCGGTGCATTTGGATCACGACGTCTGCTACCTCCGCCAAAGAATGAGCTAAAGATATCTTCAAATCCAAAACCACCACCAAAGTCTCCGCCGCCGAAACCTTGACTTGAACCAGCGTGACCAAACTGATCATACTGCGCACGTTTTTGCTCATCACTTAGCACTTCGTATGCTTCTTGAACTTCTTTAAATTTTTCTACTGCATTTTCTTCTTTACTTACGTCTGGATGATATTTTTTAGCCAAACGACGATACGCTTTTTTAATTTCATCTTTTGAAGCACTTTTACTTACGCCAAGCACCTCATAATAATCTCGTTTACTCATAAAATCGTAACCCCCGAATCGTTCACATAAACGTAATTTTAACATTGAAAGAAAGTGCTTTGCAACAAACTTCCCTCTCTTACAATATGCAACAAGAAAAACGTAAGAGCCTTCTTAAAAGACTTAGGCTCTTATTAAGCCTTATTCGTGAAAAAAGCCAAAGTCAAGGCACGCTTGACTTTGACTTTTTGTCATCTTACTTATGCTATTTTACTTTATTATTTATCTTCTTTTACTTCTTCAAACTCAGCATCAACTACATTGTCATTTTTTGCACCAGCGTTTCCTTGTGCACCTTCTGCTTGCTGAGCACCAGCAGCCGCTTGAGCTTGCTCATATAATTTTACAGTTAATTGTTGTACGATTTCTTGAAGAGCATCTTTTTTCGCACGAATTTCATCAAGATCATTTTTCTCAATCGCTGCTTTTAAAGCATCTTTTGCTTCTGTTGCTTTTGCAACTTCAGCTGCATCTACTTTACCTTCTAAATCTTTTACAACTTTATCTGTTTGGAATACAAGTTGATCTGCTTCGTTACGAAGTTCAACTTCTTCTTTACGTTTTTGGTCAGCATCAGCGTTTGCTTCTGCTTCTTTTACCATACGTTCTACTTCTTCATCAGAAAGACCTGAAGAAGATTGAATTGTAATTGCTTGTTCTTTATTTGTTCCTAAGTCTTTTGCACGTACGTTAACGATACCGTTCGCATCGATGTCGAATGTTACTTCGATTTGTGGAATACCACGTGGTGCTGGTGGGATATCAGTTAACTGGAAGCGACCTAATGTCTTATTATCAGCTGCCATTGGACGTTCACCTTGTAATACGTGAATATCTACCGCAGGTTGGTTGTCAGCTGCAGTTGAGAACACTTGTGATTTGCTTGTTGGAATTGTAGTGTTACGTTCAATTAATTTTGTAAATACTCCGCCCATTGTTTCAATACCTAAAGAAAGTGGAGTTACATCTAATAATAGAACACCTTCTACATCACCAGTAAGCACACCGCCCTGTACAGCAGCACCTAATGCTACTACTTCATCAGGGTTAACGCCTTTATATGGTTCTTTACCAGTTTCACGTTTAATTGCTTCTTGTACAGCTGGAATACGAGTAGAACCACCAACAAGAATAACTTTATCTAAATCACTTGCAGAAAGACCAGCGTCTTTTAAGGCACGACGAGTTGGTTCTAAAGTTCTTTCAACAAGGTTCGCTGAAAGTTCTTCAAATTTCGCTCTTGTTAAGTTTAGTTCTAAGTGTAATGGACCAGCAGCTCCAGCACTAATGAATGGTAATGAAATTTGAGTTTGTGTTACACCAGAAAGATCTTTTTTCGCTTTTTCAGCAGCATCTTTCAAACGTTGAAGTGCCATTTTATCTTGACTTAAATCAATGTTGTTTTCTTTTTTGAATTCAGCAACTAAATAATCGATGATTACTTGGTCAAAGTCGTCACCACCAAGACGGTTGTCACCAGCAGTTGAAATAACTTCGAATGTTCCATCTGCTAACTCAAGGATCGATACGTCGAATGTACCTCCACCTAAATCATATACTAGAATTTTTTGCTCTTCATCTTGTTTTTCTAAACCGTAAGCAAGAGCTGCTGCTGTTGGTTCGTTAATAATACGTTCTACTTCTAAGCCAGCGATACGACCAGCGTCTTTTGTTGCTTGGCGTTCTGCATCGTTAAAGTATGCTGGTACTGTAATAACAGCTTTTGTTACTGGCTCACCTAAGTACGCTTCAGCAGAAGCTTTTAAGTTTTGTAAAATGATTGCAGAAATTTCTTGAGGTGTATATTTTTTACCTTCAATTTCTACTTTGTAGTCTGTACCCATATGACGTTTAATAGACATAATTGTATTTGGGTTTGTAATTGCTTGACGTTTTGCAACCTCCCCAACTTGACGCTCATCATTTTTGAATGCTACAACAGAAGGTGTTGTACGGTTGCCTTCTGGGTTTGGGATAACCTTTGGTTCTCCACCTTCCATAACAGCTACACAAGAGTTTGTTGTACCTAAGTCAATACCGATAATTTTACTCATGGCGAAACCTCCTACATTTATGTAAATTATTGATTTACTTTTACCATTGATGGGCGAATCACACGGTCCTTCAGTTTATAACCTTTTTGAAATTCTTCTACAACCGCGTTAGATTCAAATTCGCTGTCTTCTACTTGCATAACAGCTTGGTGTTCATGAGGATCAAACTGCTTTCCAACAGCTTCAATCATCTCAACACCTTCTTTATTTAACGCTTCTAACAATTGACGATACACCATTTCCATTCCTTGTAATAAGGATTTCGTTTGCTCATCACTTGCTTCCACTTGCATCGCTCTTTCAAAATTATCAAGAGCAGGTAAAATATCTGATACAAGACTTTGCGCTCTATATTTTTCCGCCGCTTGCTTATCAAGCTGAACACGGCGTTTGTAATTTTCAAAATCAGCTTGTAGACGCAACATGCGACCTTCCGTTTCCGTCAATTTCGCTTGCAATTCATCTACTTTTTCTTGTAAAAGAGCCGCCTCACTTTTTTCTTCTACTACAGTTTCTTCAGTTGCTTCTTCTGTTACAGATTCTTCACTGTTTTTTTCTATAGTAGCTTCTTCAGTTTGCGCTTCTTTTGTCTCTTCAACCACTTGTTCGTTACGCTCTTCCACAACTTTCACCTCCTTAAAAGTGTTCAAGTGCTCACACTGAGCATGAGCACCCAAGCATATATTTATGTTACCCACCAGCAATGATTTTCTTTCATTACTCGAGCGAATTTATTATTTTGATTTATACAGCCCATTTAATCCCTCTGTAAAGTGTTTTGTGAATAATTGTAAAAGGGTAATAACTCGGGCATAATGCATTCTCGTCGGACCTAATATTGCAATTGTTCCAAGCTGTTCTTCTCCAACAGAATACGTCGCAGAAATCAAGCTGCAATCTTCCATTGCCATTGAGGAATTTTCGCGACCAATGTTCACTTGAATTCCTACTTGTTTCTTACGTAAAATATCGTAAAATTCAGCTTCGTTATCGATCATTTCTAACAAAGAACGCACCTTTTGAATATCATGGAACTCCGGTTGAGCAAGCATATTAGCTTTTCCCCCAAAGTATATCTTTTCCGATAAAGGCACTTGAAATGTACCGTCTAATATTTTCATTGCACTATCATAGTTATGGACATACTTATGAAGAACTGTCACAACTTCTTTTACAATTTTATTGTGTAATTCTACCATAGGTACACCAAATAGTTTTTCATTTAAAATATTAACCATTTTTTCTAAATCTGATAAATCAACAGATTCCGGAACGGTAATCGTCTTGCTTTGTACATGCCCTGTATCAGTTACAATAATTGCGACTGCTGTCTTTCGGCCCAGCGGAATAATTTGTACATTTTTGAGTTTATTTGTACTCAATTTCGGCCCAAGAACGATTGCTGTATAATTTGTGAGTTCGGACAAAATTTGAGCTGATTGCTGTGCAACCTTTTCTGCTTCAAAAATTCTTTCAGCAAATAAATCCTTAATTTGTACAATTTCCTCAGCGGACAAGCGTTGTGGCGCTAATAGATGATCCACATAAAATCTGTATCCTTTTTCTGAAGGAATACGTCCTGAAGAACTATGTGTTTTTTCAATAAACCCTAGTTCTTCTAAATCGGCCATCTCGTTTCGAATGGTAGCCGAACTAAATGTAATTTCATCTTTTTTAGCTAACGTTCTTGATCCAACAGGCTGTGCTGATCCGATAAAATCATCAATGATTGTTTGTAAAATTAAGAGCTGACGTTCCGTAAGCATCTCATCATCACCTCTGTTAGCACTCTTTATCCCCGAGTGCTAAATCTATTACTAACTTACCAAAATTGACATTCAATTGTCAACGGAAACGTCCCGAATTCGTGAAACTTTTTCCACAGAAATAATTTCGTTAATCCACTAAGAACGATTGAAACACTTCATTTCCTAGTAACTTCCCTGTTCTTGTCAAACAAACATGACCATCCTTCTCCTCAAGTAATCCATGTGCTTTATTGTGGGCCAATTGATTCGCAAAGACGTCCTCCATCTTCACCCCAAATTTCTGCTGGAATGCTTTTTTTAAAACGCCTTTTGTTTTTCGAAGTCCTAAGAACAATTCTTCTTCCATTCTCTCTTTTTCCGTTACTTGATGAACATCTAGATAAGGGAACCCTGTTTCGTCGATTTTAGCAAAATATTGTTTCAACGGACCAACATTTTGAATTCGTTCACCATTTATATAACTATGTGCCCCAGCGCCGAACCCATAGTAAGCTTCATTATTCCAGTATGTGAGATTATGTCTACTTTCATGACCTTCTTTTGCAAAATTACTAATTTCATACTGATGATACCCATGTTTCTCCATTTCATCCATGACCATCTCGTACATTTTTGCTTCATGTTCTTCACCTGGTAGCCGTAATTTTCCTTTATTCATTAAATTGTAAAATACTGTTTTCGGTTCAACAATTAAAGAATACGCCGAGAAATGCTGCACTCCAAGTGTAAAAGCGATATTTAACGTTTCTTTTACATCTTCAATTGTTTGCCCTGGCAATGCATAAATTAAATCAATATTAATATTTGTAAATCCTACTTCCTGCGCTTCACGAATGGCAACAAACGCATCTTCTCTCGTATGCTTACGCCCGATTTTTTTCAATAGTTCATCGCGAAATGTTTGCACACCAAAACTAATTCGGTTCACGCCTCCTTCTAATAGAAGGTTTAACTTTTCTTTTGGCAAATCTCCAGGATTCGCTTCAAACGTTACTTCACAGTTTGGAGCAAACGGTCGTAAACGACGATTTATAATATCGAGCAATTTTTTTGTCTGCTTCATATTTAACGCTGTCGGTGTCCCTCCTCCTACAAATATCGTTTTCATCTGCTTAAAAGGAGCCTTTTGCACCGTATTCACGATTTCCTTTTCTAAATACTCTAAATATTGATCAACAGGCTGACGCTCAATAAATACTTTATTAAAATCACAATAGTGACAAATATGCTGACAAAATGGAATATGGATATATGCAGCTTGCATCAAATTTTACTCCTACCTTTCTAAAAAGAGAACCTCCACGTTTCGGAGGTTCTTTACTTCTCTAACCCATCACGAATTTGTTTCATTCGCATTTTCCCCCAATCATACATCATTTCGACGATTGGTAAAAGCGTCATGCCTAAATCCGTCATAAAATACTCTACACGAGGTGGCACTTCTGGATATACTGTCCGATCCACAATTCCATCTTCCATTAATTCCTTTAATTGATTTGATAGAACTTTATGAGAAATATTCGGAAACAATCGTTGTAACTCACTGAAGCGATGAGGCCCCTCTACCCCCAGGTGCCAAAGAATGACAACCTTCCACTTCCCACTAATAATAGAAAGCGTTAGTTCCTTCTCACAATTAAAATCACCATTTCTTATTTTTTCTTGAATATCTTTACGAATATTTTCAGACATCAGTAGTCTCCTAACTTTTCTTACATAGTTACTTTTTCGTTACCTTGTCACTCAAAAGTGCATTCTTCCATATTACACTTTTATTCCTTACAATAAATAGTGTCATCACTATTGTAAAGGAGAGATATAAAGATGTCTAAAAAAGTATTAATGTTAACTGGCGATGCCGTTGAAGCACTAGAGGCTTACTATCCATATTACCGTTGTCTTGAAGAAGGATTTGATGTAACAATCGCTTCTCCAACAAATACAGAAAAATTACACACTGTTGTTCATGACTTTGAGGATTGGCAAACTTTCACAGAGAAACGCGGCTATCAACTTGAAGCGCATGCGGCTTTCGATGATGTAAACCCTGAAGAATACGATGCTTTAATTATTCCTGGTGGACGCGCTCCAGAACATATCCGTATGCACCCTAGTTTCCCACATCTTGCTAAACATTTCTTTGAAGCAAATAAACCAATTATGATTTTATGTCATGCCGCTGTTGCTTTAACAGTAATTAAAGACGTTTTAAAGAACCGCGAATTAACAGCGTATACAGCTTGTCGTCCAGAAGTTGAAGCATGCGGTGCAACTTACATCCAAACTCGCTTCCATGTTGATAAAAATTTAATTTCTGGTCACGCATGGAACGACCTTCCACAACTTATGGGCGAATTTATTCACCAACTAAAAAAATAAAGGAAACCGCTAAAGCGGCTTCCTTTTTTTATTTATCATCGTCCATTCGTAATACAGCCATGAACGCTTCTTGTGGTACTTCTACCGATCCAACAGACTTCATGCGCTTTTTACCTTCTTTTTGTTTTTCAAGCAATTTACGCTTACGCGAAATGTCACCACCGTAACATTTCGCAAGTACGTTTTTACGCATCGCTTTAATTGTAGAACGCGCTACAATTTTATTTCCGATCGCAGCTTGAATTGGTACTTCGAACTGTTGTCTTGGAATTAATTCTTTTAACTTTTCTACGATTACTTTACCGCGATCATACGCAGAGTCTCGATGTACGATAAATGATAATGCATCGACCTGTTCTCCATTTAATAAGATATCCATCTTCACTAGCTTAGACACTTGATATCCGATTAATTCATAATCAAATGAAGCATATCCTTTCGTATTCGATTTCAGCTGATCAAAGAAATCATATACAATTTCTGAAAGCGGGATCTCATACGTTAATGTAACACGTGTTTCATCTAAATATTGCATATCAATAAACGTACCGCGTTTTCCTTGACAAATTTCCATAACCGCACCTACATAATCGTTCGGCACCATAATAGATGCTTTTACATACGGCTCTTCTACACGATCAATAGACTGTGGATCTGGCATATTAGATGGGTTATCTACAACAATTTCTTCACCATTTGTTAAATACACTTTGTAAATAACACTTGGTGCTGTTGTAATTAAATCAATTTTAAATTCACGTTCAATACGCTCTTGAATAATTTCCATATGAAGAAGTCCTAAGAAACCACAGCGGAAACCGAAGCCAAGCGCTTGTGATGTTTCTGGTTCAAACTCTAAAGCTGAGTCATTTAATTGTAGCTTTTCTAACGCTTCACGAAGATCATTATAACGAGCTGTATCAATTGGATATAGACCACAGAATACCATCGGATTTAATTTGCGGTAACCTGGTAATGGTTCTGCTGCTGGACGTTTCGCATGTGTAATTGTATCACCAACACGCGTATCTCCTACGTTTTTAATAGATGCCGCTAAGAAGCCAACATCACCTACCGTTAACTCATCTCGCTGCGTTGTTTTCGGTGTAAACACACCAACTTCGGTTACTTCAAACTCTTTACCAGTTGCCATCATGCGTACTTTATCGCCTACTTTTACTGTACCATTTACAACGCGGATATATGCGATTACACCGCGATATGGGTCATATAAAGAGTCAAATATCATACATTGTAGCGGCTCTTCTGGGTCACCATCTGGAGCTGGTACTTTCTCAACAATTTGTTCCAAAATTTCTTCAATACCAATTCCTGCTTTTGCAGAAGCAAGCACAGCTTCTGAAGCATCCAATCCAATTACGTCTTCTACTTCTTGACGAACACGTTCCGGATCAGCACTTGGTAAATCAATTTTATTAATAACCGGTAAAATTTCTAAATCGTTATCCAATGCTAAATATACGTTCGCTAATGTTTGCGCTTCAATTCCTTGCGCTGCATCTACAACAAGAATTGCACCTTCACAAGCCGCTAAACTACGAGATACTTCGTACGTAAAGTCGACGTGTCCTGGCGTATCGATTAGATGAAGGATATATTCCTCACCATCTTTCGCCTTATACGTTAATTGAACTGCATTTAATTTAATTGTAATACCGCGCTCACGCTCTAAATCCATAGAGTCAAGCAATTGAGCTTTCATTTCGCGCTGTGTTAACGCATTTGTTTTCTCTAAAATACGGTCTGCTAACGTTGACTTTCCGTGGTCAATGTGAGCAATGATAGAGAAGTTACGAATTTTGGACTGTCTTTTTGCTCTTTCTTCTTTGTTCATCTATGTTCTCAACTCCTAATAGTCTCGCCAATATACACTAGCACTGATTATATCAATAGAGCAGCAAAGATTCAATGAAAACTCGTGCTACTTGCAAGACAAATCATTCTATTTTTATCTTATGCGAGTACACATTAAGAGACAAATCTTTTTCAAACAAAGAGCTCGTCACAACAGTATAGCTTTTTGGACGAGCTGAACAAAAATAATAAGTGTCAATTCCTATTTCTATTTTTCGCTAGAGGCAAAAGGATGAATTTCATCTCGCTATTTTAGGGCAGTAACAGTCCGATTGGCAAGGGCTCATAATCAGTGGAGGGTGAAGAACTCCCGCTAATTAAAATTTCACTTTGTCGGTCCATCGCTATCTCATGTCGAAGTGATGATATATTTTGATTTTGTGCTCACGCCATCATAAAAGGGGGCTTTTTACAACTTTCTAAATTAGAATGCTCCTAACGCATTAAAAATTCCTCTAATTTTTCCAATTGTTATATCTAGTCCAAACTTTACAATGTTACGAGTCAATTCCGCAATTTTCATTCCAACACCTTCTACTATATTAAAACTTCTAATTTTTTCTAACTGTTTTTGTTTTTCATTTGCAGAAAACGTCTCGCTCAAAATCTCTGTTTCCATATTTCCTTGTTTCGTTCCTGTCATATGAGCTATTTGTTCATATGTCGGCTGCCGATATCCTTTCATACTCTTCAATCCATAGTTTGCCATTCCAATTCCAGCAAGCATGATAAACAAACAGAAAATCACACCGCACACACATTGCAACGAAAAGCGACTCAATGTGTATATGCTCCTGTATTATCTTGATCAATTTGATGATGAAGCGCTGCATTTAAACCACTTGCGATTACATTTGCCATATCTTCAATAAATGCATCTACTTCTTTTGGTGTCACCATTAAGTTATGTCCAAGCGGAGCCAATACTTCATAAATTAATTTTCGCTTTTCCTCTTCTTCTAACATACCTACAGCCCCTAAAAACATATTTCGACTTTTTTCATCCGGCATATCTTCCTCTGTTAATTTCTTTTTCTCACCAAATGTAAATCCTGCTGGTAATAAAGAACGAGAAGGCTTATCTCCTTCCTTCATTTCGCGTCCAAAATGTTTTAAAATAAAGTCAATCGTGTCACTCGTAATAGAAACAGCATCTACAACTGTTGGAACACCAATTGCGATTACAGGAATACCAAGCGTTTCTTGACTAAGTTCTTTTCTTTTATTCCCTACTCCAGAACCTGGGTGAATCCCTGTATCTGAAATCTGTATCGTACTATTTACTCGTTCAATAGAACGTGCCGCCAAGGCATCAATTGCAATTACAAAATCCGGCTTTGTTTTTTCGATAATACCGAAAATCACATCGCTCGTTTCAATTCCGGTAATCCCCATGACACCCGGCCGAATCGCACTAACAGGACGATATCCATCCTCCACACTTTCAGGTTGCAATTTAAAAAGATGGCGCGTTACAAGGACATTCTCTACAACAATCGGACCAAGTGCATCTGGTGTTACATTCCAATTCCCTAATCCAACGATTAAACAACTCGCTTCCTTCTTAACCCCAATCTCTTCCAAAAAATAAGCAAATTCTTTTGCGAAAATACGCTCTACTTTTCGTTGCAGTTCTGTATCTTGCTGACGAATCCCCTGCACTTCAAGTGTTAAATAATTTCCAGCCTTTTTACCCATTGCTTCCGAAGCACTCTCATCAATCGTCACTTTCGTAATCGTCATCCCTTCCTCTTCACGCTCTTTTATAATCACCCCTTGAATACCGGTGTTTTCTTGTTGCCGTTCTTGCAACATTTGATGCGCCTCTACCGCAAGGTCAGTTCTAACAGCATATTTACTTAAATCCAATGGTTCTTTCATCGTATCTCCTCCATAATTTATAGTAAATATAGTTAGATTTCCCAAAGTTCTACGGAGCCATTCTTTCCTTTATATGAAATTTCATCGATATCGCTATTGCAATTATCTCCACCGTTTGATAGAATATCACTTGTTCTATGTAAGTATCGAGTCACTCGATCGCACCAGGGAGGTGAAAAGTATGGCAAACATCAAATCTGCTATCAAACGCGCTAAACTTAGCGAAGAGCGTCGTGCACATAACGCTTCTATCAAATCTGACATGCGTACTGCTGTTAAAACTGTAGAAGCTTTAGTTTCTAATAACGATCTTGAAAATGCTAAAGAAGCTTTCAAAACTGCTTCTAAAAAACTTGACAAAGCAGCTCGTAAAGGTCTTATCCACCAAAACGCTGCAGCTCGTCAAAAATCTCGCTTAGCGAAAAAAGTAAACGCGTAAGACGTTTAAAAACGATCCATTTGGGTCGTTTTTTTATATACAAAAAGTTCATGCTAATTGTCGCATGAACTTTTCCGGTCACATATGATTCAGTCTCATTAAGAAAAATTCTAGAACTAACTTCTTATCCATTTTCCCTGTTTTCATACTATAGTCCGCTTCCGCTAACTCGAAAATTACCTTTTTCAATTCTTCAAATGAGAAAAGTTTCGTTTGATTCATCGCCAATTTTACTCGGTACGGATGAACACCAATATGCGAAGCAATTTGATTTTGTCCGTATCCTCGCTGCTGTAGTTCTTTTACTTGATGTAATAAACGGAATTGACTCACTAGCAACGCTAATAATTTAATTGGTTCTTCCTGTTGTGTAAATAAGCCATCTAATATTTTCATTGCTCCTGCTATATCTTTTTTTACGACTTTTTCTGTTAAGGCAAAAACATTTTGCTCAACTGACTTCGGTACAAGTTCACTTACAAGTTTTGTTGTAATGTCTCCGCCCGTTCCAACATACAGTGTTAACTTATCCATTTCCTTTGCTAACATTGTTACATTGCTCCCTACGAGCTCCAAAAGCAAACTTACAGCCGCCTCTTCAACATGCACATGAACTTCTTCAGCACGCTTTACAATCCATTTCCTAACATCTTGTACTTGCATAGCATTCGCTTCTACTACCTCAGCCGTTTTCTTTAATAACTTCGTAATTTTTTTTCGCTCATCTAACTTTTCATATGGAGCGATAAAAATCATGATCGAAAATGGAGATGGTTCAGCAATATATTCCTCAAGGATTTTTATATTTTGCTCCAATTTTTCTTTCTGTGATGTTAAAAATAACGGGGACTTTATTAATAATATTTTTCGCTCTCCAAAGAATGGAAGCGTCCTTGCATCCTCTACTACATCCTCTAAATACGCCTCTTCTAAATCATATGTAACAATATTAAAATCACGATCTTCTTCGGCAAGTGCCTCTACTGTAATTAAATCGATTGTTTCATTTATAAAATAGGCTTCCGTTCCATACAATAAATAAAACGGAGCAAACTGTTTCTTTTTAATTTTCTTATGTATATCACTCATACTTTTCCTACTCCCTAATTTGGCAATATACCTTTATACTACTGGTGGATGTAATGTTTTACAAGTCCAAAGGAACAGGTATTTGCCTGTTCCTTTATTTATATAAAACGCCACGCAATAAGCCCCGGGAATCTTATTGGTGTGCGGTAAACCACTTTACTTTTATTATTTACAGCAACCCTCCAAGTATAAGTACCAACTGTTAACATACTTGGTAATGTAAATCTTTCTTATTTTTTGGGATATTCACCTTCTAAAAAAGAGAATACACGGGATACTCTTACTATCTATGCGGAGAAATTGTAGATTTTTTTCTGACAATATTTTATACTAAAGTGGAATGTTGGGGAGGGATGCTAAATGAATGAATTTGAGCAAAACGTTCAAAGCAAACGTAATGATGCTGTTGATTCAGGGGTAGGATTTATCGTCTCATTTGGTTTTTTCGCAACACTTTTTATTATTGCAACAATCATTAAATTTATAGGTTCCTAAAGACCGCTACTTGCGGTCTTTTTTCATCCTTTTCTGTGTTTCATCATATGTTAATTTGCTTTGAAATGTTCCATTCTTTCCTTGAAAAGTATACAAAATGGCTCCTTCCCTATCTGTCCGCCACACTTCCACTTGCATTTCCTCAAGGCGCTTTAATACTTGGTCATGCGGATGTCCATATCGATTATGCTCTCCTACCGAAATAATCGCTTTCTTCGGCTGAATAAGCCGCAAAAACGGGGCAGTAGAAGATGTCTTGCTCCCATGATGCCCAACTTTTAGTATGTCCGCTCGCAAGTTTGGATATTGTTTTACTATACGTTCCTCACCCTTTTCTTCTAAATCTCCTGTAAACAACCATGTAAATTCTCCTATTTTCGCCCATAGAACAATAGAAGAATCATTATCACTTGTTTCGCTTCCCTCTGGTGATAATACTCTAAATTCCACTTCATCAACTTTCCATCCGTCGCCTTCTTTCACCTTATTGATTCGCATGTCTTTTTTCTGCGCAAGGTACTTCAATTCAGCTTCTAATACAGAATCTTTTCTCTTTTTTCCAAATATAATTTCTTTTACATCAAGAGCTGCTACTACCTCTTTAGCCGCTCCCATATGATCGACATCACCATGTGTCACAATCAACTTATCAATCGTGCGAATTCCTTGCTTTTGTAAAAAAGGAATGAGCACATCATCCCCAATAGAAAATTCATGTTTCTTCTGTTGCCAATGTTCTTTTTTTATCGGAATTGTCCCTCCTGTATCAATAAGATACACTTCTTTATCATACGGAAGGCGAATCAATATCGCATCACCTTGTCCCACATCAATAAATGTCACGCTGCCACTTGCGCGAAAATATGGAGATAGATAATGACACATACATAAAAAAAAGAAGATACCAAAGGCGAAATATAAAAATATTTTCCTAATCGCTCTTTCCCACACGATACATATAATAATGATACTAAAGGAATAAAGCACTACAAGAAATGGAGGAGTTTGTCCAAACGTAAACCGTACAAAAGGAAAGGCTTCACAATACTGCAAAACATCATTAGACATGCGTAAACATATAGATAGTAGATGTGCAATTCCTTTTGCCAGCGGAGGGAAAATCATCATACATAAAAAAATAATGATGCTACACGGTAATACAATACAAGACAGGAATGGAACATAAATCAAATTGAGGGGAATACTGTATGGAGAAAAATAACCGAAATGATAGAGCGTAATCGGGATACTGGCAAGTTGTGAAATAAGAGAAAGGATGATTGCATTTTGAATCACTCCGCGGTTATGCTGTAACAATGTATTTGCAGATAACAATAACGCCAAACTACCAATAAACGAAAATTGAAATCCAATATCAAAAAGCATGTATGGATCATATATGAGCATGAATATAGCTGTTACACTAATCGCATCTATACTGAATAAACGAAAGGAATGCATCACCCCTATGAGCAATAAAGTACCCATAATAGAAGCTCGCATAACAGAAGGAGATGCCCCCGCAAAAAACATATACAGCGGGATACAAATTATAAGAGCAGTTGTTGTTCTTTCCCTTGTTACACCAATTCGAAGCAAAACAAAATATACAATTGCCGATAGTAATACAATGTGTGAACCTGAAATAGCAAGCAAGTGAATCAAACCAAACTGTTGATATTGTTGTTCCACTTCATATGACATGAATTGGCGGTCTCCAAATAATAGTGCATTCATAAATGCACCCGATTGTTCGGGAAACATTTCTGCAACTGCCAACGTTGCTTTTTGTCTCAATTGAAAAAGCCAATTTACAAATGTAACATGATTGTTGCTACAATCCATTATTGCGGTTGCCTCAAACAAAAAATGAATCCTTTGTTTGTACAAGTAATTTTTATAATCAAATCCATAAAAATTCCGAGCGCTTGGCGGTTCCTTTAACGCTCCTCTAAAAGTACATACCATCCCCACACGTAACCCGCGCAGCACATTCTTTTCCTTCTCTGACTGCATGTTATAAAATAGCTGCACTTTATTTTTTGAGTTATCTTCTATTTGAAAAGAGAGGCGATTCCCATTAATAAGAGGAGTATTTAGAATCACACCCGTTATGGATTCTAAATCATAACGTATAGAAGGCTTATTTTCCTGTTCAATATATGATGTATAAAGAAAACTACTAAGACACGCTACTATACAGAACATGAGGGTTTGACGCGAAGTACGGTATGTGCAGAATAAAAAATAGCACCCAAATAAAATCGTACCCAATAATTGGGACGAAGAACAGGCAATTGCAATTCCTATTACAAAAGAAATTGCAATATAGCCCCATTGCCTACGCAACTCATTCTCACTCCTTATAGCATTTGTTTCGCTTTTGTGAATACTCGTTGTAGTTCGTCCATTGTTAAATCTTCTTTTTCTAACGAAGAAAACAGTTCTTTCAATTGCGTATGACGCTCTTGTTGCTCTAATGATGCAATATCATATTCTAAAGGAACATGTTTTACAGTCACATTTGCTTGTTTAAATAACTCTATCGCATACGGATGATTTTTATAATCTTGCGCATAATACACGGCCGTAATACCGCTTTGAATAATCGCTTTACAGCATTGCAAACAAGGAAAATGCGTAACGTAAATTTCAGCACCCTCTGTTTTTACACCAAATTTCGCACACTGTAATAAAGCATTCATTTCTGCATGTATTGTACGCACACAATGATTATCAATGACATAGCACCCTTCATCTATACAATGAACACCGCCCTTAATTGAACCGTTATAACCACCTGCAATAATTCGCTTGTCGCGGACAATTGTCGCTCCTACTGCAAGCCTTGTACATGTGCTACGTAGCGATAACAAATGGCTTTGCGTCATAAAATATTGATCCCAAGAAATTCGTTCCATATCTTCACCCACCTTTTTGTCTATCTGTAGTGTAGCGAAAGAAGAAAAAGCTCGTCAATATTTTATTATATTCCCATAAAATTTGCAGTCGTATAATCAAAGAGGGCTTTACACTCCTTTCATCTTTTGAAATTCATATGGTACGACTCCCGTTTTGCTTTATGGAATCATAATTTGATCTTTCATCTTTTCAAGTGATTTCTCTCCAATCCCATCTATCTCCAACAAATCTTCTATCTTTTGAAATGCTCCATGCTCTTCGCGATATTTTATAATTGCCTCCGCTTTCCTCGGACCGATTCCTGTTATGTTTTCAAGCTGTTCTTTTGAAGCTTGATTGATCGATATCTTTCCAGATTGTTGAACCGGTAGCGTTGTTTCATGTAATCGTTCTCCTTTTTTAGGAATATATAAAAGCATTTGATCCTGCATAATTTGAGCTAAATTTACTTGTGTTACATCCGCTTCTGGCAAAAACCCTCCTGCTTTTTCAATACCATCTTTCACGCGAGAACCTTCTCTTAGCTCATAAACTCCCTCTCTTTGCACAGCCCCTTTTATATCAACTATAATTTCTTTTTTCTGCTCTTTTGTTTCCAATTCTTTTGATTTATTTTTCTCTTCGCGTTTCATAGCTGTCGCTGATTGAAGTTGAACCGTTGCTTTCTCTTCTTGATTGTTTGTCTGCCATAAAAAAAGAACAATCACACATCCAGCAGCTCCTAATAAAGCTAACCACTTCTTTTGTAAATTCCACATCATTTTATTCCTCCCATTCATAAATTCACAACATAGTTCATATTGTTTAGGAGAAAGATGTTACGAAGGAGGGATGAAACATTGAACATCGGAATCATAGGGACAGGAAACATGGGAAATATACTCATTGATGCTTTTTTAGAAACACGCGCTGTCAAACCTTCGTGCCTCACTATTATTAATCGTACGCCTGCCAAAGCATATCATATAAAAGAGAAGTATCCTTCTATTTGTATAGCAAAAACAGTGCAAGAAGTAATAGAACGTTCAGAACTTGTTTTTATTTGCGTCAAACCTTTAGATATTTATCCTATTTTAAAACAACATACCGCCTACTTGACCGATGAAAAATGTTTAATTTCTATCACTAGTCCTATATCAGCCAGCCAATTAGAAAAAGTGGTTTCTTGTCACGTTGCACGCATTATTCCAAGCATTACAAACCGAGCATTCTCTGGCGCTTCCCTATTCACATTTGGAAAAAACTGTTCTGAGGAATGGAAAGAACAATTACTGAACTTATTCAAAAATATTTCTACACCTATAATCATTGAAGAAGATATTACGCGCGTTTCATCTGATATTGCAAGTTGCGGACCAGCGTTCTTTAGTTATTTATTACAGGCCTTTATTGACGCAGCGGTAGAGCAAACAAAAATTACTCACGAAGAAGCTACTACTTTAGCAAGTGAAATGGTCATTGGGATGGGGAAATTGCTTGAAAAGGAAATTTTCACATTACCGACATTACAAGAAAAAGTATGTGTAAAAGGTGGGGTCACTGGAGAAGGAATCCAAATTTTAAAAGAACACGGCGGGGATATGTTCCACAAGTTATTCGAACGAACACATAAAAAATATGCAGAAGATTTAGCTGGTGCAGAAGAGCAATTTAGCAGGCACACGTAAAGAATACGCCATCTATATATAAAATCCTTTATTTTCTCTTATTTTTGCAAAATAAAACGAAAAGCAACCAATGAATAGGTTGCTTTTCGTTTTATCCATTCTTTTTCACCATAAAAAAGATGCGTTCTGTCTGTTCTGTTACTTCCATACGTTCAAAATCACCCATAACACGGATTACAGAAAAACCCGCTTCTTCAAGCCATTTCGTAATCAATTCAACCGGATATGCACGCTGGATATGATATTCATCAAATCGGTGATATACCCCTTCTTCTGGATCTTGGACAAAGAATGATAATTCATGTTCCACACTATCTGGTACTTCTCCAGGAAAACAGTTCCAAATAAGGGCTATCTCTTCTCCATTTACTGTATACGTTTCATTTTGAAAGATGTGATGAACTTTATATAAAGAATGCACATCAAATAAAAATAAACCATCTTTCCGTAAATGTTGAAATACTCTCTTAAATGTTTCTTGTATCCCTTCTTCTTGCAATACATAATTTAATGAATCACAAAAAATCGTTACACAATCGAATTCTCCAGGAACATCTAACTCTCTCATATCCTGTTGATAAAATGGGATGAAATGCCCTTTTGCTCCTAATTTTTGCTGGGCAACTGCTAACATTTCTTCCGAAAGGTCTACACCAGTCATATCATAGCCTTTTTGTACAAGTGGAAGCGTTACATTCCCAGTACCACAAGCTACATCAAGGATTTTCGTTTCTTTCATCCCCGCCTGCTGCAAACTCTCCTCTGTAAACTCTACCCACTTGTCGTATGGGACATCATTCATAAGTTTATCGTACAGTAATGCGAATTGCTCATATCTCATTGGCTTAACTCTTCTGTAATATCTTCGCGCGGTACGTCGCCCCATAGGCGCTCTAGATTATAATGATCACGCTCATCTTTATGGAATACATGTGCTACAACATCACCAAGATCTACAAGAACCCAGCGCGCCTCATCAAACCCTTCCATACGCTTTACATCAATTTGAAATTCATGTGCCTTCGCTTTAATTTCACGCGCGATTGCTTGTACTTGCTTATCAGAATTCCCATGACAAATGATAAAGTAATCAGCAATTGGTGAAATCCCTTGCATATTTAATACTACGATGTCCTCTGCTCGTTTATCATCAGCTGCCTTTGCTGCTAGCATTAATAAGTCTTTATTATTCATCCAGTAATTTCCTCCTTTACAACTGCATTATACGTTTGAAATGTTAACGGATAAATCGTTTGGTTCTTTTCCATTAAAAATTGAATCGTACGCTTTAATGCAAATAATAATGCTTTATTTATATCCTCCTGCGCTAACTTTCGCGCCTCATCCACGCCTGGAAACTTGCGTCCAGGTTCAATATAGTCTGCTACATAAATAACCTTATCAAGCATTGTCATCTTCTCATGTCCACTCGTATGATATGTAATAGCTTGCAAAATTTCTGGATCTGTAATGCCTACTTCTTTTTCTACTAAGTATGCCCCAACCGGTGCATGCCATAACTCTTTATTATATTGAAGCAAATCTTTTGGCAAATCCGTCCGTTTAATGATATCTTCCATTTCTTGAATTGGTTTACACTTCGCATAATCATGAAAAATAGCAGCCATCTCTGCTTTTTTCTCATCCACACCATATCGCTGAGCCAATTCAATCGCTGTTTCCATTACACCAATCGTATGTATATAGCGCTTTTCATGCATTTGTTTTTTTACAATCTCAAGAGCTTTGTCACGATTCATACAACCCATTCCTCTCAATATATGACTGTACTTGTTCTGGAAGCAAATATTTACACGTCTTCTTATTCTTATACCTCTCTCGCAGTAAAGATGAAGAAACAGCAAATTCCGGAATTTCTATCGTCAAAATTTTATAAGGTGTCTGTAAAGTATAGCCCGGCCTTGCAACGCCAACAAACGTTACAAGTTCAAGCAGTTTTTCGATGTTATACCACTTTGGCAAATACTCCACCATATCACCGCCAATAATAAAATAAAACGTTGTATCCGGGTGCTTCTTCGTTAATTGTAACATAGTGTCATATGTATAAGATGGTCCTTCTCTCTCAAGCTCCTCTAAACAAAGTGAAAAATAGCCTTCTTTCTCTATTGCTAACTCCAACATCTTTCGTCGATCTTCTGCGCTTGTAACATTTCGATTCCTCTTATGAGGCGGTATTTGATTAGGTAAAAACCAAACTTCATCCAATTCTAATGTATGATACACTTCATTCGCAATTAACAAATGTCCATAATGCGGCGGGTCAAATGTACCACCAATAATTCCGATCTTTTTCAAAGGAAATGCCTCCTTTATTTTATCCCGCTATTTTGGGGCAACCCGATTCATGAGGGCCTTTAATCAGCGAGGAATCCTCCCTACTGATCAAAGTTTCACTTTCTCCCCCTCAAGAACTGCTCTTTTGGAAAAGCTTACTTCTGTTCATTTCATCTACAATACGTATTTTTTCGAAAAAAAACTATACAAGTCCTCGACGATTATGGAAGTTGAATTTGCTTATTTTCTCTTGATTCTTTATATAAAACGATTGTACTTCCAATCACTTGAACAATTTCTGCCCCCGCACCTTGTGCTAGTTCTTCTGCAACTTCACGGCGGTCAAACTCACAGTTTTGCAATACGCTCACTTTAAATAATTCACGAGCCTCTAATGCATCTGCAATTTGTTTAATCATATTTTCATTTACGCCACCTTTTCCTACTTGAAAAATCGGTGTTAAATGATGCGCCTTTGCACGTAAAAATCTTTTTTGTTTTCCTGTTAACATATCATTATCCTCCAAGCTTTCTTATTACTAATTGTTTCATTCTATTAATGTCTGGCATCATTCCAGTCCACATCTCAAAGGCAAGTGCCCCTTGATAAACAAACATATCAATACCGTTTTGAACAATCGCTCCACTCAATTTTGCATCATGTAAGAACTTCGTTTCAAAAGGATTATAAATAATATCAGAAACAATTGCCCCTTGTTTTAAAGAGCCAATTTGCATTGGCGTATGTTGTACATGTGGATGCATACCTATCGTTGTCGTTTGAATCAGCACATCATAATTCTCTTGTGCTTCCGTCGCTTTCTCTAGTGAAAGCGCCTTTGAAACAACCCGTTCTTTGCTACTTGCAATCAACTGCTTTGCTGTTTCTACCGTCCGGTTGGCAATATCGATTTCTTTTACTCCTGCAGCTACTAGCGAACAATAAATAGCACGACATGCACCACCTGCACCGAGTAATAACATACGTTTGTGACGTAAGGGTTCTTTACTAATAGCCTGCAAAGAACGAACATACCCAATTCCATCTGTATTATAACCAACAAGCTTGCCGTTTCGATGAACAACAGTATTTACTGCACCGATTTGCTTTGCTAACGGATCGATTTCATCTAAATATTTCATAATAGCAACTTTATGTGGAGTCGTTACATTGATCCCTGAAACTCCTAACGCCTTTAACCCTTTCACAGCTTCCCCTAGCATCTCTTCTTCTACAAGAAACGCATGATAATGAGCATCTATTCCTAAATGTTCAAACGCATCATTATGCATAAGCGGTGATAAGGAATGTCCAATTGGATTTCCGATTACACCATATAATTGTTTCATAAATCCCTCTCCATTTAAATTAAAGATTTACGTAATGAAACACTAACTCCTTTTGGTATATGAGCAACAATTTTTGCTCCTGGTTCGTTCACAGTAACCCATCCTAATCCAGAAAATACAACATCTGTTTTTGGCTCACGAATATTAAATTCATATTTCACAAATTCAGGCATGCTTTCTAATTCCTCTGGAGTTGGTGGATTTAATAATTCCCCAGCATGTTTTTCATGTAATTGATCTGCTTTTTCTAGCTTTGTACGATGAATTGTTAAACGGTTTGAGAAATAGCAAGTAAATGAACGACGACCACCGCTCACATAATCAAAGCGTGCCAATCCACTAAAGAATAATGTTTGTTCTTCATTTAATTGGAATACCATTGGCTTAATCTCTTTTGTTGGTGTAATTATTTTTAAGCTTTGCTTCCCAACATAATGAGCCATTTGATGATGATTAATAATTCCCGGTGTATCATATAAAGAAGACGTATCATCTAATGGGATATCAATTAAATCTAACGTTGTTCCTGGAAAATGAGATGTTGTAATCACATTTTCAGTTTCTTCGCTAAATTCTTTAATCATGCGATTAATAAATGTTGATTTCCCAACATTCGTACATCCTACAACATATACATCTTTACCGTTTCGATACTTTTCAATCGCCTCTGCAAGTTCTTGAATACCTTGCCCTTTCGCTGCACTAATTAAAAAGACATCTTCCGCTTTTAAACCAAGCTGCTTTGCACTATAGCGCATCCAATGTTTCATCTTATCATGTTTTACAGATTTCGGAATTAAATCCGCCTTATTTCCTACAAGTAACACTTTGTTGTTCCCAACAAAGCGATGTAATCCTGGTAACCAACTTCCATTAAAATCAAAAATATCAACAATTTTAACAACTAATGCCTCTGACTGGCCAATTCCATTTAAAATACGTAAAAAGTCATCATCCGTTAGCGACACGTCCTGGATTTCATTATAATTCTTTAAACGGAAACAACGTTGACAAATTACTTGCTCTTTTTGCAAAGATGAAGCCGGTGCATATCCAACTTCACTTTTGTTTTCTGTCTGAATCTCTACACCACAACCAATACATTTAATCGTTTCAATCAAACTTTATTCCTCCCAATGAATTAAACCTTTTTTCTTCATGTTTTTCATAATTCTTCGCTCAATTTTTCGATTGAAGCGCGTTACTAATCCATCCGTTTGTGCAACTGGTACAACTAAAATCGTATGTAGCCCAACTCGATTGCCACCTAATACATCTGTTAAAATCTGATCTCCAATGACTACAACTTCCTCTGGCTTCAAATTCATTTGTTCTATTGCACGTTTAAACGCACGAACAAACGGCTTACGTGCACTATGAATAAATGGAATTCCAAGTGGTTCTGCAAAATCCTTTACTCGTTTTTCATTATTATTTGACACAACCGTTACTTGAATGTTTTGTTCCTTCATTTTCAAAAACCATTGTTCAAGCTGCGGCGTGGCATTAGGACGATCCCATTCAATTAACGTGTTATCTAAATCTGTAATAACGCCTTTAATTCCACGTTTTTTTAGCTCTTCTGGTTGAATATGATATACGTTTTTCACGTATTCATTTGGTAAAAATAGTTTCAATTTCTTTCACCTCTTTGAGGATTTTTCATAAAATTTTTCGACAACATTTTTCGATAGACAGCATGTGGATAAACTTGTACACATTTTCCACATTAATATTTCAGTCAATTTAGAAATTATTAACATTTCATACACAATTTATCCACGACACTTTGTGGATAACCATGCGTTTGTGACCATCATATTTTTTTGATACATTAGATGCAACAAAGAACCTATCCTTAATTACTAGGAGGTGACTCATCTTGAATACAAATCATATAGAACAGTTATCTACCGAATTACTCACTGAGTCTTATTATAAAGCAAAAGAACTAAAATTAAATCCTGACTTTATTTTACTTATAAAACAAGAAATCATTAGACGTTCATTAGAGGACAAGCTTGTCAAATCTTCTTAAGTACATATAAAATAATGCCTTATTTGTAAAAAGAGCCATCGGTAAGATGGCTCTTAACTAAAATGAACTTTCCAACTTTCAGGAATTTTCATTAGACACATTGACACATCTCACTTCCTTGAGTCCATACAAGCTTATTATAGACTTCTACTGTTCACTACTATGAGGTTAATCGAGTTGCAATCTTTTCGCCTACACGGAGTTCTTGACCGCTTGTTAACGTTGAAACAGCTTCGATCATTCCTTTTTCAAACAGCAGAACAACTGTCGACCCAAATGTAAAGTATGCCATCTCTTCACCTTTTTGAACAGTGTTTCGTTTATGAAGAAGTTCAATACTGTTTACAAACATAGCTCCTACTTTTACTAGCGCCATACGCTTTCCTTCACTATCTACTTCTGTAACAGAACGATAATTCTTTGACAAAGGTTCTTTCCCATATTTCATGCCTGCTGCATTTACAGGATATGATTTTCCCCCTAGCTCAAACCGCTCTGTCACAGTACCGGAAAGTGGACTATGAATGCGATGATAATGACTTGGACTTAAATAAATCACCACATATGTACCGCCGGCATAACGACTCGCTCTTTCTTCATTGCCAAGCATATCTACAATCGAATAGCGCTTCCCTTTAATATCAAATGTTTTCGATTCTTCAATCGGTCCAAAATCTGCAAAAATTCCATCAACAGGGCTAACAACAGCTGCTGCCTCTGCATGAATCATTCGCTTTCCTTCTTTTAATTTACGTGTAAATAACTCATGTAACGTTCGATATTCTTTTAAATCTTTTTCCATCTCATCTTGATTAATTTGAAACACTTTTGCATAAGAGGGAATAATAATAGAACTGAAACGAGACTGTGCAAATTTACGTAATATATAAGAAGTAAAACGCCCATTTGTAAGTTCAATCATCAGTCGATATAATGTACGTCGCAAACTGCGAAACCTCCTAATCATTCTTAAAATAACAATTACATATAGCTTTCCCTTCTTTTCTTGCGATATCATGCCGTTTATCTAAATAAACACCTTTACGTTATTACAGACAGTCTACATATTATACAAGAAAAATATAGCCTCTTTCATAAAGTGAAACTATAAGCAGCAAGATTTTCCCTTTCCCGCTGATTATGAACCTTTACCAATCAAACGATTACGGACAATCAAACTCCTATCTATCATCTTTATTTTTCTTTCAATCTACAATGAAAGTCTCACTGCCCGATACTGTTGGATAAATTCGTTAGCACCTTCTAATATTACAGATAGAATCCATCATTTTCAACAGTGAACATATATTTCTTCTTTTCGCTTCGCTTTTTATCACCTGCATCAAAAGAAAAAAGGAACGACTGCCGTATCAATGCAGTCGTTCCTTTTTCTTATTCCTTTGCTTTCATCTCTTTCTCCGCCCTCACAAATTCATGAAACATTTTCATCAGTGCTCGCTTCTCAATTCTTGATACATAGCTCCTGGAAATCCCAAGCGCCTTTGCGATTTCTCGCTGCGTTTTCTCCTTATCCAGTCCGAGTCCAAAACGCTTTACAATAACTTCTTTCTCCCTCTCATCTAAAATATCAATGTACTCTTTAATTTTTTCTAACTCCATACTAAGTTGAATCATATCGATCACGTCTTCTGATTCAGATTTCAAAATATCGATAAGTGATATTTCATTACCCTCTTTATCTTGCCCAATCGGGTCATGAAGTGAAACATCCTTTTTTGTTTTCTTCAAAACGCGGAGATGCATTAAAATTTCATTTTCAATACAGCGTGCTGCATATGTTGCAAGCTTTGTTCCTTTCCCTGCTGAATAGCTTTCAATCGCTTTAATAAGCCCAATTGTGCCGATTGAGATTAAATCTTCTGCATCTTCACCTGTGTTTTCAAATTTCTTAACAATGTGGGCTACAAGCCGCAAGTTATGTTCAATCAATAAGTTTCTCGCTTGAGCATCCCCTTGCTCCATTAACTCTAAGTACTTTTTTTCGTCATCTGGTGACAATGGTTGTGGAAACGCATTGTTTTTCACATAAGAAACAAACACAAACACTTCACGAACCATATATCCAATTGCGGCGAATAAACTCAAACCCTTCACCCCCGCCAAAATAGTGGTCTTTACTATATGTATGTGGGCGTGAAGTTGTTTGTGTCTGTACCCATTTAAATATGAAAATTCATCATTAAAACATATTACCTGTGCGTGGAGAAGTTAAACATCAACGTGCTCACGATTTTGCGGTAGAGACTGATGATAAATATATATGCTGTAGAAAAAGGAATACTTAAATTTCATTAAAACCAATTCACTTACTATTTGAGAGAGGTATTAAAAAGTCCATCGAGAGTCCTCAATGGACTTTTTGGCAAACTTACTTACTCCAAATCTTTTCTCCTGTATGGGCGTCAATATAGCGAATTTCTTTTCTATTTTCATAATCTGCACCATATCCCTCACTTATGTTCCCAGTCGTTGGCACATAGACAAGCTGATACTGAGGCGGATTGGTCTCACATTCTTCAAACCACTTCAACCGTACATGAAGCGCCTGACAGTACGTATCTAATGCTGTTTCTTGATTTACTTTTACATTTGTGTCATAACTGAGTAGCTGTTCAATTACCTGTTGCGATACGCCACGATACATGTCTACTTCTCCTGATGATGCATCAATAACAACGCTCACCATCTCACCTTCAATACGAATCCCATTCACGTACACATAAAAATTAAAATGCCCTAGATCCTCATCATCCTCTTGGTTCTTCCAAATGCGAAGATGTTCTTCAAAATGTGGAAACACTTTCCCTAAAAATTGCAATGCTTTTTCCAAACATTGCTTACGTGTTAATATTGGTTCTTCGCACGCAGTCTTTCCCCACTTACAGTATGTAAGCAATTGATTTGTCTCTTGATCAATTGTTATAGTCGTTGCCTCTTCATACTGTAAGATAGGAATGTGTTGTCTACAATATGTATCAAAAGATTTATCGTTATCTTTTCGATGCTTTTCTTCCGTTGACACCTTTGTCCAAACGCTTGTCAATTCTCTTCCTTCTGACTTTTCATGTACTTTTTTCATTTTTGTCGTATCTATATGCAGTAGTTGATAAACGTCGGTTGCCATTTCCACTTTTTCTTTCAAAGATGGCAATGAGGCTGTTTCAATTATATAATGACTCCTATCATGTAAGTCTGCTCCTGTGCACGGATTTATAAAAGCATGTGCTGTAATCGGCTCATATACAAGATTGTATCCATCCTTCATTTCGCGATTTTCATATGTAAGCCATCCGTTAGAAAGATGTACAAAAACAAGTTCCACTTCCTGTTTTTTTCGCAATTTGTCTAAAATAACCTCCTTCTTAATAATGGAACTTGGCCAAGTTGGTCTTTCTTTTATTCCTTTGTTTCTAAATGTAATAATATTTCCGAGTAGATCTATTTCCACTACGCAACCCGTTCGAGGTAAAGGGCATCCATGTACTTCTTGTTTATATTCAACGGCAATACACTCTTTTTTTGAAGTTACATATATAAAGTTACACTCTCCATGTATATAAGGTGCATGTTTTTTTATAAATGCATCTGCAATTTCCTTCGCTTTTGATTCAGCAATTCCGTTTTGTTTTTGCATTGTTTCTTTACAAATAGATAATTCTAATAATTCTCCATCCTCTTTCCGCAAACATACTTGAATGCTTTCCTCTGGTTTACCACATTTCTCCCACCAAAGAAGATGTACCTCTTCATTCATTTTTTTATCATCTACAACAAGCACATATTCATCTGGAATTTCAATAATATGCGCAACTTGCTCTTTTCTTTTTTGATCGTTTGCATTCATCATATCCTCTCCCATCCTCTGTCTATCCTTTTTATTATTCCATAAAATGGAATGGACATTTATAAAAAAACAGCTAGATATTTCTAGCTGCCTTACTTCGTTTCACGATGCAATGTTACTCGCTTTAATCGTGGACAATATTTTTTTAATTCGATACGTTCCGGATTATTTCGTTTATTCTTTTTGGTAATATAATTACGATCTCCGCATTCTGTACAAGCTAATGTAATATTGACACGCATATGCCCCCTCCTTTCTAATTCAAGTTTGCAACTAAAACGTAATCATTACGATTTATATCATATACAGAAACATCCCTTTTGTCAATTACATACGAAAAATTTTCTATGCATATTATCTATACTCTATCGTTTTCCGACAGAAAACTTCCACTTCAAGGAATATGAAGGGCATCTCCCAATGATTACTTGAGAGATGAATGTCGATTGGCATTAGCGAACATCTTTGCTACAACGGAATTTCTATATCTTTAAAAATTTTATCGCAGATCGTCTAGCATTTGCTAATTTTTCAAAACCAACAATCATTTTTATTCAATATACAAATAAGAGGTTAACTAACCTATCATGCGTAAAGATGTAATTAAAATATCTCAGATCCAAGTAATTCTTGTACTCACTATAAAAAAGACAAACAATCGAAACAATTAGTTCATACGAAATTCACATCAATCTATTACTATTACAATTGTACATAATCAATTTGCTAACAATTTTTTAAATCGATATAGAAAATGGAGATGAAAGGAGTTAAAGAATATGAAAGCCAAATATCGTTTCATGATTTCATCATTTGCAGCATGTGCTTATATGATTTGGTATTTAGTATAATAAGCAACCTAAGTTGTAAATATGAAAAAGGTGTGTATATAAATGGAGTATAACCAATCAACTATTAACTATTGGAAAACATTTGTATTACCATATACATTTGCTTTAGAAGAATTAAAAACAAAATTTGAAATTATGAATCGGGAAGCTCAGTTCCTAGAAGACTATAACCCGTTTGAACATATAAAAACAAGACTAAAACAACCAGAAAGCATCATAAAGAAGTTGGAACGTAAAAATTTGGCTCCAACAATCGCAAATGCTCAAAAACATTTACATGATATTATCGGCATTCGAATTACATGTTGCTTTGTAGAAGACATTTATCATTTAAAACAAGTGATTGAAAATCGTGAAGATATGCAAGTCATAGAGGTAAAAGATTATATAGCCTCTCCGAAGCAAAATGGGTATAAAAGTTTGCATATGATCATCAAGTATCCATTATTATTGAATTCTGGTACAAAGGATGTCTTTGCTGAAATTCAGCTACGTACACTGGCAATGGATTTTTGGGCAAGCTTAGAACATAAGCTCTATTATAAATATGAAGGAAACATCCCTGAATATTTAAAGGATGAACTACATGATGCTGCCATGAAAGCTGAAGAGTTGGATAATAAAATGGCAACAATTCGCCAAGATATCGATGAAATTGAAGCATGTGCAAATCAAATTTCATTGCCATTATAAGGTTAAAAATTAATCCATGTTTTTTCCTTCTAAAAAAATAAAGTGAAACTTTAATCAGTGGGGGTTTTCTTCATCCCCCACTGATTATGAGCCCTCACCAATCAGGCTGCCCTAAAATAGCGGGATAAAAAAGCGAGGCAAATTGCCTCGCTTTTTTTCACAATTAGCGTCTACCTTTATTCGGGTCACCACCACCCACAATATCAAATACACGTTTTGCTAAGTTTGTATTTTCTTGAACACCTGAGAATAAGTATTTACCTGGACCAAATGCATATACATTTACATCCTCGCCGGTATGTCCGCCTGTTGTCCATCCCGTAACAGATCGTTTATTGAAGATATTTTCAATTGCGTTATCAATCTTCGTCACATCTTTTGACGGAGCAATCTCATTTACTGCTTGAATTTCTTCTGGCGTTAGTTCTAAATCAATATACTTTTTCAATGTCTCTTCTACATTGGCACCTTTTGCAATTTCATTTGCCATGAAATCTGGCGTACGTTTAGCAGCTTTCAGAGGATCTACTTTAAAGTTATATTCACCATTTGCGCCTAAAGAGAAGCCTCCTGTAGAATGATCAGCCGTTGCTACAACTAACGTATGCTTATCCTTTTTCGCAAATTCAATTGCCGCTTTAAATGCTTTTTCAAAGTCTTCCATTTCGCTCATCGCTGCAACAACATCATTATCGTGACCAGCCCAATCGATTTGGCTCCCTTCTACCATCAAGAAGAAACCTTTATCATTTTTCTTTAAGCGATCAATTGCTGCATTTGTCATTTCTTCTAATGAAGGTGTTTTATCATTGCGATCAATCATTTTATCTAAACCACCTGGTGCAAATAAACCAAGAATTTGATCGTTTTTATCCTTTAACAATTGCTCTCGATCTGTTACATAACTATAACCAGATTTTTTAAATTCCTCTGTAAGGTTACGATCCTTTCTCACAAAGTTTTTCATGCCGCCACCAAGCATAACATCTATTTTATGTTTTCCATTAATTTTTTCATCAAAGTAATCATCTGCAATACCATCCATATTTTTACGGTTCGTATCATGAGCACCAAACGCAGCTGGCGTTGCATGCGTAATTTCAGAAGTCGCAACTAACCCTGTTGCTTTCCCTTGTTCTTTTGCCTGCTCAAGCACGGTTTTGACTTCCGCTTTATCATTATCAACTGAAATTGCTGCATTATATGTTTTGATACCAGCTGACATTGCTGTTGCAGCCGATGCAGAGTCCGTAATATTTTCATGCTCATCTTCTGGATATGTTTTTTGCGTCCCTACAAGATGTTTATCAAATTCTGTCGGCTCCATTCCAAATGTTTTTGGATCGTCCTTCATATAACGATGAGCTGTCATATAAGAAGGGCCCATCCCATCCCCAATTAATACAATAACGTTCTTGATTTTCGCGTTATTCTCTTTGCTATCTGCTTTAATTGTTTCCGAATGTGTAAAGTTCCATGTTGCAACTGAAGTAATTGCTAACGATGCAACAACAGCAAATGGCCATGCTTTCTTTATCATTTTCTTCACTTTTTGTCCCCCCAACAGATTATTCAGTTCCCACTACCCAATCTACTGAAAAACTGTTAAGAAAAGATTAGGCTCACGTAAACATTTTGTTAAGTTATGTAAATTATCGTTATAATTTGTATAACTTTGTCCTTTCCTATCAAGTATTTTGACCTTTACAAAAAACGAGTTTATCTTCCTTTTCTTATGATAAAATATTTGTATCCATTTTAGACAAAGCAAGCAGTATAAACCGAAATATCTTTCATAACTAAAGTTTACTTAACTAAAAAGAAATGAGGTGCGATTCTATGAAAATACAACGATTAAACAACTTTGACATTCCAGATTTACTATCCCTTTGTGAGTCCGTTGGATGGTTGCAACCTAAGTCTTTCATGCAAAAACAATTTGAACTGTATCTTTCAATCGGGACATTATTAGGCTATATAAAAAATAAAAAACTCATTGCCGCTGGCGGGGTATTTCCCTTTCAACCAGCATATTCTTCTATCGGTATGTTAATCGTTCATCCAAATTTTCAGAGACAAGGTATTGGCCGCGCCTTACTAGAACATTGTTTACAATTCGCCGATTCTTCTCTTCCTACTATTCTTATTGCTACCGACGCCGGCGTACCTTTATATCAATCATTTAGGTTTGAAACAATAACAAATGTCCATCGCTTTGAAAAACTCGTTATAAATCCAACTATGAAATCCCGCCATTTTAAGACAATTACGCCACGCGATTTTGACTCTCTCATCCAGCTTGATCAAACCGCAACAGGTGCCAATCGACGGCAACTTTATTCATTATTACTCCCTAGAATAGCATTCTCTCTCAAACTCGAAACGAATGGTACTATAGATGCCTTTACACTCTGTATACAAAAAGGAAATATTCTATGTGTAACACCTCTTATCGCGAAAAAGGAAGAAGATGCTATTCTATTATTACAGCAACTCTCTCAAATGTGGAATGGTGTGATTCGGATTGATGTCCCGCAATCACACATCACATTTCGCACTTCCTTACAAAATGAACAATTTCAGGAAACATTACGTTCTCCACTTATGATAAGAAATGGAAAACACCTTCCTGGAAATCGTGATATGCTATTTACTATGATAGATGCAGCCTTATGCTAGAAAGGGGACACATCTTTGAATAAAATAAAATGCTATATCGTCGGCTGTCTCGCTCTTATGCTATTCGCATCATGTAGCGCGGCAGAAAAACCGGTAAAACAAGCAAAAGATATCTTTACCGCTGCAGTCACTACCAATGAAAAAATGGTAGAAATAGATGGACAAACCATTTATTTTAAACAAATCGGTGACAAAAAACCTCCGCTACTTATGATTCATGGTTTCGGCGGATCATCAGATGGCTTTCAAAAAATTTACTCAAATTTAGCAAAAGATCATACAATTATTGCTGTTGATGCTTTAGGATTTGGAAAATCATCAAAACCGATGGATTTTTACTATTCTTTCCCAACTCACGCAAATTTATATTATAAATTAATGAAAAAACTAGGTTATGATAAATTTGCAATACTCGGCCATTCTATGGGGGGAGAAATTTCTCTCAATTTAACATATTTATACCCTGAAGCAGTCACGCACCTTATTTTAGCAGATGCTACAGGCGCTACTTCATTAACGAATAAAAACGGATCACCTAAACCAAAGTTATCTGCAGATTTAAGCAATGTTTCTTCTATTTCCGATTACGATGAAAATAAAGTGAAATTTAAACGAAATGATGAAAAGCATTACAACAAAATGAAATTATGGCCTCGCCGTCTAAATATTAATGCGGCGGAAATAACCACTCCGACCTTAATTATTTGGGGAAGAAATGACAATCGCGTTTCTTGGAAAGAAGGAGAAATATATCATCAATTCTTGAAAAATAGCACTTTCCATATTATCGAAAAAGGCTATCATGCTCCATTCCGTCAAGAGCCAGAAGAATTTGTCGGGTATGTAAACAAGTTCTTTGAAAAAAATCCTATTTCACCAATAAAATAATCAAAAGGGTATCCCGTATATGAGATACCCTTTTCCTATATTAAGCAACTTGTTTCTGTCGCTTTTTTTGTTTTGAACCGAATAATTTTGCTACAATCCAGCCGTCAAGTCCCAGTTTGCCAGCATTCATACTCGAAACAAGAATAAGCATAGATAAAATAACCATTTGCGGATTCACACCAATAGACCCACTAAACATATAGGAAAAGTTCATTACAAGACCAAAAAAGATAGCTGTTTTTGTTAAACAACCTACGATTAAGCCTATTCCAACTAGAATTTCTCCCCATGTTACAAGCGTATTGAATAGATCTACATTCGGAATTGCGAAATCTTGTAAAAATGATGCCCACCAAGTTTGTACAGCCGGTTGTGCTCCTTTTGATTTTTCAATGGCTCCTTGTAAATACCCTGTCGCATCAAATCCCTTTCCTTGTAATTTACCGATTCCAGCCATTAGCCATGTATAACCAAGATAAACACGAATAATCGCTAATACAAAAGAAACCGCTTTGTTTTCTCTTAAAAATTGAATAAACATTTCTTCCTCCTATAGTTGTAATTGATTTAGTTACATTAAATATAATAACATTAGTTACTTATTTTTTAAATGTTAATTATGAATGGTTTTTGACAATTATATAAAACATCTAAAGCTAATATTTATATAGTTACTTCTATTACATATAAAAACTTGAAAATATCATACCACAATTGATAATTATTTTCATTAAAAGAATGTAAAAAAATTATGTAATAAATGTGAAACATGCTCATCCTATATGGAATAAGCACGCCATTTTTTTCATCTATATAATTGGAAAGTATACGTTTCATCATCTATTGTTTTTGCTGTTTGAAATGCTTCCGTAATCGTTTGTTTATGATTAATTAGCCCATAAAATAGGCGAATGATAAACATTAATGCTGCATTTCCATCGACATCATCTACCGAACCAATATAAGTTTTTGCTCCGCTATTTAGAAATGCTTCTGCAAGTTTCCTATTTCCTAATGTACATCCACTATTAAAAATATGCTTATTATGCAATCTTGCATATTTGCTAATTTCTGTTACACCAAAGTTTCCTCTCGGTTCATTTTCTTCATATACTTCTTCAGCTAATTCTCCCATTATCATTTCTCCTTCGTCGCCATGGAAACAAAAAACAATATAATTTATATCGTCATACAAAACTTCTCCCGAAAGAACTTCCATCAAATCTCGCGGCCGGCCAATCCAATAGGTAATCACTCTCGCCCCAAAACACTCAAGTGTCGATCGCAGTGATTGTGCTTCTAGATCGGAATAATCACCGACTACTAATGCAATATTCATATACTCCCTCCACTCATCGCTTTCATTCATATATACCTGTTTCTTCTAAAAAATCCTCTCTTGTTAACATGTTTTTTTGGCAAATACTGCCTATATGCTGTAATTGTTCCCTCATGGGATACAAGATAAATTCTGTTTGCATATAATGTATAGCACCATCTTATGCATTCGTCTGCTAGATTCATAAAGTCTTGTTCTAATATTGTATTGATTCCTTCCATAACAGATTATTCTTACTATCTCCTACTAAGAAATTAGGAAATAACTTTTGAATGAGCTTCCAATTTAACAACTAATCACATGGTAAAGTTCGAAGGATCAGACTTACAATTAGCACATTATTTTCATTCAGAGGTAAATTCTTTCGAAGTAACAACGCTTGTTGCTTCCCTTCTGTTGTCAAATAAGGATGCTCGATTTGCAAGCTTGCTGGCACATTTTTGGTATGTACTCCTTGACCATGCCTTACAAAAAAGTTTCATCTCTCACCTCTTTTGTATGAAATTCTATATATACTATCATACTAGTTTCAATAACGACAGCCTAATCCCTTCCACTTACAGTATTCCCCTCAAAAAATTTCATACATAAAATCATTTATCTCCCCCTAAACCTCTAATCATCATTTCTACCACAATTGGTTATAGTAACAGAGAGAACACGAAACTTTGAGGAGGAATCATTCATGAATAGTTCAAATGATTACTTAAACACATTGCATGAAAAGCAAGCAAAAGATGAACAAAACAGAAAGCGGCAAGGAAATGGAAACCCTGGAAAAAAGAAGCCAAATAAAACGCATAAATAATTAGAAGAAACCCACCTAAAAGTATATTTTAGGTGGGTTTCTTAAAATTCTTTAACAGAAGCGACCATTTCGGTTTTGTAATATGTTCTCCTTTTGTTACTTGTGTTTCCTTACCGTTTATTTTTACCCATAAATCATGATCGCGGATAAAATATACAAATTATAAGAAAAAAACACTTTTTACACATTTTCTTTCTCTCCTTATCATTCCCCCATCGCTATATTTTAGATAAGATACAATTTTAATCAGTGGCGCTTCCTTCATCTCTACTCAGTACGAACCTTCGCCAACTAAGCTATCCTAAAATAGCAGGATGAATAGGGGTACTACTATTTCATCTTCCTGATCAAATAATCTAGCACTAACTTTTTTGTTTCTCACAAAACAAATGTTAAATAATTCAAAATTTTATGATAAAATTTTCATAAGCGATTATATTTTTTTTAAATGGTGGTGATAGATTTTGTAAAGGGCGATATTTCAGTGAATTTCTACTGACAGAAAGAACTTACAATCAATTGATTAGAGAAAAAAGGAGGATGTAGAAATGAAGAAGACAGAAATTCCAGCGCATTTAAAGCCTTTTGTGTCTAAGCAACATTATGATCAGTACACACCCATTAATCATGCTGTATGGCGCTATATTATGAGGCAAAACCATAACTTTCTAAAAGATGTGGCTCATCCAGCTTATGTGAACGGATTAAAATCATCTGGTATTAATATAGACGCAATTCCAAAAGTGGAAGAAATGAATGAATGTTTAGCACCAAGCGGTTGGGGAGCTGTAACGATTGATGGTCTGATTCCCGGAGTCGCATTTTTTGACTTTCAAGGTCATGGTTTACTACCAATCGCAACAGATATTCGCAAAGTAGAAAATATTGAATATACACCAGCACCTGATATCGTTCATGAAGCAGCAGGTCATGCTCCCATCTTACTTGATCCTACATATGCCAAGTATGTAAAACGCTTTGGACAAATTGGAGCAAAAGCTTTCTCAACAAAGGAAGAGCATGATGCCTTTGAAGCAGTTCGTACACTCACCATTGTAAAAGAAAGTCCAACTTCAACACCTGAAGAAATTGAAGCAGCGGAAAAAGAAGTAATCGAAAAACAAAAACTAGTTTCAGGTGTATCAGAAGCGGAACAAATTTCTCGCCTTTTTTGGTGGACAGTTGAATATGGACTGATTGGCGATCTAGACAATCCTAAAATTTACGGAGCTGGTCTACTGTCTTCTGTAGGCGAAAGTAAGTATTGTTTAACAGATGCTGTTGAAAAAGTTCCATTCTCGCTCGAAGCTTGCATAAAGACAACATACGATGTGACGAAAATGCAGCCGCAATTATTTGTCTGTCAGTCATTTGAAGAACTGATAGAAGCACTTGAAGCATTTTCTAAAACAATGGCTTTTCAGACGGGTGGTGCGGAAGGATTAGAAAAAGCAATTCGCTCTGAAAACATAGCGACTGCTGAACTAAGTAGTGGTTTACAAATTACAGGTACATTCTCAGAAATGGTGCAAAATGAGGTTGGTGAAGTAATTTATCTAAAAACCAATACACCAACCGCTTTAGCATTCAATCATAAGCAACTGCCTCATCACTCAACAGCTGTACACGAAGATGGATTTGGTACACCAATTGGTTTATTGCAAAACAATATAGCATTAGAAGATTGTACAGAGGAATCTTTACAATCATTAGGTATTCTAATTGGAAACAATACTGATCTTTCCTTTGCAAGCGGTGTTCACGTAAAAGGAACTGTAACTGATATTATAAAACAGGATGAGAAAGTCGTTCTTATTTCCTTTACAAATTGCACTGTTGTTTATAAAGATCACTTATTATTTGATGCTTCATGGGGAACATTTGATATGGCAGTTGGTTCTAACATTACATCTGTATTCCCAGGTGCAGCCGATGCAGCCTCATTCTTCCCCATGGATGAAGAAATAGAAAAAACCCCCGCATCACTTTCACTATCAGAGCTAGATCGTATGTATCAAATGGTTCGAGATATTCGAAATAAAGGTGAGCTGCAAGATTCAGATGTAGCACAATTAGTAGCCATACATGAAGTATTAAATCAATTCTATAAAAAAGAATGGCTACTTCGCCTTGAAATATTAGAGTTGCTTGTAGAATATAACAAAGATCAAAAAACAGCCTCTTTCTTACTGCAACAACTCTCTACATTTACAGAAAATGAGTCTGTACAACGTTTAATCCATAATGGACTTGCTTTACTTCCAATAAAGGATGTGAAAAATAATGCAACGATTAACAGATCATGAAGTACAAGAGGAATTAAAGAAGCTAGATAAATGGACAGTGAAAGATGAAAAATGGATTGAAAGAAAATATATGTTTTCCGACTACTTAAAAGGTGTCGAATTTGTCTCTGAAGTCGCCAAACTATCAGAAGAACATAATCACCATCCATTTATCCTTATTCAGTATAAAGCAGTAATTCTCACTTTGTCATCATGGAATACAAAAGGACTAACAAAACTTGATTTTGATTTAGCAAAACAATTTGATGACCTCTTTTTACAGAATGAAAAAGCGATTATAAAAAAATAAGAAGAAGCCGCGCTTAGGCTTCTTCTTTTGTAATCAAGTGAATACGATGACCAAATGGATCCTCAACTTGTAATACTCCGTCTTTGTACGTTGCAATAATACCAATATCTTTTAAGCTTTTACATACCTTTTCTGTTTCCGTTTCATTTGCTAATACAATTGTAAAATATTTCAAGCCGATAGAATTTGGCATTTGTGATGGCACTCCTTCACCTTGCCATGTATTTAAACCGACATGATGATGATACCCACCAGCAGAAACAAACAACGCACCATTTCGAGGTGGAATCGTTATATCAAATCCTAGACCATCTACATAAAATTGTCTTGCTTCTTCTAAATCAGATACATGGAAATGAATATGTCCTATCACTGTACCACTCGGGAATCCACTCCATGCCTCTCCTTGCTGTAATAATCCTTCACCATCTAACGGGTTACTAACAAACGGGATCTCTCCATTTTCATCACGCCATACTTCTCTTTGGCGATCATGATAAATTTCTATTCCATTCCCATCTGGGTCAGCTAAATAAAGAGCCTCACTAAAGTAATGATCTGCCCCACCATGCAACGGATATATCTTCTCTACAAGATGACGCAGAACATTTGCTAACTCTTGTCTCGTCGGTAATAAAATTGCATAGTGATATAGACCTGTGCGATTTTTCTGTTTCGGTAAAGCATCTTTTTGTTCTTCTATTATAAGAAGTGGTTCATTTGCATTTGTACCAAGTGTAACGATTGTCTCTTCTTCTTGAATTACTGTGAATTGTAATACATTCGTATAAAACTCTAGTGATCTTTTTATATTTGATACGTATAGATGAACAATACCAAGTGCTGTGTTGGGATGAAGCTGAAAGCTCATATTGTTATACCCCCGCAAAGATTAGTCTTTTTTAAACATAGTTGCTTTTAAGAAATTATCTATAAAACCATCAGCTTTTGCAATAAATAGGTGAAGTCCCATTGCTAATAATGCAAGATCTAATTCAAAACCAGGATTTTTCCCATCTCCTAATAAACCAGCTGACCATTTTACTTTTACAATTGCTCCAACCATAATGATTGCAAATAATAGTCCAACATATCTTACACCTAAACCGATAATTAATAATAAGCCGCCAATTAATTCCATTGTTGCTACGCCATAAGCAAGTCCACCCGGTAAACCGATACTTGTAAACCATCCTGCAATATTTTCAATTCCTGATTGGAATTTTACTAAACCGTGCATGAAGAACGTTACTCCTAACACGATACGAATAATTAAGTTACCAATACGTTGATTCATTTCTTTCTCTCCTTTATAGTTTTGTTATATAAAACTTTTATTAACATTACAAAACATATAATAAATTTTTTTATTCGTCAATTCATTTTTTAAGAAAAAATATATTTTTTTTGCTATGATACAAATAGTTGTTACAAAAAGGAGATTGATTTTATGAATATTGGTTCTGCAATACGCGAAATTCGTCAACGCAGAGGCATCACAATCGCTCAAATTTGTGAAGGGACAGGACTTTCTAAAGGGTTTATGAGCCAGGTTGAAAATAATAAAACTTCACCATCTATCTCAACTTTAGAAACGATTTCCAATTTCCTAAATGTTCCTCTTCCTTATTTATTGCTTGAACAAAAAAATCGTATGAAAATTGTCAAAAAAGAAGAGCGGAAATATAGCGTATATGGAAAAGATAAGCAAAGAATTGAACATGTAGCAGAACAAGGTGGTCTGCGCTTATCTTTAGTAGAGATTCCTGTTGAATTCCCGAAAGAGAATAAACCAAACGCTCATGAAGGAGAAGAATGTCATCTTGTTTTACGTGGAAAATTAGAAGTACAGCATGGAGAAGATATTGCAATTGTAGAAGAAGGTGATTCGTTTTCTTGGAGTGCTTGTGTGCCTCATATTGTTCGAAATATTGGGGAAGAACCTGCATTACTACTCATCTCTAGCCATGCAGAAAATCGAAAACACATTTACTAATTACTCTAAAACCAATAAAGTGAAACTTTGATCATTGAGGGCTTCTTCCTCACCAATCGAGCTGTTACGAACAGGAAAAAAGCTTGTTTTTCCTTTGAAAACAAGCCTTTTTCCTGCTCTTATCCCTTTAAATATATAGATTTTCCAACGCATTATCATTCGCTTTATCCTAATATATCTACTCCTCAAGGTTGTTCTTATTGTATAATATATCAGAATATTCTTATATGTTTTTATGCAACTCTAGAAGTATCACTTTCTGCTCCTCATCACTCCGCTCTTTTGATCGCATAGACAAGAACATCCTTCCCATGAAATGAGGCTGTTTGTTCATAGCTCAATCCCGTTTTTCTAGCAACAAAGATAGAAGCGGGATGATCTGGGTTGATAAGGGAAATTAATTTTTTTAGTCTTAGCGCTTGAAATCCATAGTCCCGAAATGCTACTGCTGCTTCTTTTGCATAACCTTTTCTCCAATATGCAGGAAGTAACCAATAGCCAATTTCAATTTCTTCTTTACCGTCTACTTGTTGCCGCACAAGTCCCGCATGTCCAATCGGTACTGCTGTCTCTTTTTCGATCATTAGAAATAGTCCTAAACCATTTTGATAACCTGGAAGAACCCAGTTTTCGAGGTTTTTTTTGCACTGCATATATGTTTTAGGTGTCCCATTTCCAATATAGCGCATTACTTTTTCATTTCCCCATAACGAAGCATAAAAGTCTAAATCAGCCATTGTATATTTCCGAAACTGCAAACGATCTGTATGAAACATACTACTACCTCCTTCTTGTAGATTCTCTTTCTATTATCGCAACTGGCAATCGGATTTGCTGTACATGTTCTTTTCGCGACTGTTTGTGCAATAAAAAAATTGAATGTTGGGCCATGCTTCTAATAGATGTCTGTATTGTTGTTATGTTAGGAGTCATAATCATTGAAAGAGGTTGATTATCAAATCCAATCACTCCTAAATCTTGTGGAACATGAATATGTAATCGTTGTGCTGTCATAATCATACCTGCAGCTATTTCATCACTACCTGTAAAGATTGCATCTGGAATATCGCGCATGGAGGAAATACTATATATCACCTTTTCTCCATCCTTTAATTCAAAACAGTTTGAAAACACCCATTCTTGCTGTAACTGTAGGCCATATTCCTTTAATGCTCTTTTATAACCTTTATACCTTTGGCGCTGTGCTTTACTTTTTAATGTATCGTAACAAAAACCTATCCTTGTATATCCTTTTTCAATCAAATGTTTCGTTCCCATATATCCCGCTAACTCTTCATTAAATTGAACTGTACAAATCTTTTCTGTTTCAACATGTTCATTACAAATAACAATTTTCCCGAAGTGCATTGCCTCTTCTACTTCTCCAATCGGTAACGAAAGTGTCATAAAAATTAATGCATCTAATTTTTTCGTCTTAATGTAGTGTAAAAATTCTCTCTCCTTATCCATCTCATAATTTGACTGTAAAATCACAATATCGTAATGATCTTTTTTTAATATATAACTTAATTCTTGAATTAACTGGCTAAAAAAAGGATGATATATATTTGGAACAACTACACCAACTAAATTTGTTTGAAGACGCCTCAAATCTTTAGCCGTTGCTATTGGTACATAGTTTTGTTCCTCAATAATTGCTTCTACCCTTGCCCGCAATTCTGGACGGACATAAGGATGACGATTGAGTACTCGAGAAACCGTCGCTTTTGATACTCCAGCTAACTTCGCAATATCTTCAATGGTAGAAATGGTAATTCCCCCTTGATCTGTGATACATTTCAGAATGTACAGTATATTGTAAGTTTTACATCTATTATAAACGAGGTGAACAAAAATATGGGGAAAATTCAACTTTTAACAGAAAGAAGTTATTGAGGGAAAAGCAAGTTGCTTTTCATACTGCAAATGATAAACGTGGTGCAGAGGAACTAAATCTCTATGCTGCCTTTATTATTACAGCGATATACAAGTCTTGACGAAAAAAAGCAGTAAACAAAACTTGTTTACTGCTTCCATATGATAACTAGTATAAAGAAAACTACAGGTTTGAGGGGGGTGTAGAATTTTCAGATATATACTAGATATTCCATTTGGTTCTAATCATTCCAAAATCTCACATGAAAACTATCTTCTATTACATTATAATTGATAAAGATTATCATTGTCAATGTAAAACGCATACATTTTCTACACAAATTTTATCTATATAAAAAAACGCTACAAAAAGATATATTCTTCTTGTAGCGTTTCATCTATTCATACTCGTTCTCCTCTAACTGATCACGCAACACTTTAATACGTTTAAAAAAGAAAAACGCCATTCCTAAAAACAAAACAATAACACCCATCATCGCAAAGAATTGTACCGTTTCTCTTCCTCCATTTGGAATCAATAAACCAATCATAAAAAAGGTGGATATTGCAAGGAGGACTTGACCGAAGCGAGTATAATCTGCGATTTTTTGTTGCAATTCTTTCAACTTTTACCACTCCTCCCTATCACTTTATCATATTCTAATAGTTTTTGAAGCAAGTAAATACAGTCAATGAGGGAGAAGTTTGCCAAAAAAAAGAGCCGTTATTCACGGCTCTTTCATTATGCCAACGCTTGCGCTAAATCTTCAATTAAATCTTGACCATCTTCAATACCGACAGAAATACGAATTAATGTATCTGTAATACCTAGTTCTTTACGGCGGTCAGCTGGAATAGAAGCATGTGTCATTTGTGCCGGGATTGAAATTAAGCTTTCAACAGCCCCTAAACTTTCAGCAAGTGTGAAATATTGTACTTTCTCAAGTACCTTATTTAATGTTTCTTCACTATCTACATCGAATGAAATAATAGCACCGTATCCGTTTGCCTGTTCCTTTGCTAGTGCATGATTCGGATGCGATTCAAGCCCTGGATAGTATACTTTATTAACCTTTGGATGGTTATTTAAAAACTCGGCAATTGCACGTGAGTTTACTTCATGTTCTTCCATGCGAATACCTAATGTTTTTAAACCGCGTAGTAATAAGAAACTATCTTGTGGTCCAAGAACACCACCTGTTGAATTTTGAACAAAATGAAGATCTTCTGCTAATTGCGGACTATTTACAACAACTAAACCAGCAACTACATCACTATGTCCCCCTAAGTATTTCGTTGCACTGTGAAGGACAATATCTGCTCCCAGAGAAATAGGTGACTGCCAATAAGGAGTCATAAATGTGTTATCAATAATTGTTAGCAAACCCTTTTCTTTGGCAAATGTAGAAATTGCTTTGATATCTGTAATCTTTAATAGTGGGTTTGTTGGTGTTTCAACATAAATCGCTTTTGTATTTGGACGTACTGCCGTAGCTACTTCATCCAAATTTGTCGTATCTACAAATGTATGTTCAACACCAAAGCGGTTCAATACTTTTGTCACAACACGATATGTTCCACCATACACATCATCCGTTAAAATGATATGATCTCCTTTTGAGAATAACATGATTGTTGCTGTAATTGCAGCCATTCCGGATCCAAATGCAAATCCCGCATGACCGTTTTCTAGTACTGCAATCATTTCTTCTAAAGCTGCACGTGTTGGGTTTCCTGTGCGTGAATATTCATAACCTTTATGCTTACCAACTGCTTCTTGTCTGTACGTACTTGTTTGATAAATGGGCACATTGACAGATCCAGTTGAAGGTTCTCCTATGCGAATACCATGAATTAATTTTGTTTTTGCTCTCATTTTTATTCCCATCCTTTGTATATATCTTTACTTAAGTAACGCTCACTGCTATCTGGAAAGATCGTTACAATATTTGTGCCTGGTTTTGCTTTCTCCGCTTCTAGCAAACTTGCATGAAATGCAGCGCCTGATGAACTTCCTACAAGGAGTCCTTCTTTTTGTGCTAATTCTTTCACACGTTTAAAGGCATGTTTATCAGAAATCGTATAAATTTCATTAAAGTAAGACGGCTTTAAAAACGGCGGAATAAATTCAAGACCAATCCCTTCCGTTTCATGTGAACCTGCTTCACCACCATTTAAAATAGATCCTTCTGGTTCTACAATAACCGTTTTTACATTGGAATTTTGTTCTTTTAAATACGATGCAGTACCCATAAATGTACCACCAGTACCTGCACCTGCTACAAATATATCTACTTCTCCGTTTAAAGCTTCCCAAATTTCAGGTCCCAGTGTTTTAAAATAAGCACGTGGGTTTGCCTCGTTAGCAAACTGACTTGGAGAATATGAATTTGGAATTTCTTTGACTAACTCTTTTGCTTTTTCAATTGCCCCTGTCATTCCTTGTTCAGTTGGTGTGTGAACAACTTTTGCACCAAGTGCTTTCATTAGCTCTTGTTTTTCAATGCTAAATTTCTCTGGCACACAAACAATAACATGTAAGCCATGCTCTAGTGCAGCAAGTGCCAGTCCAATACCAGTATTCCCTGCTGTTGGCTCAATAAGCGTTCCACCTTTTGTGACAAGCCCTTTCGCTAATGCATCTTCAATTAATTCTTTTCCGAGACGATCTTTCACACTTCCACCTGGATTATAAAATTCAAGTTTCGCAAATAATCGAACACCATCTGGAAGTGAAAAACGAGTAATTTCTACCATCGGTGTATGACCAATTAATTCATGAACCCCACGATACACCTTCATCGTGTTCTCCTCCTTACTTGCCAATAAAGAAAAGGCAACTGTATGTAATTCTTTATATGAAACAGTTGCCTTTTTGTTACATTACTTTAACTCTTTCAATACTTTTACGATAAAGTTTGTAGAATGAAGAGCTGCTTGATCTAAAAATTGGTCAAATGAAACATTTGATTCTTTACCAGCAATATCAGAAAGTGCACGAATAATAACAAACGGAACGTTATATTGATGGCATACTTGTGCAACAGCTGCTGCTTCCATTTCTACTGCGTAAAGATTTTCAAATTTACCACGAATTGCTGCAACTCGGTTTGGATCACTCATAAATGAGTCACCCGTTGCAATCATTCCTTTAACCACTTGAATATTTTCTTCTTCCTTCATGCATTGCTCTGCCAATGCAACTAATTCTTTATCCGCTTTAAATCCTGGTGGCATGCCTGGCACTTGACCGTATTCATAATTAAATGCCGTTACATCCACATCATGATGACGAACCTCAGTTGAAATGACAACATCCCCAACATTTAAAGCGTGATGGAAGCCACCAGCTGAACCTGTATTGATTACTTTTTCAGGTTGATATCTTTCTAACAAAATTGTCGTAGACATCGCTGCGTTCACTTTACCAATACCGGATTTTAACAAGATTACTTCATGTCCTACTAACATTCCTTTTGTAAATTCACAGCCAGCAACGCTTTCTGTTTCTGCTTGTTCTAATTTATCACGTAAAATACGCACTTCTTCTTCCATTGCTCCAATTACAGCAATTCTCAATCTAATCCCTCTTTCTATTGCTTAGTTGCCTCCATAACCCAAACGAAATGATTTAGTCTCGTAAATGTAACATGGAAGCCATTCTTTTCAAAAATAGATTGCATGATTGGAATACGTGTATAGTATTCTGTTTGCAAATCATTGGCTAACTGATGAAAACCTCGTTGTTTTGCAGTTTCTACAGTCTTATCATATGCTTCTTGATCTACAAATATCGTATCAGCAAAGACTATTTTACCACCTTTGTTTAGTAATTGACTATATTTCGCAATCGCCCTATCTTTTTCTTCATCTGTTAAATGATGAAATGCATAAGTACTAACAATCGTATCAATCGTATTTGGGACATCAAATTTGAGAAAATCTCCCTCTGTAATTGTAAATCCTTCTGGCAATTTTTCTTTTGCAATTGCACGCATTTCACGCGACGGTTCTATACCGTAAACAGTGCGGCCAGCAAGTAATAATTTATTTGTTAAGTTGCCAGTGCCAACACCAAATTCCAATACATTTCCAAATGATTTGTTTACTACATCCTCTAAAATTTCCTCATAATGAGCGAAAACTTCTTTATATTGTATATCTTCACCCTGTACGAATGAGTCGTATGTATGAGCCCATTCATCAAATAAACCATTAAATTCTGTACCCATGAAAATTCCCCTTTTTCTTATCGGTTTTATCAGTATGATATGCTTTCTTTCCTAAAATGTCAATCTAAATGTACATGGTATTTCTGTCTTTTCTTTGCTACACTAAGTGTGATTAATACAGGAGAGGAGTGTTTCTTCATGTCATTCACCTTTGAAATGTTAGAGGATAAAGTAGAATTTTTTGAAGCAACCGACTTAGTTTCTTTAGAGAAAAAGATTAACGAACAAATAGATAATAATAAAGCACTGATGCTTGAAGTTCATCGCGTTTCTCACCAAATGGTTATGGATCCAGAAAGCAAACGTCCATATTATAGTGCCGTTGTTCATTTTAAGCTAAAAAAATTACGTTAACTAAAAAAGAGAAAGGTTCTTTTAAGAACCTTTCTCTTTTTTAGTTTAGAGTTTGAACAAGTGTTGGCTTCCAACCCTCATTCTGTACCCATTCAATATTTACATAATATCTTTTTCCTGTTTGCTTATCTTGAACATTACCATACGCTTTTTCTTTTCCATTATTTCCAATGCGATGAATAATTAATTGTTCTACAGGAATTTCAATTGCAGAAGAAATTGCTTGATTCATTTCATTCCAATCTGCTGTTCCTTTTTTAAATGTCATTGCCGGCGTTGCGCCTTGCGTTGTGCCTACTGGTTTCCAAGAAGGTTTTGTATAGGCATCAGTCGCCTTTGGAAGTGTTTTTTCAGCTGCCACTTTTTCATTTGCCTTTGCTTCTTCCTCAGCTTTTTTCCTAGCTTCCTCTTCTGCCTTTTGCTTCTCTTCTTCAGCTTTTTTCTGTTCTTCTTCCTCTGCTTTTTCTTTTTCTTTTTCTTTCGCTTTTTTATCCTCAGATTTGTTCTCTTTCTTTGTTTCCTGAGATACTTTCTTATCTTGAGAAGATGCTTGTTCTGTTGTATCAGCAGTAAAGAAGACTTGATAAGCTACAACAATGACTGCTAATAATACAATCGCAATCGCAATATTTAAAACACCGTTTTGACGACGTTTTTGTTGTTTCTGTTGGAATCTAGATCCTCCTGCCATTCTTCAAACCTCCATGCAGTTTTTCCTACTTGCTATTGTAACATTAAATCTAAAAAGGTTGAACAATTACAAACATTTTTTCACAAACTGAAAACATTTTACATACAATTGCAAGATTACTGTGCATGCTCTAATTGATAAATCGCTTCTACAAACTCTTTGAAAATGGATGTTACTATATTTTGGTTTTGAGTTGTTTCAATATCCACTACAACTAAAGCATATTTAGGGTTATCATAAGGAAAATAACCAGCGAACCATCGATTTACTTTATTTCCCTTTCCGGTTTGTGCTGTACCGGACTTTCCAGCAACTGATACAGGTAAGCCTTGAAAAGCTGAACCCGTCCCTTCCTTCATTGTTACTACACTCCGTAACAATTGTTGTAACTTTGTTATCGTTGTATAAGAAAGGCGCTTTCCTTCTACCTTGTGATCTTTAAATTGAAAAAAACTCGTTCCATTCTTATATCGAATTTCTTTTACAGCCTTTACTTCACGTTTCTCTCCGCCCCGAGCAATCGTTGCCATCATATTTGCGACTGCTAACGGCGAAATTCGTACATCTTTTTGTCCAATTGCAGTTTGTACAATTGCTTTATAGCTTCTTTTATTTTCTTCCTCCCCCCAAACAACAGCTTTTTTTTCTTCTGGCAACTGTTTAAACTTTAATGCATGAAATACCGGTCCCGTCCAGCCAACGTCCCCACTTCCACCGAGCGCTTTTAAATATGTTTCCATCACACTTTTATCAAGCTGCATTAATTCATTCCCGAGTTCAGCAAACGTTCGGTTACAACTTCTAGCAAAACTCTCTTTAAAGTTTAATTTTCCCATCATTACTTCTGGAATATCTTCACCATACAAATCTGTATCACAATTAAACATTCTGTTAGGCTGAAGTAATTTTTGATCTATTGCTGCCGCAGCTATCACCGTCTTAAAAATAGACCCTGGAAAATGAGGTGTTACCATTTGGTTTTCCAACGCCTGTTCATATGTACTCTTATCATTTTGCTGTATAGACGGCTTACTTACCATAGCTAAAATTTCATTATTTTCCACATCTAATAGTACTAATCCGCCCCTTTTCATCCTATAAATTTCCAGGAGCGCTTCTGCTTTTTGTTGCATCCGTTTATGAAGCGTTGTTTGAATCGTGACAGGATAAAACGGATTTCCAGGAGAGGTAAGTTTCGCATGCTTTCCAAAAATGGGCTCCCCCCGTCTATCCACTTGATATAATATTTTTGCTTCACCATCAGTCATTAAAAATTCATCAAATGACTGTTGTAACCCTGAAATACCGACAGGGGTTTGATTAGATAACTTATGTTTCTTTCCATATCGTTTTTGAAACTCCCTCTCATTTTCTCCTACTACACCAATGAAATGTTCTGCTTCGGATGTTTGTTTTAACCTTACTTCAGTCGCTACCATCCCTAACATATTTTCACGATTTATCTTTTCCATCTGTTCTTTCGTTAACTGAAACGGCTGATCACCTCTTTGAAATAGGAATGGTTTTCTTTTATTTTTCATTTGCAAATGTATGTCTTGCCCTGACACACCAATGATATGCGCAATTTTTTGTAACATGTCATTTTTTATTTGCAAGAACGGAAAAATTATTAAAGCGGGATAGCTTTTTTCACCGATTCTTTCTCCATTTCGATCAACAAAATGCCCCCTCCCTTCATCCACTGTAAAAGCTTGTGTACGCTGGGTGACACTCTTTTCAATTAAATTAATTTGCCTATCTGTAAATGATTCAGTAGATATAAGTTGTATTTGCGCCAGTCTACCAAGCAAAAGGAGCATAATACATGTAAAACATAATAAAATGATAACAATTCTTCGCTTCATTTTCATAAAAAAACACCTCGTCTTTTCAGTTTAGACGAGGCATTATTCTTTTTATACAAAACTTCCTATTACCTTTGATTTGCTGGTTGCTTTAAAAACTTCCTCAAAATTGACTTATATGTCTCTTCATCTATCCCTGCATTTTTAGCAACCTCAATTGAAGTATTGGTTACCCGTATTGCGGCATTTAAATATTCTTTATGTAAACCGTCCATTTCACTTCTTTTTTCCTTTGCATTTTCAACTGTTACAGAATCAATGCATGCAATCATTTTGTCTACAATCTGTAAATAAGCATTTTCAGTATTTATGAGCTTTTGAATATCATCTTTATTCTTAACTTTAGATTGTTTTAAAAATGTATATGCTTGATTTACTTGATCCTTGAGCACTTTATCATTATTTTTTGCCTGGTCTTGTAACATAGCCTTCATATCATCGATTCTCTTTTGATCCATTGTATCTCGTAGCAAAAACTCTGGATTGCCAATTGCGTAATCATATTTAATCGTTACATCTTGAAACATTTGCATTACAATAGCTAACTGATATTCTAAAGCAAAGTCTTCAAATTTTTGCTCCTTTTTATCTTCTTTTAGTTCCAAATTTTCCTTTGTACGATTTGACGTTGAAGTTTCGGCATCATTCTTTTTCTCTTCTTGTTTCGGTTTCGCTTCGTTTGATGTAGTTGTTTTCTCCGTAGAACCGCATGCAGCTAATCCTGTCATCAGGATCCCACAAGTAATTGTTGTAAATAATTTCTTTTTCATGAACGTTCCTTCTTCCTTATCCCTTTTAAAATCTCTTCATAGCGCAAAATATAATTATATACTATCAAAATTAAAACTCTTTTAATGTCGCATTATGTCGAATTTATCAAAAATTAAAACATTACAGATGTTTATATAGCAATTTTCACTTATAATCTGCCTTTCCTTCGTTTAGAGAAGGAGCTTCTCAGTGAAAATAAAAAAAGTTCACTCATAGGAGTGAACTTTTTTTATTATTTTACAGAGATAATTTCAACTTGCATTTCTCCGCCTGGTGTTTGGATGACTACTTTCTCACCAATTTGCTTACCTAATAGGCTTTTTGCAATTGGAGAATCGTTAGAAATTCTTCCTTCAAATGGATCAGCCTCTGCACTACCAACGATTGTGTAAGCTTCTTCATCTCCGTCTGGAAGTTCTTTAAATGTTACTGTTTTCCCCAATGTAACAACTGTAGATTCTTCGCCAGTATCCTCAATGATTACTGCATTACGAATCATGTTTTCTAACTGCGTGATACGACCTTCTACGAATGCTTGTTCATCTTTCGCTGCATCGTACTCAGAGTTCTCAGAAAGGTCCCCGAAGCTACGTGCAATTTTAATACGTTCTACAACTTCTTTACGTCTTACTGTTTTTAATTGTTCTAGTTCGTTTTCTAATTTTTCTTTACCCTCTTGTGTCATAGGGTATGTTTTTTCTGTTGCCATTCTTTTTCCACTCCTTTTATATACCAATCCCCCGAGAAAAGAGGAGTTCAAATATGAAAACTCCTCCGCATTTCCAATAGCGGAGGTTTCTAGTACATATGCACTAGCGGAGTTGTCACATACAACCCCGTCTTTTCTAATTCTTCCTCATATAAAGAAGATATGTATGGAAAGTTGATATAAATATGCCCTCATCTATATACAGATGTGGTTGCATGTATCATTGTATTCGATAGGAAAGGAAAAAATCCCTTCCTATCGAATATCTTTTACTATGCTATTACAAATTCACTTTTTCTTCAAGAATTGTTGCGATTTTTGTAACCATAATATCAATTGCAACGTGATTTTGTCCCCCTTCTGGGATAATGATGTCCGCAAATTTCTTAGAAGGCTCAATAAATTGGTTATGCATTGGGCGTACAACATTTACATATTGTTCAATGACCGAATCCATTGTGCGTCCACGCTCTTTAATATCGCGTTGCATACGACGTAAAATACGAAGATCTGCGTCTGTATCAACAAAAAGTTTGATGTCCATTAATTCACAAAGGCGCGGATCCTCTAGTACAAGAATCCCTTCTAAAATAATGACATCTTTCGGTTCAACCGGAATCACTTCCTCAGAACGCGTATGCAAAGTATAATCATATACAGGTTTTTCAATCATTTTATATGCAAGTAATTGGTGCAAGTGTTCGATTAGTAAATCATTATCAAAAGCTAATGGATGATCGTAATTTGTTTTTAAACGTTCTTCCATAGGTAAATGACTTTGGTCTTTATAATAATAATCTTGCTCCAAAATTAAGATGGAATGACCTTGAAAATGATCAAAAATTGCTTTTGTTACGCTTGTCTTACCTGATCCTGAACCACCAGCAATTCCAATTACAACAGGCTTATTCGTCCCCATTCAACTACCACTCTTTCTTATTGATATATGCTTTTGCGCATCATATTGTTCACATACACTGGTCGATCCACTTTGATTTTCACGATTTGCAGCGGGTGTCTTGCTGCATCTAATTCATTTCCATCCTCATCCCAAATTTTCTCCACCGTTTGTGTAAAGTTTTCTATTTCTGGTCCAAAGAACTCCACTTCATGGCCTGGTTTAAAATAATTACGTTGTTCGATTGTTGCAATGCCTGTTTCTTCATTATAATCTAACACTAAACCAGCAAAATCATACGTTGTTTTCTTACTATGATTTCCATACATTTGTTCTTGATATCCTGGTACACCTTCAAAGAAAGCTGGAGCTGTGTCACGATTTGCACATTTATCCAATTCGTCTAACCATTCTTGTTTAAATTCAAAATTATCAGGATCTGCGCAGTACGTATCGATTACTTTACGATATACCGTTGCTACAGTTGCAATGTAATGGATAGATTTCATACGTCCTTCAACTTTTAAGCTGTCAATTCCGATTTCAATCATTTTTGGAATCGAAAGAATTAAATTTAAATCTTTCGGACTCATCGCGAAAGGAGCATCTCCTTCTTGGAACAACGATAATTCTTGTGCATCTTTATGTTGGGAGACTGTTTGAATTAAGTCGTAATCCCAGCGACAAGATTGGCAACAACCACCGCGGTTAGAGTCGCGTGCTGTCATATGGTTACTTAATGTACATCTTCCAGAATACGCAATACACATTGCCCCATGGACAAATGCCTCAATTTCAATATCAACGTGTTCTTTTATTTCTTTCATTTCTTCATATCCAACTTCACGCGCTAATACAAGGCGATGTAATCCTTCCTCTTTCCAATATTGCGCTGCTTTCCAGTTAGATAGTGATTGTTGCGTACTTAAATGTACTTCAACAGAAGGTGCGACTCGCTTACATGTTTCAATAATAAGAGGGTCTGCAACGATAATACCTGTTACACCAGCTTTTTCAATGCCTCTTAAATATTCTTCTAGCCCTTCCATGTTCTCATTATGTGCAAAAATATTTGTTGTTACATATATCTTTGCACCATATTTCTTAGCAAATTCAACGCCTTCTGCCATCTCTTCTAATGTGAAGTTTCCAGCATTGGAACGAAGACCAAATTCTTGCCCACCTAAATATACAGCATCTGCACCGTAATGGATAGCTATTTTTAATTTCTCTAAATTTCCTGCTGGGATTAACAATTCAGGTTTCTTCACAATAACGCGCTTGCCATCAATTACTCGTGAAATTTCTTGCATTGTCATATTCTACACCCTCCTCGTTTAGTAAACCGTTTCTTTAAAGAAGAATCCTGTATCAAGCGGACGATTTACTGGTTGCATCTCTTCTATCTCTTTATATAAATTGTCTTTTATGTCATAATACGCATCGCGATCTTCTACACATAAATCAATTGCTTTACGGTATTTCTTTGTAACCTCAACAATATATTCAGAGCTTTTTAATACACCATCAATTTTTAAGCAATCTATTTCTGCATCGATTAGTTCATCTAATTCATCAATAAAGCAAATATCATTTGGACTCATAATATGCGTACCATTTGCATCTTCATAAATTGGGTATTTATTATTACGTTCTTTATCATATAAAAACATATTTTCTTCGTATTTTTTCTTTTCAATTTCCAAATGACGTCCTTGATATTCAAAGTAGTTCCCAACTAGTGAGCGTTTTGATTGAAACATACATGTCATACCGTGAATTTGTACTTCTACTTCTACCTCTGCATGTTCTTTTAATTCAATAATTTCATCTAAACTTAACTCACGTGCGAGCACAGCACGTTTTGCCCCTTTACGTCCCCAATAATTACATGAAAACCAGTTCGTTGCCGTCGTTTCTGTATTCCAATGCAACGGCATGTTCGGTGCTACTTCACGAGCTGTCATAAGTACAGCTGGATCTCCAAAAACAATCGCATCTACTTGTACATCTCGTAAAAATGAAACATAGTCTTTTAAAGCTTCTACTTTTTCATTGTGAAACACAGCATTCATCGCTACATAAACTTTCATATCGTGCTCATGCGCAATATTTACAGCTTGCTTCACATCTTCACGAGAAAACTCACCAGCTAATCGTAAGCCAAACTCTTGTTCACCAATTATAACCGCATCTGCCCCTGCCTTCGCAAGAAGTTCAATATCTGCAATCACTCTTGGTGTTACTAACAATTCAGGTTTTTTCATACCTTTGTCATCCTTTCTTTTTGCTCACTGCTACTCCGTCACCAATCGGGAAAATTGTCGTATCATATCCCTTATGGTTCATAAGCCATTCATTATACGTCTTAATACGGCGAATTAAACCACGTGTACGTCTATTTTCAATCTTCTCTTTTGTCGTTACGAGTCCGTGATATAACACATTATCTGAAATAATAACGCCACCTGGATTTAATAACGGCTCATATAAATCAAAAAAGCGACGATATTGTCCTTTTGCAGCGTCAATAAAAATAACATCAAACGTTCCGTGTTCCTTTACTTGCTCGCCCGTTTCTAATGCATCACCGTAAATAACGGAAATGCGTTCTTTAACAGGAGAACGCTCTATATATTCAAGTGCTTTTTCATATCGATCACTATTGCGCTCTACTGTCACAATGCGTGAATTTGGAATTGCTTGCATCATACGAATACTAGAATAACCAATTGCTGTTCCTAGCTCTAATATGCTTTTCGGTTCAATCAAACGTAAAAATTGAAGCATAAATTCCATACCAAGGCGATCCATAATCGGCACATGATGTTCACTCGCATATTCTTCCATTTCAAGAATAAGTTCGTCTTTTTCAGTAATAAATGATAATAAGTATTCGTTAACTGCATCCTTCATAAATGGTCCTCCTTATTTATACGGAGAAGTGCCTCTATGACGTGTCAGTCTTTCTTCACACATAGAATGCAATAAAAATACAAGCCTGCTTCACCCTTAGCTTGTACGTCCCGTTTTAATATTAAAAACGATTCTTCTGCCACTTTTTAACCCGATATATTTTAACATAAAAAAGAAGGATATGCGACTTTTTTCGCTATCCTTCTCATTTCATTATTTTTGTGTAATGTATTTCTGCTTTAGTGCATTATGTTCTTCTAATGTTTTTGCATAATACACTTCACCATTTGGTGCTGCTAAGAAATAATAATAATCCGTTTGTGCAGGCTCTAACGCTGCTTGTACAGACTGCTTACCAGAGTTTGCAATCGGTCCAACCGGAAGCCCTTTTACCACATACGTATTATATGGCGAATTTACTTTTAAATCTTTATATAATACACGCTCTTTATGCTTTCCAAGCGCATACAATACAGTCGGATCTGTCTGTAATGGCATTCCTTTTGTTAAACGATTGTAAAAAACACTAGCAATCTTTTGACGATCTGTAAATCCTGTTGCTTCTTCTTCAATTAAAGAAGATAACGTTAACAGCTGATGAACATCAAAATTTTTCTCCTTCATTTTCGCTTCATTTTTCACAATAAGTGCGTTTGTTTTTTCAAGCATTGCTGTTACAATTTCTTCTAATGTTGTATCTTTTTTATAAAAAGAGTATGTTGCTGGATATAAATAGCCTTCTAACGGATATTTTATGTTGCTGTCAAAAATTTTATTTGTTAATAATGCCGGATACTTTTGCTGCAATTTTTGAACAAATGATTTATCATTTAATTGACGTACTACATCATCTTTATTCCATTTTAATTCCTTCGCAATCGTATCGGCAATTTCGACAACTTGTGTCCCTTCTTTAATCGTTATTTTATACGCTACTGGACGATGTACATTTCCAGATGACATTTGTTCCATCACTTCATCTACATTCATTGAAGTATGTAATAAGTATGTACCAGCCTGAAGGTTTTTCGATTTTGCCTTTGCATAAATACTAAATACCGTACCATTTTTAATGGCACCCTTTTCCTCTAAGATTTCTCCAATTTGACTTATAGATGAACCTTTTGGAATCTCAACTACAATTTCCTGTTTCTTACTACGATCAATCGGTTTCAATGCAGATGAAATGTACGCATAGACTGACGCACAACATACAAATAGTGCAATAATCATTACGAAAGCGACGCGTCTACGCTTCTTCTTCATTTGATTTTGTATCAAAGTCCTTCCTCCTTATTCCATTGTAGACCATATGTATATCTTCTATACAATGCTCTACAGCACCAAAGCAAAGCTCCATTCATTTGTACATAGTTGTTATTTTATACAATCCGTATTATTATACTATAAATTACAACATGGTTTCGACAAAAAATCTTTCATTGAACACATGAATATAAAAAAGATGGACTGCACATGCAGCCCATCTTTTTTATATTATTCTTCTTCGTCTTCTGCAGCAAGAGTGTTAAACATTTCTTGGACCATTTCCCACTCTTCTTCAGATTCGATTGGAAGCAATGTACCACCAGCTTCATCTTCGTTTTGCTCGTATGCCATTGCATCATAAATTGGATCTCCATCTTCGTCTACTTCACCGATTGGTGAGAACACAACATATGATTTGTTTCCAAATTTTTCAGCATCAAACGTGAAAATAATTTCACATAAATGCTCATTTCCTTTTTCGTCAACAATTGTAATTTGATTTTCTTCCATTCTGGTCACCTCTTATTTGCTATCTAAATATCCTTGTAAAATCACGACTGCAGCCATTTTATCAACGACTTGCTTTCGTTTTTTTCGGCTTACATCAGCCGAAATGAGAAGTCGTTCCGCTGCCATTGTTGACAAGCGTTCGTCCCAAAGTATAACTTCTAGTTGCAAAAGTTCACGTAAACTTTCAGCATATCTTTGACAAGCTTCACCGCGCGGACCGATTGTTCCATTCATATTCTTTGGCAACCCTACTACTATCTTGTCCACATTATACTGTTTTACTAGTTCAGAAACTCGATCAAAACCGAAAATTTCTCGTTCTTCGTTAATTTTAATCGTTTCTAAACCTTGCGCGGTCCAGCCCATTTCGTCGCTAATTGCAACGCCAACTGTTTTTGTACCAACATCTAAACCTAATATTCGCATAAACTACTCCTCACGATGTTGCTTCAAATAAGACTTCACAAGTTCTTCAATTAACTCATCACGTTCTAGTTTGCGAATAATATTACGCGCGTCTTTGTGACGAGGTATGTATGCTGGGTCTCCGCTTAATAAATAACCGACAATTTGATTAATCGGATTATAGCCTTTTTCTTGAAGTGCATCATACACAGTTAAAAGTACATCATTTACATGGACACTCTGTTTTTCATCTTGAATGCTAAACTTCATTGTTTTATCAAAACCGTCCATTTAAAGCACCTCACTTATCAAGTAGTAAATATAGGGAGAAGACTATTTCCTCTCCCTACTATTGTACACTACTCTCTCTTTATTTTGAAACAGATTTAACGTACTCTTGTACAAAAGCTAGAGCTTCGTCTACTTGCGCTGGATTTTTACCGCCCGCTTGAGCCATATCAGGACGGCCACCACCGCCGCCACCGCAGCGAGAGGCAACTTCTTTTACAAGTTTTCCCGCGTGATATCCTTGACCAACTAGATCTTTCGTTACACCTGCTAAGATATTTACTTTATCATCATTTACAGCTGCTAATACAATTACTGCAGATTCTAACTTATTTTTCAAGTCATCCATCATTGTACGTAAGTTATTCATATCTGCAACATTTACTTTCGTCGCTAATACATTAATCCCATCCACTGAGACAACTGCATCTGTTAAATTTCCAGCTTCAATATTACTTAACTTAGCAGCAAGAGATTCATTTTCTTTTTGAAGTTGTTTCACCTCAGCAAATAAACCATCCACTCTTGTTAAAATATCTTTCGGATTTGTTTTCATTTTCCCTGCAGCCTCTTTTAATAAACTTACTTGATCGTTCATTAATTCGTATGCCGCTTTACCAGTTACTGCTTCGATACGACGTGTTCCTGCACCGATACCAGACTCAGCAACAATTTTGAAAATACCGATAGAAGCTGTGTTATCAACATGGCAACCACCACAAAGTTCTAAGCTGTAATCACCAACTTGAACAACGCGAACAACATCTCCATATTTTTCACCGAATAATGCCATTGCACCCATTTCTTTTGCTTCTTCAATTGCCTTTTGAGAAATTTCCACATCAATACTTTCCCAAATTTTCTCGTTTACAATACGCTCAATTTTTTCTAATTCATCAGCTTGTACTTGACCGAAGTGAGAGAAATCAAAGCGTAAACGTTCTGCTGTAACAAGAGAACCCGCTTGGTTAACATGTGTTCCAAGCACATCTTTTAAAGCTTGATGCAACAGGTGAGTTGCTGTATGGTTCTTCACAATGCTACTGCGATTTTTCGTATCAATCACAGCTTTCACAGTTGCATCTTTCGTTAATACTCCTTCTTCCACAACTACTTTGTGTAAGTTTTGACCATTTGGTGCTTTTTGTACATCTTTTACAAGAACTTTCACACCGTCTGTAAGAAGGTAACCACTGTCTGCAATTTGCCCACCGCTTTCAGCGTAGAATGGCGTTACATCAAGCATTAATTGTCCTTCTTCACCTGCTTGTAAGCTGTCTGTATACTCACCATTTTTCACAAGTGCCACTACATTGCTTTCTGTTGCAACAGTGCCGTAACCAACGAATTCACTTGCTACTTTAATTTCCCCAAGAACACCGCCTTGAACTTGCATAGAATCAACATCTTGACGAGCCGCACGTGCACGTTCACGTTGTTTTTCCATCTCTGCTTCAAATCCTGCATGATCAACTGTCATACCAGCTTCTTCAGCATATTCTTCTGTTAATTCAACCGGGAATCCATATGTGTCATATAGACGGAATGCATCTACTCCAGAAATAACGGTTGTTTTTTCTTCTTTCGCTTTTGCAATTACTTCTGCTAAAATCGCTTCACCGTCATGAAGTGTTTCATGGAAACGCTCTTCTTCATTTTTCACAACTTTTGCAATGAAATCTTTCTTTTCAAGAACTTCTGGATAAAAGTCTTTCATCACTTCTCCAACAACGGGTACTAATTCATACATAAATGGACGGTTCATGTTTAATTTTTTCGCATAACGAACAGCGCGACGTAATAAACGACGTAATACATAACCACGACCTTCGTTAGAAGGAAGAGCCCCATCACCAACAGCAAATGTTACAGTACGAATATGGTCTGCAATCACTTTAAATGCCATATCTTTCTCTGCGTCGCCACTACGATACTTCTCACCAGAGATTGATTCTGTTGCACCAATCATCGGCATGAATAAATCTGTATCAAAGTTTGTAGGCACGTTTTGAACGATAGATGTCATACGCTCTAGGCCCATTCCTGTATCGATGTTTTTCTTTGGAAGTGGTGTATAAGAACCGTCTGGGTTATGGTTAAATTGAGAGAACACAAGGTTCCATACTTCTAAGTATCGCTCATTTTCACCACCAGGATATAATTCTGGATCACTTGGATCATTACCATAAGCTTCACCGCGATCATAGAAAATCTCAGTATTCGGTCCACTTGGTCCTTCACCAATATCCCAGAAGTTTTCTTCTAAACGAATAATACGTTCTTTCGGAACACCTATTTTTTCATGCCAAATTGTAAAGGCTTCTTCATCTTCTGGGTGAATTGTAACAGATAATAATTCTTTATCGAATCCAATCCATTTGTCGCTCGTTAAAAATTCCCAAGCCCATGTAATTGCCTCTTCTTTAAAATAATCACCGATTGAAAAGTTTCCTAGCATTTCAAAGAATGTATGGTGACGAGCTGTTTTCCCAACGTTTTCAATATCGTTGGTACGAATTGATTTTTGTGCATTTGTAATACGTGGATTTTGTGGAATAACACGTCCATCAAAGTATTTTTTTAATGTCGCTACGCCACTATTGATCCATAAAAGAGATGGATCTTCATGTGGAACTAATGATGCACTCGGTTCAATCGCATGCCCTTTTTCCTTAAAAAAATCTAAAAACATTTGACGAATTTGTGCGCCTGTTAATTGTTTCATCTACATTTCCTCCTTTAAAAAATTCCATAAAAACAAAAAACTCTCGCCCCTATAAAAGGGACGAGAGTTAACTCGCGATACCACCCTAATTATGAAATAAAAAGCGGAAGCGTCTCGCTTAAAAGCGGAAGAAATTGAACCAGTCGAACAGAAAGACGCTTTTTGTCTTTCCGTGAGATTGGGAAATTTCAGAGCTTTTAGACGCTGAAGCTAGATTGCATACCGTAATATGCATTTATTTCATCACCTCATGGTGCCGTAACGTGGCAAGACGGCAGGGATTAGCTGCTCTCAGGAGTAGCGTTCTGTCATCCTTCATTTAAAACTTCTTTCAGCCAATGGAAGTTTCTCTCTACAAATGGACTATGACATACTCGTTCCGTCATCAATTTCAAATCAGTATAAAATACATTTTATGATGGAAACTGACATAAGTTTCTACTATATGCCAAAATTGTAGCGAATTCGTTTCTATTTGTCAACGTCTCCAAAGAGGCTTGATATGAACAACTACAGTTCGAATAACCGCTAAAATTGGAACAGATATTAAAAGACCGACAATTCCACCTACCTCGCCACCAACAAGCAAGGCAAGCATAATGACAACTGGATGCATGCGCAACGATTTCCCAACAATATACGGAGATAAAATATTACTTTCAACAAATTGCAAAATTGCTAGTGCAATCCCAGCTTTAATGAATAAACTTGTAGATACTGTTGCTGCAATCATTAACGTTGGAATAGCTCCTAAAATAGGACCAAAGTATGGAATAATATCTGTAACCCCGACAACAATCCCAAGAAGCAATGGATATTTCATACCGATAAACCAAAATGCAAGAGCGGACACACCACCTAAAACTAAACAAACAAATAATTGTCCGCGAATATAACTCCCTAATGATTTATCGATTTCTTTGGCTAATATTTGTCCCGTATCTCGCCATTTATAAGGGATTAATTTCCAAAAAACATGATAAAACGCCCCATAATCTTTCAGTATGTAAAACACAATGAACGGAATAAGAAAAATGATGAGCAAAGAGTCAAGCACACCGCGGGCCGTACTCATCACTTTATTTAATAAGGATTGTATTTTCATTTCAATTCCAACAAAAATTTGCTTTACTTTATCATGAATAAACGAAGGGAAATTATCCGTTTGTTCTGTGACACCATCCATCCATGAATCGTACATTTTCATAAACTCAGGAAATTGCTTATTCATTTCTTGCAACTGGCTAATGACAACTGGTGTTCCTTTATAAATCCCGTAACCAAGGCCGCCAAAAAAGAGAATATAAATGAGTAAAATCGCAAGGGTACGAGGCATTCCTTGTTTATGTAACTTCTCAATTAAAGGATGCAGTAAATAAGCTATAAAACAAGCAATGAAAAACGGTGTAATTGCTACTTTACATACAAATATAATAGGCGCCCATAATGGTTTGATTTTTAAAAAAACAAGTAAACATAGAAATACTAATAACAATAACCCTAGTCGATAAATCCAAATGATTTTAAGATTCTTCAAACGAAAAACCTCCTCTTCTCTTATTTTGAAAAGAAACCGAGCAGGTTATGTGCAAAACTTTAAAAAATCATTGGACTAAAATATTTTCAGACAGACCATACTGTTTCTAAAAGATGGACATATATTTAACCTAACAAGAACAACTACTCTGAGACTACAACATAATAAAATGATAGTCAGGAGGAACAAAATGGTCTGGTTTATGCTTAGCTTGTCGGCACTTTGTATGATTCTTGAATGGATTTGCATTGGTCTAGGAATTTGGAAAGGTTTCTTTACACATACAGCACGTAAAGAGCGCGCAAAACATTTATGGTATTATGGTGTACTTGGCATTGGTTGTTACGGCCTTTCTCATGTATTTTCAGAAATCGGACTTTTTTATTTGCATATAAGTGCATAAAAAAACTCCCTGCATTTTTAGGGAGTTTTTCATTTTATAAAAGCCGTCACAAGTACGACTTAATCATTTTGCGTGCTTTTTTCATATTGCGCTTTGAAAACAAATCTTGTTTGCGAGCATATCGATATGCTGCCGCTCCAATTCCTAATGCAATAAATGAATTGCGTAGATTCAAAGTAAATCCCCCTTTTCGTTATCCAATCGTTCTTTCATCCTCATCAAATAAATCATCAAGAGAACTTAACGAACCATCTTCTTCTACTTGATGTGTATGGATTTTCCCCTTTGAAATCGATAATTCGATATAACAATTCCAACAATAAAATTGATTCACACCGATTTTTCCAATATCTTTTCCTTTGCAATTTGGACAACTAAACATATGGCTTCCATCTCCTTACGTTCTCCCAGATTCTATTCGCCATTATGTCCAAACTGCATTCATTTATACATGTTAGCAACTTTCAATATGATACACTTGAAAGCTTCACTATATAATTTCACCTCGTTACATAAAATCATACGGTGAAATGTTTTCCACGTCCATTTCTTCTCCATTAATAACAACCATCTGTGCTTCGCCTTTTGCCTCTTGCAAACGACTTCCTAAAGTTGTTTGCCGCATGGCATCATCGAGACGGTTCACTCCAGATCGAAAAGCTTCTTCTTCTCCGCAGATAATCAAAAACTTTTTACTTCTTGTAATACCCGTATAAATTAAATTCCGACGCAACATGCGGTTATAACTTTTTACAATCGGCATAATTACAATCGGAAATTCACTCCCTTGCGACTTATGAATGGAGCAGCAATATGCATGTGTAATTTGATTCAAATCAGCCTTCGTATATGTCACTTCAATGCCATCAAATGAAACAACAACCATATCTTGTTGCTCTACATTTTCCTTCGCGTAAAATATAGAAATAATTTCGCCAATATCTCCATTAAACACTTGACTTTCCGGTTGATTGACTAATTGAAGAACCTTATCGCCTCTTCTATATACAACATCACCATAAGCAATTTCTTTACTCTTTTCTTGTTTCGGGTTAAAGACTTGTTGCAATGCCTCATTTAACACATTAATCCCTGCCGATCCGCGATACATAGGTGCTAACACTTGCACATCTTTTGCACTAAATCCCTTTACTTTTGCGCTTTCACACACTCGTTTTACAACATCAACAATTTGATTCCCCGTGCACGCAATAAAGGAACGATCTTGTTTATTTTTCGTTACATCTGGCGGTAATGTTCCATTCTTTATCGCATGAGCAAGTTGAACAACAGATGACCCTTCAGCTTGCCGATAAATTTCGGTCAGTTTTACCGTTGGAATGATACCGGCGTTTAATAAATCTTTTAATACTTGTCCCGGTCCTACAGATGGCAATTGATCTTCATCGCCAACAATAATGACTTGCATATTTGTCGGCAATGATTTCAAAAGCTGATTTGCAAGCCAAATATCGACCATAGAAAATTCATCGACAATAAGAAGTTTCCCCTGCACCGGATCTGTTTCATTTCGCTGAAACGAGCCTTCGGGCGTCCAACCAAGCAAACGGTGAATTGTACATGCAGGAAGACCTGTTGATTCGCTCATTCGCTTTGCCGCACGACCTGTTGGAGCTGTTAATAAAATCGGAAATGGATTATCATCGCTATAATCTTTAGGATTTAACGATAATCCATGTAGCGATGCATACATTTCGACAATTCCTTTAATAACTGTTGTCTTTCCTGTTCCTGGGCCACCGGTTAACAGCATCATCGGTTGATGAAGTGCTGTTTGAATCGCCTCTTGCTGAAGCGGTGCATACTGTACTTTCATCTGCTCTTCGATCTTACCTAACGTTAACAACACTTCTGCCTCGGGAAATGACGGCGTTTCTTTTTGGCTCATCAGGCGATGAATCGACTTCACAACACCTTTCTCAGAATAATATAAAGAAGCCAAATAAATACGCTCTTCCTCTATAATGATTTTCCCTTCGCCTTGCATCATTTCGATGCATTGCACAATATCTTCTTCCGTCACAGTCCCTTCTCGGTTATTTAAAAGGGACATCGTTTCACGTACAAGCTGCTCCTTCTCCATATAAACATGACCATATTGAAGCGATACATTCTCCAACGTATAAAAACATCCCGCTCGTACACGATCATTATGATTTCCTGATATCCCAAGAGCACGTCCTATATCGTCTGCTCTTCCAAAGCCAATTCCGTCAACTTCTTCAATCAACTGGTACGGATTATTTCGAATAACTTCTAGTGTCATTTCTTTATATTGCTGATAAATTTTAATGGAAAGCTTTGTCCCAAATCCATAACCATTTAAAAAGCTCATCACTTTTTCAAGCCCTTGATGCTCAATGATCGTCTCATATATTTCTTGCGCTTTTTGCTTATTGACGACACCTTCTAGCGCAGCCGGATCATCCATAATTTTAGAAATGGCGTGTTCTCCAAGATGATTGACAATTTTTTCAGCTGTTCGCTTCCCAATTCCTTTAAATAAATCGCTCGCTAAATATTGCACCATTCCTGTTTTCGTTTGGGGCAATTCTTTTTTAAATGTTTCAACTTGATATTGCTTCCCATATTTAGGATGCTCTTTAAAATACCCTGTTAATGTAAATACTTCATCTTCATGCATACGGGGAAAATGACCGTTGATCATTACTTTTTTTTCGTCATATGCTTCATTTGTTTCAATGACTTTCATACTGACAACGGAATAGAGGTTTTCTTCGTTGTGGAAAATAGTATGAAGAACTTGCGCTTTTATAAACTTTCTCTCTTCCTCAAACAAATCCATGGCATGTTGATTCTCCATCGTTCCTCTGCTACTCCTTTCCGACTTCTGTACTCTAATGAGCAGTAGCCCCCACCTAACTGACCTTTAGATGGAGGGGAACTGCTCATTAATGCTGTTTTTATTTACTTTCTTGTTCTAACAAACGAATACCATTCCCAGCTAAAAAGTGATCTGGCTGGATTTTCGTTGCTTTTTTAAATAAAGCAAGCGCCTTTTCCTTATTCTCTTCAAACACGTAAGCAACACCTAAATTATAATACGCATCAGCATGTTCTTTATCCATTTGTAATACCTTTTCAAAATACGGTTTCGCCTCTTTAACATGCTCTAATCGCGCAAGGCATAATCCGCATTGAAATGCTGCCTCGACATCCATTTCATCCAATTCCGCAGCTCTTTGTAGAAATGGCAACGCAAGGCGATCATTTCCAAGCTGCACATGTGTAATCCCAAGCATAAATACGATATCAGCTGATTGCAAACCACCTTGCATTGCCTGTTCAAACATTGCTTTTGCTTCTTGGAATTGCTCTCGACTATAATATATGTTCCCAAGTCCATAATAGGCAGTAGCTGATTTTTCATCTAACTCTAATGCACGTTTATAAAATAAAATTGCACGCTCGCTATCGCCTAACACATCTAGTAAATTGGCAAAGTTAATATATCCTAGAGCATCTTTTGGATTTTCTTCAATTGCCTCTGTAAAGTTTTTGGCTGCTTCTTCCCAATTTCCTTCTTGCATATATCGAATGCCTATTTCAAGCTTATTTGACATGTTCTTCACCTCTACAACAAATTATAACAAAGATTCTATTTTGTAAGCGAACAAAAATTCGCTCTTTAAAAAAGAAACCCCTGACCGCTAATCGGCAGAGGTTTCTCCGTTTTATCCTAGGTAGTCTAACTGTTTACCACTTCGGTATACTTCATCAATTGTTGCACCGCCTAAGCATTCATCTCCATCATAGAAAACGACTGCTTGTCCTGGTGTAATCGCCCGAATTGGTTCATCACAAAGAATACGGATTGTATTTTCATCTACGATTTGAACCGTTACACCGTTATCTTCTTGACGATAACGGAATTTTGCTGTGCACTTAAATTCTTTTTCTTTCGCTCTATCGCTTACCCAGTTTACATTTGTCGCAATGACTTCATCGCCGTATAAAAGTTCATTATGGAACCCTTGATCAACATATAAGATATTCTCTTTCAAGTTTTTCCCAACAACAAACCACGGGTCACCATTACCACCAATACCAAGGCCATGACGTTGCCCGATTGTATAGTACATCAGACCATCATGTTTCCCTTTTACTTCACCAGATAATGTTTGCATCACACCTGGTTGAGCAGGTAAGTAGTTGCTTAAGAAATCTTTAAAGTTGCGCTCACCGATAAAGCAAATACCTGTACTATCTTTTTTCGTAGCTGTTGCTAAACCGGCTTCTTTCGCCATTTCACGAATTTGCGGTTTCTTTAATTCACCTAATGGAAACATCGTTTTAGATAATTGTTCTTGACCTAACTGATTTAAGAAATACGTTTGATCTTTATTATCATCTACACCGCGCAACATTTTATATTCGCCGTCCATATAAGCTACACGTGCATAATGTCCTGTTGCGACATAGTCTGCACCAAGCGCCATCGCATGCTCTAAAAAGGCTTTAAATTTAATTTCCTTGTTGCACATTACATCTGGATTCGGAGTACGACCAGCTCGGTACTCATCTAAAAAGTACGTAAATACTTTATCCCAATATTGCTTTTCAAAGTTTACTGCATAATACGGGATGCCGATTTGATTACAAACTTCAATAACATCATTGTAATCTTCTGTTGCTGTACAGACACCATTTTCGTCTGTATCATCCCAGTTCTTCATAAAAATTCCGATTACATCATATCCTTGCTCTTTTAGTAAAAGCGCAGCTACAGATGAATCGACGCCACCAGACATCCCGATGACAACGCGCGTTTCGTGAGGTAGTTTGTTCATCATGTCACCTCCCATGCTAGTTTTGCGAGAATCGCTTCACGATTTTCACTGTTTCGTACGCCGCTTTTTCTACTTGTTCTTTCGTATTCCCAAGCCCAAAACTAAAGCGTACGGATGAACGTATTTTATCGGAATCTTTTCCAAACATCGCCACTAATACGTGTGATGGATCAATCGAACCAGCTGTACAAGCAGAACCACTTGATACTGCAATACCAGCTAAATCTAAGTTCACAAGAAACGGTTCAATATTCATCCCTGTGAAACTTACATTCAACACATGCGGCAAGCGATATTCTACATTTCCGTTTACCTCAAAAGTAATGTCTTCTTTTTGAAAGACAGCTATCATTATATCTTTAAATTCTTCATAGTGGGCACTTTTTTGCTCACGCGTTTCCTCCGCAAGTGAAATAGCATGCCCAAGCCCGACAATACTTGGCACATTTTCCGTACCTGCCCGGCGCTTTCGCTCTTGTTCTCCACCTGTTAATAAAGGTTCAAATTTCACTTGTGCGTTCGCATATAAAAAACCGACACCTTTTGGACCATTAATCTTATGAGCAGAAATGGATAATAAATCAATTCCCAGTTCTTGTACGTCAATCTTCATTAAACCATAGGCTTGTACAGCATCTGTATGGAAATAAGCTTGATGTTCTTTTAAAAGTTCTCCAATTTCTGCAATTGGTTGAACGGTTCCCACTTCATTATTTCCAAACATAACAGATACAAGAATCGTTTGATCCGTTAACGCCGCCTTCACATCATCCATTTGCACGCGCCCTGTTTCATCAACGGGCAAATATGTCACTTCAAATCCCTCGCGCTCTAGCACCTCGCATGTATGCAAAATAGCGTGATGTTCAATCTTTGTCGTAATAATATGGTTCCCTTTATGACGATTTGCACGCGTTACACCTAAAAGCGCTAAATTGTCAGCCTCTGTACCGCCGCTTGTAAAAATAATTTCATTTGGATTGGCATTAATGCTGCGCGCACAAGTGCGTCTTGCTTCATCTACAGCATGGCGGGCTTGTCGTCCATAAAAATGAATACTAGAGGGGTTTCCAAACATTTCCGTCATATATGGAATCATCTTTTCGACCACTTCTGGATGAACTTTAGATGTTGCTGCATGATCTAAGTAAATGCGTTCCATTCAATCTCCTTCTTTCCAAATCGTTTCACAAGGAATTAAATGTAAAACATATAACCCCCATTATTTTCTTCCTCATAGCGTACTAAATCTTCCAATGTTGTACTATCTAATACTTCTTGTACTGCATCACGAACACGCATCCATAGTTGACGCTGTGCGGGCTCTTCCTCCTCTAGCATCTCAACGACGCTAATTGGCCCTTCCAACACACGAATTACATCGCCTGCCGTTATATTAGCTGGTTGATCAGACAATACATAACCACCATATGCCCCGCGCGTACTTTTTACAAGACGAGCATTGCGAAGCGGGGAAATTAATTGCTCTAAATAATGCTCAGATAAATCGTGCGCTTTAGCAATTGATTTTAATGAAATCGGTCCTTCACCAAACTTTTTCGCAAGATCGATCATAATCGTTAAACCATAGCGGCCTTTTGTTGAAATTTTCATCTATTTCGCACCTCTTTTCAAAATGTCACTTCTATTTGGTTATCGCTTATTTATCAAAAGAACACAATTTAAAATCCTATGAAATTATAGCATAATATAGTATTATAAGAAATTTCAACTTGTGTATTCAACATGATAGCATAAAATCACATTGAAAAACTCAGAAATCATTACAATTGAGGGAAAAATAAAACTATTTACCTATATCCTTCTTTCAAGCTCACGTCTATTTTAATTTCCAGTCAAAAAAATGATAACATAGACTTACATTCTATATAACTTAAGGGAGACGAATACAATGAAACAACCACTCGCACACCGAATGCGCCCAACAAATATTTCAGAAATTATCGGGCAACAACATTTAGTTGGTGAAGGGAAAATTTTATGGCGAATGGTTCAAGCCAACCATTTTCAGTCGATGATTTTATACGGTCCTCCTGGCACAGGAAAAACATCGATTGCTAGTGCTATTGCTGGTAGTACCGGGACACCATTTCGTCTATTAAACGCGGTAACACACAACAAAAAAGATATGGAAGTTGTCGTACAAGAAGCAAAAATGCACCGCCACCTTGTGTTAATTTTAGATGAGGTACTTGTATAACGATATCTGGTCTTAAATAAAAACTTTATAAAAAAACCAAACAAATAGAGTATACCCTTCTCCTTTAACTCACTATATAAGAACATACTATAGAGGAACATCTAAATCTTTAAGTTCACAAAGAAATGCAGCATATGAATTGATAAAGTTTTTAAATTATATAAACAAGCAGATAGAAAATGAAGCAACAGAATTTGTGAATTTAAAACAGGAAGGCTTATTTGGATTAAGGCTAATTCATGGATCACAATTTATATCCTATTTATCACTAAAAGCGAGAAATGAAGAATTATCTTCTGATTATATATATAGGATAGAAAGCTACTTAATTAAATTCTATCAATGGCTCTCCACTAACCAAATTATTCATGAAAAGATTAATGCAGAAAAAGACTCCCCATTCAACAACCTAGAGTTAGGTACAATTTATCCTGGCCGAGACGAAAGAGTATCAGAAAAATTAGTGGATTTTGGAGAAAACCGATATGAGCTAGTTCAAAGATTTATTAAAATTGCTCAAGACGTTGCACCCGATATAGTACTAGGGATTTGTTTTCAATTCTTTGGGGGCTTACGAGCAGGAGAAGTTGTAAATTTAACTAAAGAAGCAATCGAATCACCATACTATTGGGACCATACAAACTTAGGAGAGCGTAAATTCATTTTAAAAATAAGGGAAAGACATTCAGAGTTATTCAAAAACAAGACAAACCTACAACATGAAGGTGTAAAACGTCCTCGCAATCAAGCTTTATTAACTAATCCACTTCTTTCTCTGGTGTACAAAGAACATAAACAACACTTAAAAAGACTGAACAATCAAAATGAAACAAAAAATCCAAATGCATTGTTCATTGCAAAAAGAACAGGAGAACCAATGTCAGGAAAAACTTATACAGAATTATTTAATAAAGTCAAAAAAGAGTTTTTAAAGAAGATAAGTGATGAAGGCAGAACAGAAGATTATTTGTTCCTAATTAATAAAAAATGGTCTACCCATATTGGACGAGGTATTTTCACCAACTTTCTTCTCCAAATTGGTGCTACTATTCCTGAGATTGCAATTGCTAGAGGAGATAAAAACCTAAGTTCAGTAATGAGTTATGTAGAAGACAAAAATGCCCTGCAATTAACAAAAGAAGCCATTGATAACATACGAATAGCGGCCGAAATGAAGAATGCAGATATTAATAAAAAGAATATAGATAATTTTAATTTGGGGGAAGTGAAAAAATGAAGCTACAAGCTATTTCTATAGAAAAAGCTGTTCAGCATCTTGAAGAGTATCAAAAAGAGATAAAATGCTTACAACATTATAAAAACCAATACAAAACATTTCCTTCCATTAAAAATGAAAATGAAGAATTACTAGGTGGCTTTGGAAACAAAATGATTGAGCGCTTAGGAAATGAAAGTATAATCTCTCAGAAGAAAATCAAAGGAGAATGTTTATACTCTCTATATTCATTAGCTAAGTATCACTTATCATTAAAGCTATTAAAAAAACATTTCTATACCATTCCAGAAGCCTTCTTAGAGTTAACTAACGCAGAAACAGATAATCATCTCTCTCCATCTATGTTTAAAGCACGTTTTTATTACTTACACAACAATGGTTATATAAGTCTTATATCGCTTAATCATAAAGTTGACTACAATACACTTTTTATCCCTAAACGGGAAATTGCAAAATTTAAAAAAGAGTATATCTCAATAGTACATGCTGCTCAAGAAGCTGATGTTATCTTGGCAACCTTTAAACAATACTGGCTTAACAAATACCCCAAAGACATTGTTCAATTCTATCAAATGAATGCTAATTATATATACCTAAATAAAAAAGATTGGCAGTCATTTCTAAAAGAAAAAAGAAGAGTTGGATATATAACAAAAGAACAAGTTGCAAAAACCCTTGGTATTACCGCAGACAGTGTTGAAAAGGTAGTAAAAGAGTACAACATTGTAACTGTAAAAGAAAAAGGGTCTCCGATTACCTATATAAAAAAAGAAGATGTCCAACTGCTCATCGATAAACAAAATGAATTGTGGAAAAAAGTACGAAATGAATACCTTACTACAAACGAAGCAGCCAAAACACTCAATATTTCTCGTAAAACATTAGCACAAAAATTTATTAAAGATGAAATACATTCAATCTTTATCCCTCCCCTTATATGCACCAATCGAGATGGCATTAATTTTCGCACTCGTCGAGCTTTAATACATTTAAAAACAGATGTATTATCCCTCAATGAACGTAGACAACGAGAGAAAGATATTGAAAACATCATATACCATTCTGAATCAACCATATATGATGTATTACAATCAGTATTACGAGAAGCTAATATTAATTTCAGCGATAAAGGAAAAGCAACTGCAACATATTGGTTTTCATATGTAAAACGAAAATCATCAAAAAGTAAAGCATCTAGCGCCTCAACGAAACAAGAAATACGCATGCTTTTTAACACTTCAATATTATTAAGTAAATTAACAGATTTAAAGGAAATTTTCACTTATACAGATAATGAATTAAATTTGGCAGTATTCAATTCAACCATAAACAAAACTGTACAAATCGAAATGTATAAATTTTTAAGACAACTATTTGAAACAAGAGAGATTGCGGGTTTATCTACTAATTATAAATTTAGTAAACTCAATAATATTTATAAGAAACCCAAACGTATACAAAGAGAAAAAACTATTTATTCACTCGAAGAATATATTAGTTTAATGGATTATACAAAAGATATTATAAAACATAAAAAACGAGCTATAGAAGATATTCGATTGCAAATCCAAAAAGAACTACATTTACACAGGGATTCTTCCTGGTTATATGTATTACTGCATTTGAACAATGCATGGCGACATTATGATGTAACCTCTTTTCCAAGAATAGACTTACGACAAACACAACTTGGAAATATGGAAACAATGGAGGCATTAGAGTGGATAGAACAGAATAGTTTAAGTGAACACGATGTTATAACTATTGTTAATCAAGTAAAAGCTATGTCTTTCGTACATTCAAAAACAAAGAAAAAACGTCATTTCTTTTGTTCATATGAACTTATGGCTGCCTTTGCGCATTCTACTGTATTATGTGAACTTCGCTGTCAGATTTGTCAACCTTTATCAGAAGTTCTAATTGATTTTAATAATCGCAAAAGAGATTTTACTGATAGACAAAGAAATGCTTTCTTCGAAAGTCATAACGATAATTTTATCTTTAAATCTAGACAAATGAATCGCACATTGATTAGCTACGTTTATAGTGTGATTAAAAAGACGACCAAACGCAATCCTTTGGAAATTACCAAATTCATACGGAGTCATAGTAACGAAGAAACAACGAACATTTATATTGATATACCACAAGAACAAATGGACTTCATAACAAAACAACTATTTGATCTCGGTCACTTTGGCTATGCATATGATGCTTTAAGTGAATTGATACTACAGGAACCTATTGATAACAGAGAAGAGCGAACTCACACTTCTCTAGCACTAAAAGAAGTATTTGGTGATGTACATCATATTGAACAAGTGGCCCGCTATTTAAATAGATTAAGTGAAGAACAACAAATTGTTTACAAAGTTATCAAAGGACTTTCGCTTGAAAAAAGAAAAGATATATACGATTCCATAAAGCTAGGACAACAACCCTCGAAAAAGGAATATTTCCAATGTATTTATCAAATCTGTAAATTTCCAAATCGAGATTGCGAAAAATGCCAGTTTGCGGTTCCAAATTTCTATGCATTGTCACAATTAGAAGAAGAATTCCAATTAAATTTCAGCGAATTTAAAGAACTATTTAATACAACAACTAAACAGGGTGAAAAAATTCGTCTTTCTAATACCTTATACAATTATCTATATTTAATAGAATCTGCTGTAAAAAATTTGGAAAGGACGAAGTATCTTCTTTCTTTAAAAATGGATTAGAAGAGTTTAAAAAAGATTTACAATCAATTCCTAATATCAAAGAGTATGTAACTATTCAACGTTAAGGTAGGCGATAAGCATGTCTGTAATAGAAGACAAAGCAATTGAAGAATCCCTTGAAGAATTCAATGATTTCCAGTTCAATGTAGATAATATGATTCAACAAGCAATTGAAATTTTAGAAGAGCAAAAGTCGAAAGGATTACTGATTGAAGGTACTTTCGAAAATGATGAGTGGCGCTTTATATGCGACACTCGTCATTCGAGTGTTTACTTTAATTTTGCAACTATGAGAGAAAGAATGATGTTCTGGAATGTAGATTCTATTCTTATCATTCAAGCTTTAAAATGTTGGATTGTTACTTTAATTCCCTATCGTTCCTTAGAATCCCTTAATAAATACCATAAATATGTTGAGAACTTTCTTACGCTATCTCATGCATGTAGCGAAGATTTATTAGAACAAACTAGCAATCACCTTCTTTATGAATACGATGATAGAACACGGTGGAATCTATGTATTCCTACCCTCAATTTCATTGATTTTTATGAAGAAATTGACGTTAAGCAAACTTATAAAAAAATACTTGTAGACATAAAAAAAGATATTGATATTCAGAAGGTTGGCGGAATGGTTCGAAAACTCCCTCCATCAAACGATGTATTAACATTTTCGTGGGTAATTGAAAGCTTCTTTAAAGAAATATCCAAAGAAGCGAAACATTTTTTTAGATACTATCCAATTTACTTGTGGTGGACACTAAGCAATTTGATTCCTATGCGCCCAACAGAATTTTGTGATATAGATAGAAATGCACTAAGCGCAGAAAATGGTAGACACTATATACGATTGCCTCGCTTAAAACAAAAGGCAAACCATCATAAAATTCAAATCATCGATAAAATCTCTATACCCCAAAAGTTGTATCAAGAAATAGAAAGTTACATCACAATGACAAATGCTTTCGGCCCATCAAAAACGTTAATTTCAGATGCATCCATTGGGATAAAAAGAAAACTTAACCATCCTGAATATTTCAAAAAGAGGTTCAGATATGATCATCTTAAATTTCTTTTAAATGACTTTTATGACCAAATTATAGAAAATGTGTACTAAGTAGAATATACTCATAGAATTCGTCTTGGAGATACACGTCATTTTGCGTTTTTAAATTTAATGCGACAGGGTTATCATCCCATTGAAATCGCTCGTTTGGGAGGGCATACTTCTGTTCAATCACAATATCATTATCAACAGCATATGGAATACTGGGTAGACGTTGAAATCCTTCAATTGATGCAAAAATTTAAATTTCAACAAGAAGTAAATAAGGAAAATCCTTCTGTTCCTGGTTCATATCATAACTACTTAGATGATGATTTTGTGCGAGAAAAAGTACTAAAAATTAATGATACGGGCTTTGAAATGGAGCTTGAAACAGGTTATTGTACAGACCAAAATGTCTTTTGCCAAGTAGATAAATGCTATTTTTGTGATTATTGGAAAATTAGTCCTGAAGAATTCCTATCAAAAAAAGAACAAATAGAACATGAACTACAACAGTGTAAAAACGAAGTAAGTGCACTTATAAAGACATTGAACAATTTATATAGCATAGCTTTAAACGAATCCTTTGAAGATGATTTTTCAGAATTCAACCAAGAATTTAATAGAGATTTACTCGTTACTAAAAATCAATTAGATACAAGTGTCCATAAAATGTTAAGTTTTTCATCCAAATTAGCAAATACGGTGAAGGGAACGAAATAAAAAATGAAACAAAGACGAGGCAGACCTAAAAAAACATTTCCTGCAGAACTCATACAAGATATCATCTATCGTTATACTAAAGAAAGAAAAGTTACTGGAAAAATAGCGTATATGGATGTATACCGTTATTCCAAAGAGTTGTTTGAAAATGGCGAGATTGAACACAACATTGGAGAGTTTTTTTGGCGTAAAGGTGAAGGACGCGACACAATTGACAAGACAAATCAAGTCATGCAACACCACATTCCTAATGAAGTTCAAGAAGATGAGTCCATTATTAACACAAATGATATCGTAAATAAGTTTTTCACAGAAAAAAATTCTGATAAAACTAAAATAATTGGAGCTTTAAAAATGAATGAATTAAAGCTCCAACAATATATTAAAAAGTGCAAGAAGTTGGAGAAAGAATTACTTGAAACAAAATTAGCTTTGGTACAAGCAAAAGAACAAAATAAAGACCTTAAAGATAATATAGAATCCTACCAAGACACCTTATTCCAATGGATGGAATTAAGCATGAACAAAGATATTCCACTAACAAATTTATTAACGGTAGGTAAAACACGAACACCAATCGCTGAAGAATTGTTAAAAAGTATGCTATCAGATAATCCTGTTGAGATTTTTAGTAAAATGAACGAACTCAAGAAAAATACTTCATTACGAGAAGTAAAGCAAAGTGAAGTAGTACCTTTAAATCCTCCAAAACAAAAAGAAGAAAGCATTTTGGATGATTTTGATTTCTAAATAGTTCTCCCCACCTATTCATAAATTGGTGGGGAGAACTATTTTTATTATTAATTTTGTTTTTTTAAATCCGTCAATCTCTGATAAATATGACCGAACTTTTTTTCTTCTCCCGCCGCTTTCGGTTCATAATATATCGTATTTTTTAATTCATTAGGCAAATACTCTTGCTTTACCCATCCATTTGGATAATTATGAGGATATAAATACCCTTGACCATGCCCTAGTTTTTCTGCACCTTGATAATGAGCATCTTTTAGATGTGCAGGTATGTCACCTGTACGCCCTTTTTTCACATCATCAATTGCTTTGTCCAAAGCTTTATAAGCTGAATTTGATTTAGGAGATAAACACAATTCAATTGTTACAACGGATAAAGGTATTCTTCCCTCAGGCAACCCTATTCGCTCTACTGATTCTATTGCAGGTAAAACCCTTGCACAGAGTTCGGGATTAGCTAACCCAATATCCTCATACGCCATAACAAGTAATCTCCTACAAATAGAAACCAAGTCTCCCCCTTCTAACAATCTTGCCAAATAATGAAGGGCTGCATTTACATCACTACCTCTGACACTTTTTTGAAAGCTGGATAGTAAATTATAAAAAATATCCCCTTTTTTATCATGAGAGAACCCTTTATTTTGAATACATTGTTTCACGGTATCTTCTGTCACAATAATTTTGTTATTTTCATCTTTTTCAGAACCAAATACAATATCTTCCAACAAATTAAGTGCAGAACGCGCATCTCCTGTTGTTTGAGCAATTAACGTTAGTAGCTCATCGGATATAGTAATATTCATTTTCCCTAAACCGTTTCCTTGATCTTCTAACGCCCTTCTTAATAGTTTTAGAATAGAAGACGGAGACAAAGTTTTTAATTGCTTTACTTGTCCAATTCTTGATAAAATCGCACCTCTCACACTATGATAAGGATTTTCTGTTGTTGCCCCAATTAGGGTAAATACCCCCTCCTCTAATGCCTTGAGCAGTGAGTCTTGCTGTGTACGATTTAACAAATGAATCTCATCTATAAAACAAATCGCATTACGAGTTAATCTTGCTTCTTCGATAACGGCTTCTATTTCTTTTTTTCCAGCACTAATGGCATTTAGTGCATAAAATTCTTTCTTTGCTGTATTTGCAATTGCAAAAGCGAGAGACGTTTTCCCTGTGCCTGGCGGCCCATAGAAAAGAAGGGATGGAATATGTCCATTTTGAAGCATACGGTATAAGGCTGTTTTGGGACCTATTACATCGTCTTGTCCAACTACTTCATCGATTGTTCGTGGTCTCATTCTATGTGATAAAGGTTCATTGTAAAACATTATATATATCTCCCCTTTAGTTTAAAGAACACTATTAAATTAATTATGTCTTTAATAAATTTATCATAAAGTAGAATGCGTGAAAAATTTATTAAATCCTTATTTAAGGCTAATCAAAGTTAAAAAACGAAAAAGACCTCTTCATATGCTTTTGTTCAAAACATATGAAGAGGACCTTTTTAGTTATTTTTTATGCTAATAACTTGTCCACTTCTTCTTTTGTTATCTTATTGTGTACGCATAAATCTTTAATTACTTTTAATGCCCATTTTTTCTTTTGTTCTTCTTGGCTTTCGCCCACTTGGCTAATCCTTTTTCTGCTACATAAAGATCAATTAACTTCGGAAAAGTTATACCATAAATAGCTCCTATAAAAAATGGTCTATCATCATCTATACCAATCATTTCTTCCTTTTCATTCGTATATAATGACCGATCAACATCTAATATACACTGACCTTCTGAATTAAAACGGAAAATCAATGTTAAAGAACCTATTTTACATTTTACACCCATTAAATAAACGTCATTATTACAGCCTAAACCCGACAAGGCGGTCAAAGACTCCGTTAATAAATCTGACCCCTCGTTACTGCTGTCATAAGAACTTCGATCTCCCAATAAAGAAAGTGCAGAAACATCCACAAGTTGCATGTTTACATCATTTTGTGAGTTTGTGTCAGTAAATTTAGCAAGAACAGATTCTTTTTTACCTAAAAGCCAATAAAAAAATTGACTACCAAAAGAAAATGGAGGAACCTTCTTATAAGTTATTTTCCCCCACGCCTCTATTTTATTACCTCGCTTTTGCCCCATTAGTACCGATCTAATACGACTCTCATTTGAAGCAGCGACTTCAAGTGTACAATATAACTGGTAACACATATACTGTGTTACTGGGTTGGTCGTCCTGCATGACTAGGAGGGACTTTTTATGTCTCTTAATGAAGAGGACAATTTTCTAGAAGAAGACGAGGATGAAGGAATTGAATTAAAAACAATCCCGATTGCAGAATATGTAAAACTGAGACGTGAACAACGAAAAAAAGAACAACAAGTATTTGAAGACAAACTAAAAGTCCTCCAAGAAAAAACAGATAGACTCAAACGAGAATTAGGATACAAAGATTAATATTAAAGGATTTAATATAATCCAGATAGTTCGCTTAATTTCAAGCGGGCTTATTTTCTCTGAAAGGAAAGTTTAAAATTTATGTTAAAACAAAATTAATATTGGGAATAGTCGTACTTATAATTCTCTTTAATAACAAATAACTTACTAAAAAGGAGATAGAAAGATATGTTAATACATAAGATTGATGAAGAAGTTACATTACGAACGTTTAATGAAAGTGACGCTGAAGAATTTTACAACTTAATTATTAGTTCAAAATCATATTTAAAGGAATGGCTTGGGTGGCTCGACTACATTGAAAAAGCAGAAGATGCTGCTCAAAATATTAAAACGAGACTAAAAGAATTTGCAGAAAACGGAGGATACCCAAAATCTTTCGCCATTATTTATAAAGGAAAAATCGCAGGAACAATAGGTTTTAATGACATCCATAAGACTAATAAAATTGGCATTGTCGGTTATTGGTTAGGAGAAGAATTTCAAGGTAAAGGTATTATGGCAAAAGCTTTGAAGTCTTTAATTGATTATGGATTCAAGGAACTTGGACTCAACAAAATTGAGATTAGTGTTGCTGTTGAAAACAAAAAAAGTAGAGCACTTCCTGAACGATTTGGATTTGTAGAAGAAGGTAAAATAAGACAAGCAGAGTGGTTGTATAACCATTATGTAGACCACGTTATTTATGGTCTTTTGGCTACGGAATGGAAATAGCTATTTAAGCGACTGAGACTTGTTTTAAAAACAAATAATAATACAATGAAAAACGCTTGGTAATCTCCAAGCGTTTTTATTACATTTAATTTCTGTTTTTTAACCAATATTCTTCATTTATTGTATAAGAAATTTCTAACTTTCTTTATCCTTTATAAAATGTATAAACCTTGGAAAGGTTACCTTTGATTCCGTTCACGCCTGTCCATTCCTTATATTTATTAGGTGTATCAAACTTTGAAATAAAGGTTTCTAATGATTGATTATTTTTTAGTGCTTCCCTAGATTTCTCAGTTAAAAATGTCAAATACTCAGACAATGTATATAACAATCCTTTGTTCCCAACGTTTCCGTGACCTGGTACAAAAGTTTCAATATCCATTTCCTCTACTTTTTCTAAAATAGAGCTAAATTCTTTAGGATTATAAATGGGTAAATGTAATTCCTCTGTTACTAAATCACCCATAAAGGCAATTTTTTCTTTGGGTAAATACATAAATGTATCACTAGGAGTATGCCCTCCGCCCAAACAGTATAATTCTACGCTTCTTTTCGAACCTTCTATAATCAGCTTTTCTTCAAAAATAACTGATGGCAGAACGATTTTCATACGAGGTAAGTCATCCAACACTTTTGACATTTCGTTAAATTGATTTGTCAGGCTATCTTTAATTATAATGTCCTGATTTTCCTCTATTTGATTTCTTAAACTATCTAAATAGCTTTCCATCTCTTCTATTTCTTTTTCTAAATCACCAATTTCATTTTTTTCTTTGCATAATTTCTTTGTTGTAGAAGTGGATATGATAGTAGCATCTGTAAATGCTTGATTTCCAAAAACATGATCCCCGTGAAAATGACTGTTTATTAAATATTTTATCTTTTTCCCTGTAATATCTTCAGCTTGTCTTCTTAATTCATAACCAGCAGAAGGAGTCGTAAATGAATCGAACACTAATAATTCGTCTCCCAAATCAACTACTCCCGCATTACTCCAAGCACCTTGACCTGGTTTTGAAATAGCAGCATATACTCCGTCGCATAAAAAATTCAAAGTAAAAAAATCGGTTTCTTTTATTAAACGAGTCACCTGTGTTTCCCCCTCTGTGAATATTTATCTTTTTAAAACAAGCATATATCTTTTCCATAATCTTGATTTTATTTTAACACAAATTTCCTATTTCCCTTTCAAAAAACAAGTTCACTCCATCTATAAAACTAATGCGGAAGTTATTTACGAAACTTACTTGCAAACGAAGACTTTACTGGCTTCTTATCGATTGGAAGAATATTCGGCCCTTCTTCCTCTTCTCTCTCTTTAAACCCTTCTAGAAAAACCGTAGGGTCGCTAAATGCCTGTTTCATGGCATAGTCCGTCTTTTGATTCACTTCTTCATTAGCGTGACACTTTAACGTCCTATATTGTGAACTAAAAATAAATGTACTATAGTACAAAAAAATACAGTCTAATTTTATCGGGCCATAATTTTATCCGTCGGAATTTGGATAAAAACCATACACCCCTTTTAAAACAACATTTAATAATTTCATCCACATAAAATAAGTTATACAAAGGTACACCGTCTAGATAAGGCGAAACAAGACTTTCTCTTACCGCATTTAGAAAGCGGGCTCCTTACTTTAATCGGCGCCACAACGAGCAATCCATTTCACGCCATTAACTCAGCGATTCGAAGCCGCTGTCAAATCTTTGAACTACATGCACTGACAGAAGATGATATTTTAACCGGATTAAAACGGGCACTAGCTGATAAAGAAAAAGGGCTCGGAGAATATCATGTAACAGTTACAGATGAAGCAATCCGCCACTTTGCAAGCGCTTCTGGCGGAGATATGCGCTCGGCCTATAATGCACTTGAACTTGCTGTTTTATCAAGCTTTGCAACAGATGAGCAAGCAGTCGAAATTACATTAGAGATTGCAGAAGAATGTTTACAGAAAAAAAGCTTTGTTCACGATAAAGATGGAGACGCTCATTATGACGTCTTATCAGCTTTTCAAAAATCAGTGCGCGGAAGTGATGTCAATGCCGCTCTTCATTACTTAGCTCGTCTAATTGAAGCAGGCGATTTACAAAGCATTTGCAGAAGACTTCTTATTATGGCATATGAGGATATTGGACTTGCTAGCCCGCAAGCTGGCCCTCGAACTTTGGCGGCCATTGAATCGGCGGAACGAGTTGGATTTCCAGAAGCCCGCATTCCACTTGCTAATGCTGTTATTGAACTTTGCTTATCACCAAAATCAAACTCAGCTTATAAAGCGCTTGATGCAGCACTCCACGATTTACGAAATGGACAAACTGGTGATATTCCAAACCACTTAAAAGATAGTCACTATAAAGGAGCTGAATCTTTAGGAAGAGGTATCGGTTATTTATATCCGCATGATTATCCAAACGGATGGATTGAGCAACAATACTTACCTGACAAAATAAAAAATAAGCAGTACTATCGACCAAAAACAACAGGAAAATTCGAACAGGCACTCTCGACTGTTTATGAAAGATTACAGAATTCGCATAAAACAAAGTCTAAAGGGTAATCTAAGCGAAAACGACATCATAATGGAGGTTTCGCTTATGAAAACGCGCCAAGATGCATGGACGAAAGAAAATGATTTCCTGTTAGCAGGAACCGATTGACGGTATTTTGCATAGCACCGTTAAAAACATTTGACGAAACAACAAACAAGCTACTCAAAACCTCCACTGCTTGTAGCTTCCAATTGAAGCAAGAAATATAAAGTGAAGGCTATTACGGACAGTAAAAACAACGAAAAGAGAAGGAATTAATTTGCTCCTCCTCTTTTCAAATCTCATCCTTATAAATCTATTAAAGCTGAACCCTTTCATTTGTCCATATTTTTATTTATGATTTCTCTTACGGAACAATAAAAATAACATTACAAACATCAACATAACACCGCTCGTATAAAATATTGTCGTCCCAGTACCGCCAGTATTGGGAATTGTCCAATCATCCTTCGTATTTTCTACTGTTATTTTTTGTGTTCCTTCCGTTTCTGTAACTTCTATCTCAATCGAATCCCTAAGCAACATGTAACCGTCCGGTGCTTTTATTTCTTTAATCATATATTTTCCAAGTGCCAATTGTTTAGAAATAGCCTTACCTTTTTCATCTGTCGTTAATATACCAACTTCTATCCCGTCTTTATTTAAAATTTGAAACATAGCCCCTTTTAATTTCATACTTGAATCCTCGGCATCCACTTTCTCAATCTCAATCTGTCCTACTGAATCAGGGGCTTTTTTATTTTTCACTATCATTTCTACTGTCTCTTTTTGTTTTACTGTTACTATTACTTTATCTTTTGATAATTCGTAGCCCACTGGTGCTTCTATTTCAACGATTTTGTATTCACCTATCGGTAAATCTTTTGATATTGCTTCCCCTTTTTCATCCGTCTCTAATTTTTCTACTACTTTTTCGTTCCCGTCTACAAGATTAAACTTCGCTCCTGCCAATGTTTTATCTACATTGTCCGTATCGGCTTTCTTCAGTTTCACTCTACCTACCGGATCGGGGGCTTTTTTATTTTTCACCACCATTTCTACTGTCTCTTTTTGTTTTACTGTTACTATTACTTTATCTTTTGATAATTCGTAGCCCGATGGTGCTTCTATTTCAACGATTTTGTATTCACCTATCGGTAAATCTTTTGATATTGCTTCCCCTTTTTCATCCGTCTCTAATTTTTCTACTACTTTTTCGTTCCCGTCTACAAGATTAAACTTCGCTCCTGCCAATGTTTTATCTACATTGTCCGTATCGACTTTCTTCAGTTTCACTCTACCTACTGAATCAGGAGCTTTTTTATTTTTCACCATCATTTCTACTGTCTCTTTTTGCTTTACTGTTACCGTTACTTTATCTTTTAATAATTCATAGCCCGCTGGCGCTTCTGTTTCAACAATTTTGTATTCACCTATCGGTAAATCTTTTGATATTGCTTCTCCTTTTTCATCCGTCTCTAATTTTTCTACTACTTTTTCGTTCCCATCTACAATATTAAACTTTGCTCCCGCCAATCTCTTATCGATATTTTTCGTATCGACTTTCTTTATTTTCACTTTTCCTGTGCCATGCTTGTTCCAGTTCTTCCAGTTTAATTGAAAGTTATGCCCTTCAAACCCACCTCTTTGATGTAGTTCACCCACAAATATTTGTCCATTGATGGAACCACCTTTCGCTTCTAGCACTGCATTTGGAGCAAATACACTTCCGACAACACCATAACCATCTGTTGTAATCTTTTTGGCATTAGGAAATGCCCAAATAACTTTCTCATACAGCTTATTAAACGGTGAATGAGGATTATAAGGTTGTGAAGTCTGTACTACATCGGTAGCTGTCCCAACATTGTTTGTATCATACAATATTGACCCGTTTTTAAAAGCAATCTCTGTTGCATCAGAATACATAACAATAAAATCTTTATTATCAGCATTCGGTAAATATACATCTCTCACCTCTAAACTTGATTTCCCTGTCATTTCTGATGAAACATATATATTTGGATTCTTCATATCTTCCCCAATACCATAACTCATTTTTGGTACCGGGTTATTTGTTTTGTATTGACTTGCGTCCCTATTGACCTGATCAACTATATTACGAAACTCATTAAATTTCGCATCAATTTCTGATTTTTCTTTATAAACAATACGATTATAAGATTGTAATATGTTATTTAAATCAGCCTCTTTTGTCATTACAACGATTCCGTGTTGAACTATAAAAGATTCTCCTCTAGATTTTTTCATTTTCCCTGACAATAACAAGGATGGATATCCTTCGTCAATCCATCTTTCACCAACTATGTTACCCCCTCCAGTTGCAGCACCTACAACGGTATAACCTGACGCATCCATATCACCTTGAATTGCTATCGCTCCCTCAATATCTCCACCTATCGCACTATGATTACCAAAAACGACTGCATTATAATGAGAGATATTACCTAACCCTTTTAATTCTACTGTAGATGCTTGTACTTCTTTCGGTAAATATATTACAAGATTCACACATGTAAGTAAAAAAACCATAAAATGAATACTTATCTTCTTCAATTGTGGTCTCAATTTCCCTGTCTCCACCTTCACGTTATTCTTTTTTAAAATTTTGTAAATTGAGCATATAGACAAGATTATGTTTTATCTACTTATTCTTCTCTTATAAATTGCGAATAGAGATGTACATAACAGTATGATTGGAACAATGATTATCCACTTATCGAACCATTTCCCATTACTCATTTCTTGTCGCTCTTTTTCTTTTTGACTATACTCTACACGCTCACCTCGAATAAGCAATCTATGTGTATTTGATCCATACGGCGTACATGTAACTAACGTTGTATAATCTTGATTTTCTGCAATTAGTAAATCATCCGTTTCATGTGGTAACACTACTTTTATTTGATCTACTTCATAAGCAAGAATATTATTTAAGGAATGAATATAGAAAAGATCTCCTTCAACTAACTTATCTAAATCTGTAAATAACTTTGCAGACGGTAAACCACGATGCCCCGTTAAAACAGTGTGCGTACTTTTCCCACCTACTGGGAGCGAAGATCTATCTAAATGACCTACCCCACGGCTTAATACTTCCTCAGAAGTTCCTTGATAGATTGGCAATTTTTCATCGATTTTAGGTATTTCAATATATCCCATTACATCGCCCAAATTTAAAGCATCTGCGTACGATTTTTGATTACTTTTTTGTTCTTCAGCAAACGGATCTGAGAATGTTTGCGTAGAGTTTTGAACTTGTTTGTTATACTCAGCTGCTTCCATTTTCCTACGTTCAATTTCTTTCTTTTGCAATGATTTTATTTTCTTATCATAAGAGTTAATCTCAGAATAATGTGCCCTCGTCGCCAACCAATTACTGATAGTAGGATATAGGAAAATGCTAAGGCCTAATACAAAAACTCCAAAAACAATATTTCGCTTCATAGTTCTCCCCTCTATACGTACTGAAATGTCGAAAAGAGGAAAGCAAATCGCTTCTCCTCTTTTTACATTACGTGGTCAAACCTCTCTAAAAACTTAATTATTCGCAGATTTTTTTCTAAAGAAAGCAAATACTGCCACAGCCATTAGCACAAGGCCTAGTACAGTAAAAATAGCTGTGCCCATGCCTCCTGTTGCCGGAAGAATCCAGCCGCTTTTATTATTTTCCACAGTTAATTTAATCGATTGTTTATTTTCATTAACAGTCACATCAATTGGTTCCTTTAATAATTGATAAGAACCTGTTGTACCATCTTCTTTTGTATATGTTGGTGCTTTCGTTTCAACAATTTGGTAGTCTCCATACGGAAGGTTACTCCATATAATGATACCATTTTTATCTGATACACCTTTTACTTCTCTTCCTTCTACAATGACTACCTTTCCATCGTTATCTCTTAATTCAAACTCAGCACCTTGTAATTTTTTACTATTAGCCCCATCAATTTTTGTTAACTCAATCGTTCCAGTTGTCGGAACAACAATTACTGGTTTAGATTCCTTATCGCCCGTCACATCGTTTTTGTTCGTAAACCCAATGGTCGCTTTATTCAGAATTTCCGTCCCAGCTTTTACACCTTCTTTTATTTGTGATTTAATTTGTAAATGAAGTTCTTTTTTCTTATGTAACTTTACAAAGTCTTTCACAGTAGCTATCACTTTTTGACCTTCCACAACTACTTCTACAACATTTGAATCTACTTCTTTTCCATCGATTTTCACAACTGGCTTACCTTGAATCACTAAACGATTGTCTAACACGTCTGTTACAACGTACTGTTTATACTCTTTAATATCTTCTGGAATTAATGTTTTAATATCATAATTGTAATCTGTTAGTGGGTTAATTGGTAAAGCTTCTAAGTTTCCATTAATCTTTTTGTCAATTGTTGGCTCTTCATAGTTTTTCACCGCTACTTTTACTACTTCACCGGAAGTAATTGTTCCATCTTCATTAATTGTTCCAGAGTTTGCAATTAAAAACTTATATTTTGTTGGATCATTCATATATCCTTCTGGCGCTTTTGTTTCTTGAAAATAGTATTTTCCATACTCTAAGCCTTGTACGCGAATATAACCATTCTCATCTGTTACTAAGCCCTTTTTAAATTCTGTTCCATCCTCTTTAAATAAAGAGAATTCCGCCTGTGCTAGCGCTTTATTGCCTGCGCCTGTCTTCGTTAATTCTACTGCACCGCGCTTAATTTCATTCTTTGGATACATATGAACATCATAGTTTAATACATTTCCATCTTTATTTGTCAGCGGAATATCGACTGTATACGTATTTGGGTTTAAGTTAACATGCGGAGGCCCTGCTACTTCTTTCACTTCATAACGTCCTAATGGAAGCTCTTTTAATACCGCTTCTCCTTTTTCATTCGTTGTTACTTTAACCGGAGTTGCAGTCTCTACAGGTTTCACTGCTTCTTTCACAATCTTTCCATCACTCGAAATTTTCTCAAAGGATGCCACTTGTTTCACCTCAAACGTTACACCTTTTAATGGCTTGGCATCTTTCGGCACATCTTGCTTCGCAGAACCATCCCCTTCAGCCCCTGCTATTTTGTCTTTCTCTTGTTCATACTTATGAATTGTTAAAGAGCCTTTTGTTTTTGAAGCTGCATTTGCAAATAAGCTAGGCAATGTAGAAAACATTAGTACAAAGACTAAAATCATACTCAATAATTTTTTCATTTCTCTTTTCCCCTTTGCTACTTCTATCATTTTTTCAATCTATTTACCGCTATTCTTCTTAGAAAAATTAACAATGGTACTACAAGTATCAGTATTGAACAGATAACATAAAACATAGTTGTTCCAATATCCCCAATGTTTACAATTCCCCAGTTACTCTTCTTATTTTTTACTATTACATTTTCTGCCCAAATCAGATTCCTCAGTAATCTTTATTTTTATATAAATATATCCATACACTTTTTATGAATTATTGTAAAAACAAACGCTATCTCATATATCTTTGTTCCTTGTGTTATATCTCAATTCATTCCTTCGAAAATTATCCATTGACATCTCTCCCTTTTTTCCATTTGTAAGATCATATACTTTTCAAATCTAAATAGTTTTCTTGGCAGATAACATCAACAACTATGAAACAAATATAATAATTCTCAGCTTTTACGCTACCTTCAATAGCTGTTACTCACCTATTAAATAATATGTGCTATTTTTGAGAAATTATGGTATTATTCTTAGAAGTTTGGTATTTTTACTAAAAAATACCTTTTTGTTACATGTAATGACATTTACAATGCTTTATGATCAAATAAGTAATTGTCATTACGCATCTAGTACATACAACTGTAAGGAGGAAAAGAAAATGACTAAATCAATCAATCTAGTCGATATAGAATACACTTGCAATGTATTTTTTCAATCTTTCAAAATCCCAGTTTGTTTTTTAGATACTAACAAAAATATTCTTCTTAAATTTACATCACAAAATCTTTCTAACCCTCTCTATACCTCAAAGGAGGAAGAATTATATACACTTTATCAGAAAGGTGATCCATATAATGTTCCTATCTTCAGAACCACTCAATATCTAGAGCATTTCATTTTAATTCACATAAGGAACGATTACATAGTTAATGGTACGGTTATTATTGGCCCTGCAACGCATATACATTTTTCAGACGAGATAATTGACAACATGCTAAAAGATTTGAATTCCTCTACAAGTCCCAAAAAACTAAAGAACTACTTTCTTTCATTACCAGTCAAAGATAAATGGTTCTTAGTGAATATAGCATGTCTATGTTATAACTTAATCTATAAAAAGAGATTAGATACAAATACCTTTTTAAATAAGAACAACTCACTTGATGAGATAAATACAAATATCTTCAATAAATATTCATATATTCCAATAAAAAAGATGACTGAATCTATTAATTTTAATTTTTCATTAGAACAACGGTTACTTGTGGCTATCAAAGATGGGGATAAAGAATCATGTCTCAAATATTATGATGCATATTCACAAGAAACAATTAAATCCATGTCTTCACTTAATCAGTTGCGATACCAAAAAAATAAAGGGATTTCTTCCATCACACTTGTTGCTAAATATGCGATAAAGGGTGGTCTTCCTTCTGGAATCGCTCGTACACTTGGTGAGATGTATATACAAAATATTGAAAAATCAAAAGATATAAAAACCATTGATAAATTGCTAAAAGTTGCTCTGTGTACATTTGCAGATCGTGTAAAGGAACATAAAGCGCAGCACCATTCAAAAGCTATCACTACTTGTCAAAACTATATTTTTAAAAATATTTACCAAAAAATATCTGTTAAGCAACTTGCTCGTATGGTCAATATGAATCCAAATTACTTATCTATATTATTCAAAGAAGAAGTCGGAATCTCATTAAATGAATATATTCAACGCGAGCGCGTAGAAGAAGCAAAAAAATTACTAACTTTAACGGATTATTCTTTATCCGACATTTGTGCTTGGCTCAATTTTAGTGACCAAAGCTACTTTACTAAAGTTTTTAAAAAGTTCACTAATAAAACACCTGGAAAATATCGAAAACACTTCACCATAATATAAAACAAATAAAAATAGTAATTAATATAAGTGAAAACAGTTCAAAATACATCTATGAATGATCAGAAGTATTACATGTACCATCCTTACATTTGTTTAATAATATAAAACGTAATACAAATTTTATTTACAAGAGGTACAAGTAAATAGCAAAATATGCAAACTAGTATAAAAGCAAACTAAAAGGGTAATCTAAGCGAAAACGACATCATAATGGAGGTTTCACTTATGAAAACGCGCCAAGATGCATGGACGAAAGAAGATGATTTCCTGTTAGCAGAAACCGTATTACGACATATTCGTAGCGGAAGTACACAGTTGAAAGCGTTTGATGAAGTTGGAGATCAGTTAAACCGAACGTCCGCAGCGTGCGGATTTAGATGGAATGCAGAAGTTCGACAAAATTATGAAGAGGCCATACAACTTGCAAAAAAACAAAGAAAAGAATTAAAACGTTCGGAAGCTAGAATAGAAAAAGAAAAATATCTCAAAACAAAAGAAGAAAAGCAACTTAAAATCACTTACAATGCAAGATGTCATTTCATTTTTACAAAATATAGAACAACATCAACCTTCACTTACAAAGTTACAAAATGAAAATAAAATATTGCAAACAAAGCTTACTTCTTTACAAAAAATAAATGATGAGCTTGAAACAAAATTAGTTGCTCTAACAAAGCAACAACAAACGATTGAGAAAGATTACGCAATGCTTGTAAGAATTATGGATCGCGCACGTCATCTCGTTTCAAAAGATCAACAAACAGAACAAATCGCCCCTATTTTTAAAACGGATCAAAATGGAGATTTAGATATTATATGTTCGGCCGAAAACTAAAAGCCTCCCCGCCATTTACTATGAGGTGGGGAGACTTTCTTATTTGCTGAAAAAAATCATAAATATGATTTTTAATCGCAACTATATCTATCCTTGTTTCTCTTTAATCTTGCCCTACACGCTTCACTTCGATATTTTTGATGCGTTCGCGTACAACGTGACTAGCCATAATTAGACCTGCTACAGATGGTACGAATGCGTTAGAAGAAGGTGGTAATTTCGCTTTACGAATTTTTGCATTTTCATCTGGAACAATCTCTTTACGTACATCCTCACGAATGACAATTGGATTTTCATCAGAAAATACAACTTTCACACCTTTTTTAATCCCTTCTTTACGAAGTTTCGTACGAATTACTTTCGCAATTGGATCCGTATGCGTTTTTGAAATATCTGCGATACGGAAACGAGTTGGATCCATTTTATTCGCCGCGCCCATACTTGAGATTATCTTAATTTTACGACGTAAACATTGCTTAATTAAATGAATCTTGTACGTAATCGTATCGGAAGCATCTACGACAAAATCTAATCCATATTGAAAGAAATCTTCATACGTTTCTTCCGTATAAAACATTTCTAATGCGATAACTTCACAGTCTGGATTAATATCAGCGATGCGTTCTTTCATTAGTTCTACCTTTGAACGTCCTACAGTAGAAACTAATGCATGAATTTGACGGTTTACGTTTGTAATATCAACAACGTCTTTATCTACTAATACAAGACGTCCTACACCAGAGCGAGCTAACGCTTCAGCTGCAAATGACCCTACGCCGCCAATCCCTAGAATACCGACTGTACTATTTTTTAATATTTCAAGTCCTTCTTTTCCAAAGGCTAATTCATTTCGTGAAAATTGATGTAACATTCAGCTCTACACTCCTATTACAAAAATGGTCTACCATGAAGTATTCTAGCGTTTTTCCGACTATTTGTATAGAAAAAGTTACACAATCTTTAAAAATACATATTGAAATAGACTGGCCATCTAACAAACATGCGAATGCCATCAAAATTTTGTTTACTCTAAAAAAGCTAGACGGAGTTAGTATACCCCATCTAGCTTCATTCTTATTTCTATTCTTTTACATTCAATTTCAAATGTAACTCTTCCAGCTGCGCTCCAGCAACCGGGCTTGGCGCATCTGTTAATAAGCAGCTTGCACTTGCTGTTTTTGGGAACGCGATTGTATCGCGAAGGTTTGTACGACCAGCAAGTAACATCACTAGACGGTCTAAACCTAATGCGATTCCGCCATGTGGTGGTGTACCATATTCAAACGCTTCTAATAGGAAACCGAACTGCTCTCGCGCCTCTTCTTGTGTGAATCCAAGTGCTTTGAACATTTTTTCTTGTACATCACGCTCGTAAATACGAAGGGATCCACCGCCAAGTTCATAACCATTTAATACAAGGTCGTACGCTTGTGCACGCGCTTTTTCAGGCGCTGTTTCTAATAGCTCAACATCTTCACGGAACGGCATTGTGAATGGATGGTGCGCCGCAAAGTAACGATTTGCTTCCTCATCATATTCAAGAAGCGGCCAATCTGTTACCCATAAGAAATTGAATTTATTTTCGTCAATTAGTTCCAGCTCTTTACCTAAGCGTAAACGAAGTGCACCTAAGCTATCTGCCACAACACTTTTCTTATCAGCTACGAATAGTAATAAATCGCCCGCAGAAGCTTCTAATGTAGTCATTATTACATTTGCTTCTTCCTCATTAAAGAACTTCGCAATCGGTCCTTTTAAGCCATCTTCTTCCACTTTTAACCAAGCTAAACCTTTTGCACCGTATACTTTTACAAATTCAGTTAATGCATCGATATCTTTACGAGAATATTTGCTTGCTGCACCTTTTGCATTAATCGCTTTTACTTGTCCACCATTTTCTACAGCACCTGTAAATACTTTAAAACCGCAGCCCGCTGCAAATTCAGATAAATCCGTTAGTTCCATTTCAAAGCGTGTATCTGGTTTATCAGAGCCATAGCGAGCCATCGCATCAGCATATGTCATACGAGGGAATGGTACGCTAATTTCTACCCCTTTTACATCCTTCATCACTTTCGTCATCATGCGTTCCATCATGTCTAAAATTTCTTCTTGCGTTAAGAAGGAAGCTTCGATATCGATTTGTGTAAATTCTGGTTGACGATCCGCACGTAAATCTTCATCACGGAAACAACGTGCTACTTGATAATAGCGCTCAAATCCACCGACCATAAGAAGCTGTTTAAATAGTTGCGGAGATTGTGGTAATGCATAAAACTCACCGTCATGTACACGACTTGGTACTAAATAGTCTCGAGCACCTTCTGGTGTACTCTTTGTTAAAATTGGTGTTTCCACCTCTAAAAATTCTTCTGTATCTAAGAAATTGCGAATTGTTTTCGTTACATCGTGACGCATTTTGAATGTATTGTACATAACAGGACGACGCAAATCTAAATAACGATATTTTAAACGAACATCTTCTGATGCATCTGTATCATCTGCAATAATAATCGGAGTTGTTTTCGCTGCATTTAAGACCGTTACTTTCGTCGCTTGCACTTCAATTTGGCCAGTTGCCATATTTTCATTAATTGCACCAGCTCCGCGCGCAACAACTGTACCTTCTACATGTAATACGTATTCACCACGAATTGTTTCTGCTACTTCTAACGCTTCTTTTGATGTTTCTGGACTAAAGACAACTTGTACAATACCTGTACGGTCACGTAAGTCGATAAAGATTAGCCCACCTAAATCGCGGCGCTTTTGTACCCAACCTTTTAATTGAACGGTTTGTCCAATTGCTTCTACTGTTACTCTTCCACATGCATGTGTTCTTTCAGCCATTACAAGTTCCCCCTATATTAATTTCTCTGCGATATATGAAGCAAATACATCTAATGCTACTTCTTCTTGCTCGCCTGTCGCCATATCCTTCAAATTAATCACACCTTTATCTAGCTCATCTTCACCTAATACCGCTACATATTTCGCATTTAGACGATCCGCTGATTTAAATTGTGCTTTCATTTTACGATTTAAATAATCTTTTTCAACTGATAGGCCAGATTTACGAAGGTCAAAAGCAACTTTTGCAGCATGATCCTTCGCCTTATCACCAAGTGCAACAACGTAACAATCAATTGTATTTTCAATTGGCAACTCGATATTTTCAGCTTTTAGTGCCATAATTAAACGTTCAATACTCATCGCAAAACCGATACCAGGCATTTCTGGGCCACCGATTTCTTGAACAAGTCCATTATAACGTCCACCACCACTTAATGTTGTAATGGCACCAAATCCTTCCGCTTCACTCATAATTTCAAAAACAGTGTGTTGATAATAATCTAAACCACGCACTAAGTTTGGATCTTTTTCAAATGGAACGCCCATCATTGTTAATAGCTCTTGAACCTTTTCATAATATGCCGTTGATTCTTCGTTTAAATAATCTGTAATAGATGGTGCTGTATTCATTAATTCATGATCACGATCTCTCTTACAGTCTAAAATACGAAGTGGGTTTTTCTCTAAACGAGATTGGCAATCGGAACAAAACTCACCGATGCGCGGTTTAAAGTGAGCGATTAACGCTTCTCGATGCGCTTGACGGCTCGCTGGATCTCCTAAGCTATTTAATACAACTTTAATATTTTTTAAACCCATACCGCGGTAAAATTCTACCGCAAGTGCAATTACTTCGGCATCAATTGCAGGATCGTTACTACCGATTGCTTCAATACCGAATTGGACGAATTGACGATAACGACCTGCTTGCGGTCTTTCATAACGGAACATTTGACCGATATAGTATAATTTCGTTGGCTGTGTTGCATCACCGAACATTTTATTTTCAACATAAGAACGCACAACAGGTGCAGTACCTTCTGGACGAAGTGTTAAACTGCGGTCTCCGCGATCTTGGAATGTGTACATTTCTTTTTGAACAATATCTGTTGTATCACCAACGCCGCGTAAAAACAGCTCTGTATGTTCAAAAATTGGTGTACGAATTTCTTTATAATTGTAACGACGGCAAATTTCGCGCGCTTGTCCTTCGATATATTGCCATAATTCTACACTACCTGGAAGAATATCTTGCGTTCCGCGTGGGATTTGAATAGACATATTCAGTTCCTCCTCAAATTATTTTAATCTTAATAAAAATAAAAAAACTCTCGACTCTACTGATTATCCAGTAGGGACGAGAGTATAATACCCGTGGTGCCACCCTAATTGAAGCAACGTATGCTTCCACTTTTTTTAATAACGCTTAAAGTTTGCGTTCAACTCTACTAAGCATACGCCTTTCAAGCTAAAACCTCCAGAGTGTCATTCAATAAGTCATCATGTAGAAATGCTTTCAGCCTAAGACATTTCCTCTCTTTCCATGTGTATCTCATTTACTCTTCTCGATCAACGGTTCTGTCCATATGTAAATATAAAATTACTATACGTTTGTTAAGAACGATTGTCAAGTGCTCTAGGAACGTTCCAATTGCTTCTTTAAACGTCTTACATCTTGAAGGGAAATCCCAAACTCAGAAGCAAGCTCCATCCCAGTATTCGTTTGTTCTTTTGAAATAAAATCATGGAAACTCACATTAAATAATTGATTTGCACCATTTGTAACAGAATGTCCCTTTTCATTCATACGCATATATGTATCCCTCACATTCAATATGGATGTATTTATGTTTTATTGTTCCATATTGATTGGATGGTTATACGTATAAAGGAATCACGTTATTCCATGTCACTTTTATATAAGTAATCTGCTCTTTGAAACATAAAAAATGTTACAACACTTGCTGCTATTACAAATATTACCCAAGTACTGTAACTTAAGGCTACGAGAGTAACTCCTACTGCATGTAAAAAAAGAGCCAAGCTGAACCACAAGAAAAATTTAGAATCTTTGAATATAGACCAATTCATACACTTTCTCCCCCTGACCACACATATATTCGAATATTTTTACTATTGCTTACATTATACTATATCATTAATTTATTGCTTCCAAACAAACATTAGCGTTCGATTCACAACAATAATGATAGCCAGTATTTCTTCTGCTCGAAATCCCCAATCTCCTACAACTCCAAGAATACATAACTTCATCATGAAATATAGGGCGATATTAAATACTGGCAGTACCCAAATCTATCTCCTACTTTTGCTTTCCCTTCTACCATAGAAAGTAAACTCATTCTACACACTTATTCAATATATGGACTAATGCCTCTGGATTTGTTTCCATTATCCAATGTCCACCAGATTCAATGGAAAAAACATTCCATTTTCTATCTCTTGCTTTTTTTGCTGACGCTAAGAAGATAGGTGTCATTGGCCAATACTCTGGATGATCCTGTATTTCTACGTATATATGCGGTATATGTTGAACAATAGGATTTTTTATTTCAACAGCTTGTGTAAAAGCCAACAATGACATAGCTGATTTTCTTTCATCGAATGTATTTCTAGGTAGAACACGCCATCCTTCCCCGTATGCTTTTACTTCTTCTATAAAGTGTGCAGCCATTTTTGATCCAGAAATGTCCATGACAGAATCACCGTCGTCCGGAATCATTGCATCCACATATACCATTTTCTTAATAAATTCTGGAATTACTTCCGCCACACCTGTAATCACCATACCAGAATAACTATGCCCCACTAAAATTACGTCTTTTAACTCCTCGTATCGAATGACATTAACAATATCTTGAATATATGTATTTAATCCGATACTAGGTTGCATAAGATGTGTTCGTTCTCCAAGCCCCGTTAATGTAGGAGTATATACACGATGGCCATCTTTCCTTAAAAGTGCAGCCACTTTCCCCCAGACATAACTACCATCCCATGCACCATGAACAAGTACAAACGTTTCCATCAAATTCTCCTCCCATAATCCCCCAAAATATATTATGTATTTTCACAAATATCATAACAATAATTAGAAAAATATACCATTAAAAGAAATTATAAAAAAAGAGAGGCTCACATACTCCTCTCTTCTTCCAAAACACTATTTACTTTCTACAATTAAGGTCACCGGACCATCGTTTACTAAAGAAACGTCCATCATTGCTCCGAATTTACCTGTTTCTACGTGCAGCCCTTGTTTACGAATTTCTTCGTTAAAGAAATCGTATAAGCGCTCTGCATAGTCAGGTTTCGCAGCATTCATAAAGTTTGGGCGTCTTCCTTTACGACAATCCCCGTATAATGTAAATTGCGAGATGGATAAAACTTGTCCTTTTACATCGAGTATAGAATGGTTCATTTTGCCGTTCTCATCTTCAAAAATACGTAAGTTCGCAATTTTTTCAGCAATGTAAGCTGCATCTTGTTCTGTATCTTCATGCGTAATGCCAACTAGTAATGTTAAGCCAAACGGAATTTGTCCCACAATCTCACCATCTACTGTGACGGACGCTTCCTTTGATCGCTGTAAGACAACTCTCATATGTTATACACTCCCTATTAATGCATCATACGGCGTACTGCATAAATTTCTGGAACTTGTTTAATACGCTCTACTACCTTTTTCAAATGTTGTAAGTTACGAATGGAAATCGACATGTTAATGGTTGCCATTTTATTGCGGTCACTTCGACCCGAAACAGCCGAAATGTAAGTTTTCGTCTCTGTAACAGCTTGTAGCACCTCATTTAACAAGCCGCGACGATCGTAACCAGAAATTTCAATATCAACATTATACTCAATTTCTTTTTCAGGACTACCTTCCCACTCGACCTCTAATAAACGCTCTTTCGCTTCTTCCGTGTGCACATTCACGCAGTCACGACGATGAATAGAGACACCGCGGCCTTTCGTAATATATCCGATAATATCGTCACCGGGAACTGGGTTACAACATTTTGATAAACGAATTAATAAATTATCTGCACCACTTACTTTTACACCAGAGTCCCATTTTCGAATTTTCATTGGTTTACGAACTTCTTTAACCTCAACAATATCTTGCTCTTCTTCACGTTGTTTGCGGAACTTGTCCGTTAATCGCGTTACAATTTGCGCAGCTGTAATCCCGTTGTATCCTACCGCTGCAAACATATCTTCTTCATTAGCAAAATTAAATTTCTCCGCAACGCGTTTTAAATTATCTGGTGCGAGTACTTCTTTCATTTCAAACTCTGAGCTACGCACTTCTTTTTCAACAAGTTCGCGTCCTTTGTCAATATTCTCTTCACGACGTTGCTTTTTGAAAAATTGACGAATCTTATTTTTCGCATGAGAAGTTTGTGCAAGTTTTACCCAATCTTGACTTGGTCCATATGAATGTTTAGAGGTTAAAATTTCAATAATGTCACCTGTTTTTAACTTATAATCAAGAGTGACCATTTTACCATTTACTTTTGCGCCAATGGTCTTATTACCGATTTCTGAATGAACACGGTATGCAAAATCAATTGGAACCGAACCCATTGGCAATTCCATTACATCACCTTTTGGTGTAAAGACAAACACCATATCGGAAAATAAATCAATCTTTAATGACTCCATAAACTCTTCCGCATTAGAAGCTTCGTTTTGCCATTCTAATATTTGTCTAAACCATGTTAATTTTTTCTCAAGCGTTCCTGTCGCTGCTGCTTTTCCTTCTTTATATGCCCAGTGTGCCGCAATTCCATATTCAGCAATTTCATGCATTTCCTTCGTACGAATTTGCACTTCAAGTGGATCGCCCTTTGGACCGATGACAGTTGTATGCAACGATTGATATAGGTTTGCTTTTGGCATTGCGATATAATCTTTAAAACGTCCTGGCATCGGTTTCCAGCACGTATGAATAATTCCTAATACCGCATAGCAATCCTTAATACTATTGACAACAACACGCACAGCTAACAAATCATAAATTTCATTAAACTGTTTATTTTGAAGTGCCATTTTACGATAAATGCTATAAATATGTTTCGGTCTTCCTGAAATATCTGGATGAATAGAAACCTCATTTAATTTCTCTTGAATACTTGTCATAACCTCATCTAAATATTCTTCACGTTCCGCGCGTTTTCGCTTCATCAAATTCACAATACGATAATATTGTTGTGGATTTAAATAACGAAGTGATGTATCTTCAAGCTCCCATTTAATCGTATTGATTCCGAGCCTATGTGCTAAAGGTGCAAAAATTTCTAACGTTTCATTTGCAATGCGACGCTGCTTTTCTTGAGGCAAATGCTTAAGCGTACGCATATTATGAAGCCGGTCAGCTAATTTAATTAAAATGACACGAATATCTTGCGCCATTGCAATAAACATTTTGCGATGGTTCTCTGCCTGTTGCTGTTCATGAGACTTATATTTAATTTTCCCAAGTTTTGTAACACCATCAACAAGCATTGCAATTTCTTTACTAAATTCCCGTTCAATATCCTCTAATGTAACTTCTGTATCTTCTACTACATCATGTAAAAATCCAGCTGATACTGTAGAGGGATCCATGTGTAAATCAACTAAAATACCTGCAACTTGAATCGGATGAATAATATATGGTTCGCCCGATTTTCTATACTGTTCGCTATGTGCATCACGTGCATATTCATAGGCACGCGCCACCAGTTCTATATCATCGTCCGCTAAATATTGTCCCGCTTTTTCGAGTACCTGTTCGGCTGTTAGTACTTGCTCATTTGCCATCGAATCACCTTTTATTGAAAATTGTCTTTCCCTTGTCAGTAGAATAAATTTTATTCTATCATTATAACCTAATGATTGTGAATTGTGAAAAGGAAAAGATTTTACTGATATTTCGCCATACTTTTTTATACAATTATACAAAAGTACCCGCTCCTCTCCAAGAGATTCACGGGTACTTTTTATCGCCGTAACTTCACCTATCTTATCATTAGTATTTTTCTAATACTAATACATCGTAACCTTCTAATTTTTCACGACCTTCTAAATAAGTAAGCTCTACTAAAAATGCAATACCAGCTACAATTCCACCAAGTTCTTCAACAAGTTGAATCGTTGCTTCAATTGTTCCGCCTGTAGCTAATAAATCATCTGTAATTAATACTCGTTGACCTGGCTTAATAGCATCTTTATGAATTGTTAGAACATCTTTACCATACTCTTTACCGTAATCAACTTTAATGATTTCTCGTGGTAATTTCCCTAATTTACGAACAGGCGCAAATCCTACTTCTAACGCATAAGAAACTGGGCAACCAATAATAAACCCACGCGCTTCTGGTCCTACTACAAGATCAATATTTCTTTCTTTTGCATAAGCAACGATTTCATCTGTTGCCGCTTTATATGCTTTCCCATTGTTCATTAAAGGTGTAATATCTTTAAATACAATTCCTTCTTTTGGATAATCTGGTACAATTGCGATATGTTGCTTAAAATCCATATTTCTGAATCCTCCTCAGATATGAAAGGCTTGTAAATAGCAAACCCCTTATCTTAACTGTTCTATTTCTTTATGATTACGAATCGTTTCAAACCATGTGTACAGCTGTTGATATGTGCTATATACTAATTCTTTTTCAAGTTGTAAATGGTTCATTTTCTCACGATATGTGTTCGATTCAGTTAAATCACGCTTTTGAATTTGTTCGGCCATAAAAATGACACCGTCTTTTATTGTAACAAATTCTAACTCAAAAAACACCTGTGTCATGAAATTTACTGTATCTTTTGACCACCCTTTATGACGGCATAGTTGCTCGCCATATTGCCTTAAAGAAAATGGGGCTTTTTGATGTAAGAAAGAGTAATACCATTTAAAGTGTTCTCTCGTTGGAACTGTGCTAAACAAATGATTATTTTCTTGATAAAATAACGTATAAATACGAGCCGGGAAGCCAACTTGAAATATATTTCGCAACTCTTCTATCCCTTTTGGTAAGTCAAGTAAAACAATATACTCACCATCTAAACGAGTGACTGCTGATGCATGCACAAGTTGCTCTTTATAACCTTCTAAAGAAAATTTATTCAATACATCTTCAGAAAAATACACTATAATTATTTTTTCTTTTGGAAGTTCTGCTAAATTCACTTCTACATTACGCATGCTGCGCCAATCAAATAGTTGCCACGCTTCTACTGCGATATCTTGCATCATTAACTGCGGTTTCTTAAAATTATTCCATTCGTTAATAGATACTTCTCCTACAACAGAAACTTTCGCAACTGGAGAAATCTCTTTTGCATAGGCACCAAATCCAAAACCAATTGTATCTAGCGTAGCTTGTCCATCCCGAAGAGCCATTTTTAAATGAGAGCCATCTGATCCGATTGCGCGAATACTTTCTAAATCAGCATCTTTCACTGCGATACATGGTTTTGGATTTCCAACACCAAATGGTGCCAACTTCTGCATATCTTCAATTGCTGAAAGAGTGACATCCTCTACTTTACAAACGGCATCTATAGTTGTAATCGGAATAAAATCTTCCTCTACTAAGACTGCATTCGCTTGTTCATTCAAACGGCGTCTCAGTTCATCTACATCATTCATATGAAGCGTCATCCCTGCTGCCATTGGATGACCTCCAAAATGAGGTAATAAATCTCTACAATCCGATAAATTAGCAAACAAATCAAACCCTTCAATACTGCGCGCAGATCCCTTGGCAATTTGTTTCTCAGAATCAATACTTAACACAATCGTCGGACGATAAAAACGTTCTACCAATTTAGAAGCAACAATTCCAATTACCCCCGGGTTCCAGCCTTCTTTCGCAAGAACAAGCACTTTATTCTCCTCTGGTGGATATTTACATTCCACCTCAATAATTGCTTCCTCGGTAATTTGTTTCACAATATCTTTTCGTAGTTTGTTTAATTCATCAATTTCTTCTGCCAGCTCTTTTGCTTCTTCTGGATCTTCTGATAGCAGAAGATGAACTGCCGGAGCAGCATCTTCTAAACGTCCAACCGCATTAATACGAGGCGCCAACAAAAAACCAATACTTTCTTCTGTAATTTCACTTTGCGAGACATTCGCCACTTTAAAAAGTGCTTTTAAGCCGATGTTTTTTGTCATTCGCATATGTTTTAATCCGCGCTGTACAATTAATCTATTCTCACCATGAAGTGATACTAAGTCAGCTACTGTACCAATAACAGCAATTTCTAGCAAATGCTCCGGAACACGCCCTAGCAACGCATGCGCTACTTTAAAAGCAACACCAACCCCTGCTAAATAGTGAAACGGATATACACCACCCTCAAGCTTCGGATGAATAATCGCAAGTGCTTCTGGCAGTTCTGGCGGTGGCTCATGATGATCTGTAATAATTAAATCAATTCCAAGCTCTTTTGCCACTTGCGCCTCATGTACTGCTGCTATTCCTGTATCAACCGTAATAATTAAAGAAAAACCGGCTTGGTGCGCCCAACGAAACGCCTCTTCATTTGGTCCATATCCTTCCGTAAAACGGTTTGGAATATAAAATTCCACATCTGCTCCTAATTCTTGAAGCGCTAAAAATAGTACGGTCGTACTACTGACTCCGTCTGCATCATAGTCACCAAATATTAAAATCTGCTCTCCATTTTGGATCGCCTGTTTCACACGCTCTACTGTCCGATCCATGCCTTCTAATAAAAATGGATCATGAAATTCTTGCTCTGCTGTATTAAAAAAATCCATAATCTTATCTTCTGTATCTAAACCTCTACCGAGGAATAAAGAAACAACAAGTGGTGATAATTGCAATTTACTTGCTAATTCCCTCACCAGTTCTTCATTATATGTTTTTTCTTTCCAACGCGTTTTCGGTTGTAACACGAAATCACCCCTTAACCTGTTCATTATACAAGACAGATTAAGGGGTGACAATATCATTCACCATTCCACAACATTCGTATTAATCTGGCGAATACGGATTAATATGAACAAACACATTTTGGACATTATCTTGCTTCATTAATACTTCTTTTACACATTTCCCAATACGATGCCCTTCTTCCACTGTAATATATGGGTCAACAGACACTTTAATATCAACAATTACATAATGTCCATGCTCACGCGCATATAGAGAACCTATTTTCTTCACGCCTTCTATTTGAAGAACTGCTTCCCTTAATGGAATGACATGTTCTTCATGCAGAACATGATCAAGTGTCGTATGAATCGCCTCTCCACCAATATCCCATGCCATCTTTACAACAAATAATGAGACAAATAGCCCTGCAACAGGATCAGCATACACAAGCCAACTAGCATCTATTTGATTTCCAATAATTGCTGCACAAATTCCGATTAAAGCTGTAATTGAAGAAAACACATCTGAACGGTGTTCATATGCATTTGCAATAATTGCATCACTATTTACCCGTTTCCCTAACCGATACTTATATTGAAACATCCCTTCCTTAACAACAATAGAAAGGATAACAGCAAAAATGGCAATCCCTTTCGGCGGATCAAGTTCCTCAGTAAAAGCTTTAATCGAAGATATAGCAATTTCAATTCCAACAATAAATAATAAAACGGCAACAATAATCGCTGAGATCGATTCCGCTTTCCCATGACCATAAGGATGATCTTCATCAGGCGGTTGCTTAGCTGCACGCAGCCCAAAAAAGACAGCCAACGAACCAACTACATCCGATGCTGAATGAACTGCATCTGCTAAAAGCGCTTTACTATTTCCCATATAGCCGATTACTGCTTTCACAATCGCTAGCACAATATTCCCAACGATTCCGACAATAGCTCCAAACTCCGCCTGTTTAAAACGTTCATCTTTTTCCATAACTGAAGTCCCTTCTTTTCTCAAAAATACCTTTTCATTGTAGCAAAAATGCTAACAATAGTATCACTCCCTTCTCGTTTATCCATTACTACTTTCATAAGAAAGAGCATCACTTAATCCTATTCCAACAGTTTCCTAACCTAAAGAAGAAAGCTTCTCTTCAGACCCCAATTGGTTCTACTTCCTTTAGCTAGGTACATAAAAGGAAATATCTCTTTATTGTATCCATAGACGAAAAAAGAGATGCCTCGAAAGAGACATCATCTTTTATTTTTCTCATTTTAAACTTGTGGTTTAGATTCTTCTGCTACTATCTTTTTCTTTCCTTTTTTCAAACGGCGCTTTTCAAGCATAAGCCAAATTTGGGATGCAACGAAAACAGAAGAATACGTACCTACAACTAATCCTATCATTAATGCAAACGAGAAGTTTCGTAACGATTCACTACCGAAAATCATCAGTGCAATCACAGGGAATAGCACAGTTAATACTGTATTAATAGAACGACCAATTGTTTGACGAATACTCGCGTTTACAATTTCTTCTAGATCTTTTGAATCGCGAATACGTTTTTTCTGTTTGTATAACTCACGGTTTCTGTCAAATGTAACAATCGAGTCATTGATAGAATAACCAATAATGGTTAAGACAGCTGCAATAAATGTTAAATCTACTTCCAAACGGAAAATACTAAACACCACAATCATTACAAATGCATCATGGAGTAATGCAGCGACAGCAGATACCGCATATGTAAATCGGAAACGAATGCTTACATATAGTATGATAACCGCTGAAGCAATCAGAACTGCGATGAAGGCATTTTGTGCAATTTCCTTCCCGATTGTTGGCGAAACTGTGCTTACATTTGGTTCTGTACCATATTTATCATGGAAGAATGTTTTCGCTTTTGCGATTTCCTCTTTTGATAAAACACCAATTGTACGAACAGCGAATCCTTTATTGTCATCACCTGTTGGTACAATATCTTCTTCTTTCACATCAATTTTCAATTCATGTAAATCCTTATAAACTTGAGAAACACTAATTGTTTGTTTTGATTGCAAGTCCATACGTGTACCACTTGCAAAGTCAATACCTAAGTTCAGTTTGAAAATTGGTAGTATAATTGCTCCTGCAATAACAACTACAATTGAGAATAATAAAAATTTGTGACCGATACTTACAAAGTTAATGCGGTCAAATTTTGTTGGTGCATGCTCAACGCCTTTTGACAATGGAATAATTTCTTTTTGTTTCACACCAAAGTAAGCTGGTTTTTTATCAAAATAACGGCTCTTCACAAGTAATCCTAGTAAGAAACGAGTACCGAATACGTTCGTAATAAAACCAACAAAAATACTTACAATCAAACTTGTTGCAAACCCTTGTACAGAGCTTGTACCATATACAAATAGCACGCCGGCTGCTGCAAGGGTTGTAATATTTGCATCCAAAATTGTCGCTAAGGAACGATGGTTACCTGAGCGATATGCTGACATCATGGATTTACCAATTCGCAATTCTTCCTTCAATCTCTCGTACGTAATAATATTCGCATCAACAGCGATACCAACCCCGAGCACTAAAGCCGCAATACCTGGCAATGTAAGAACAGCATGCATCCAGTTAAAGACAAGAAGCGTCATAAAAATATACAGCCCTAGCATAATCACTGCGATAAATCCTGGTAAACGATAGAATACAAGCATGAATAAGAAAATAAGAGCTATGCCAATCACACTAGCAAAAATTGTTTCTTCTAATGCTTGTTGACCAAATTTCGCCCCAACAGATGTTGAATACATTTCTTTTAAATCAACAGGAAGTGCCCCTGCATTTAATAAAGATGAAAGCTGCTTTGCACTTTCAACTGTAAAGTTTCCACCTACAATAGAAACTTCCGTTTGATTAAATACTTGATTTACTGTTGCTGCTGATAAAAATTTTGGATTTGGTTTTGTAGATTCCGCTTTATAAGAATCCTTACCTTCTTCAAAGTCAAGCCAAATTACCATCAAGTTTGTTGGTGGTGGCATTTTAGAAATTTTTTCTGTTACTTCGCGGAATTTGTCAGCACTTTTTAATGTAAGTCCAACGCTTGGTCGTCCTTGTTCATCAAATGTTTGCTTTGCTCCTCCGCCTTTTAAATCTGCCCCATCCATAAGAAGATTATCATTCACATCACGGAATGTTAACTTTGCTTGGGTAGATAAAATTTCACGTGCTTTTTGTTGATCTTTTACACCAGCAAGCTGAACACGAATTCGATCTTTTCCTTCGATTTGAATGTTCGGCTCACTTACACCAAGAACATTGACGCGGTTATTCAAAGCACCTACTGTACTCACAAGTGCATCGTGATCAATTTTATCCCCTTTCTTTGCTGGTTTTACTTGATACAAGATTTCAAAACCACCGCGAAGGTCTAACCCAAGACTAATGCCTTTTGTTATGTTTTTTCCTGTCGCACCAATAATCCCACCGATTAATAAAACAGTGAGGAAAAAGGCGACAATTCTTGTACTACGCTTTGCCATATGTACCTTCTTTCTGCTACTAACATCATAAAGAAATGTAATCTTATATGGAATAATATTCACATATATATTTGTCCAGTTAGTAGACTTCCTTTCTGTAAATTTTTCAATGTTTGACTAGCTCATCGCTAGTATATTAGGTAACGTTTCATTCGATTGAAGAATAATATCACCTACATATATCAATGATTGTGTCTATATCCTACCTCCTTTTATATAAAATCTTAGACAATAATAAACTCCTCTTTATCAATACCTATCATTATACTGCAAAAGGAAGAACAAACCAATTGCAGTCAGTTATTTATTTTCATACTCTTCAAATGACGAAAGCGGTGCTTGATATGCTTCCACAGTTAAATACGTCATATACTCATTTGCAGTTAGCGTTAATATATCATTTACTAATTCATATAATCTAACATTGCTATCTACCTTTTTCCATTTTTTAAATTTCAAGTACTTCCAAATATCTTCTATTGTGACTTGATCATACCCGATCATTCGGAACTCTTCTATCTTACTTTGTAAAACGACTTGTAACTGTCCGCGGTAAGCTTCTACAATATCTTCTTTTTCCAATTTACATCACATCTCCTTCTTATCTCAGCACGAAAAGTCGCTTAAGATCCCGCTCTAATGGACAGCAATAACTGCATTTAATCATTTTATTTCTTTCTATTCTTCTTAAATGCTTGTCATTCTTGTCTCATACGTGCATATAAATTATTGTAAATCATTCCATTGATTTTGAGAAGGTAGGAGAAAAAGATCATGACAAGACAAAGCTTTTTACGAGGTGCATTTATTTTAATGCTAGCTGGCTTGATTACAAAAATCCTTGGGTTTATTAACCGTATTGTAATGGCACGCATTTTAGGGGAAGAAGGTGTCGGTCTTTATATGATGGCTGTCCCTACTTTCATCTTAGCCATTGTTTTAACACAAATCGGCCTTCCCGTTGCTATTGCAAAATTCGTTGCAGAAGCGGAGGCAATGAATGACCGGCAAAAGGTCAAAAGAATTTTAACCGTATCATTAGCAGTCACATCTGTTATTAGCATTATTTTAACGATTGCTATCATGCTGCTCACACCTATTTTAGCTGAAACACTTTTAACTGATGAAAGAACCTATTATCCGTTAATGGCTATTTTACCTGTCGTTCCTGTCATTGCTGTTTCATCTGTGTTGCGAGGGTATTTCCAAGGAAAACAAAATATGAAGCCAGGTGCTTATGCACAAGTACTAGAACAAGTGGTTCGCATCACAATTATCGCTATCTGCATTCGGCTATTTTTACCTTATGGCGTTGAATATGCAGCAGCAGGTGCTATGCTCTCAGCTGTCCTTGGTGAGGTTGCTTCTTTATTATTTCTACTCACATTATTCCAGCATGAAAAACATATTTCCATACGCAACGGTTTTCTAAACACTGTGAAAGAGAGTAAACATACGTTTCATTCGCTTATGGAAATTGCACTGCCAACGACAGGAAGTCGCTTAATTGGATCGATTTCTTATTTTTTTGAGCCGATTGTCGTCATGCAAAGTTTGGCAATTGCTGGTGTTGCCGCTTCCGTCGCCACACAGCAATACGGCATCTTAAATGGCTATGCCTTCCCCCTCCTATCGCTACCTGCATTCATTACATACGCCCTTTCTACAGCACTCGTACCATCTATTAGCGAAGCGATGGCGAAAAGGCAACATCAGTTAGTAGAATATCGCCTGCAACAAGCATTGCGAATTTCTTTAATTACAGGCGGTTGGTCTGTCATTATTCTTTATGTATTTGCTTCACCCGTATTAACTCTTATGTATGGTTCTGACAGTGCCACTGCATTTATACGACTACTTGCACCTTGTTTTTTATTTCATTACTTTCAAAGCCCGCTCACATCCGTTTTACAAGCTTTAAACTTAGCTAAAGCTGCGATGATGAATACATTTGTTGGTGCGATTGTAAAATTACTTGTTATCTTTATTCTCGCCTCAAGACCAGAATTTCAAATGATGGGAGTTGCACTTGCTATTGCTGCTAATATTATTACAGTAACATTTCTTCATTATGCGACCGTCTTAAAAAAAATTACATTCACCATTTATTTAAAAGACTATCTTTATGGGGGAATTGCCATCCTAGCCGCAGGTACGTTTGGATTTTATCTTCATAACCATGTTGTATTTTCTCAATCACTCGGCATACAAACATTATGGGAAATTACATTAACTACACTCATCTACATCGTTCTCCTGCTCATCTTTAAGCTCATTCGGAAAGAAGAATTACGAAGAATCCCTTTCCTTCGTAAACTATTTATATAGCAAGAATGCTCTCTATGTACAAGAAACTAGTCTAACTTATCAAATTTTGAAATATGTTTGTATTAAAAAGGGGGCATGCACAATGGATGGATCAAAAAAGTTCTCTATCGCCATCGGAGCTGGCATTATCACAATCTTGATTCTTGCTTCTATAACAAGCATGATAATCGCTCTTTTATTAAAGTTCACAAATATTAACGAAGGAACATTAGCAATTACAATTTTTATACTCGCTCTTCTTTCTATGCTCATTGCTGGTTTTATTGCTGGCAAAAAAGCGCAAGGGAGAGGGTGGCTAGTCGGGGTTACAACTGGATTTACTTTTACAATTCTCGTATTTCTCGTTCATTACTTAGGTTTCTCCCAAACTTTATCTAACTCTCAGCTTCTCTACCAGCTTGCTTTAATAGGAGCTAGCACACTTGGAGGGATCTTAGGAGTGAATACGGCAAAGCAAAAATAAAAACAAAAAATATGCGCTCATCATACATGGAAATAACGGATTACCATAACGAAGAAAAGCCCTGCGTCTGCAGGGCCTTTTATCCAGAACGTATTCCGTCTAACAAAAAAAACTTCCGTATGCAACTAGATTATTTGTAAAATTTCATGTGATTTTCTAATGCCGGGAATTCTTTTTCTCCAGCTGGTGCTACCGGTTTACCTAATGACATTTACGCAATGATTTCCCAGATTTCTGGGACATTCCATTCTTTTTTCACTTCATCATCAATTAATGGATTATATTGCTGTAATGTTGCACCGAATCCTTCGATTTCTAATAGTGTCCAAATTACAAATTGTAACATACCTAATGATTGCTCAGATCATCTTGGGAAATTCTCTTTAATATGATGCAAATTGTTCTTGAAGCCCTTCTACTACTTTGCTGTCTTCAAAGAATAAAACTGTTCCATAACCACTTTTACATGCATTCATTTTTCTTCATTTGAACCAAAGTTATTTTTAGGAACAATTTTTCGTAATGTTTCTTTTGTCATATCCCATAAATTATCATGTTGTTCTCCTAATACAACAACATGGCACTTTGAGCGTTGAAAGCTGACGGTGTATGCTTTACAACATGCTGAATTACCTGTTGAATTTTTTCATCAGAAACTACTTGTTCTTTACTAATTCCATAAAACCCATAGAGAAAAGAAATCCTCTCCGCAGGCTTGTTATGGAAAAAATTAAGAACCTCTCTTTTGCTTCCTATATGGATTTAAAATTAGCCACGTCCAGCTTGGAATGATGGATATAAAGTCATTCCGCCATCAGCAAACAATGTAATTCCTGTTACATAACTTGCTTGCGAGGAAGCAAGCCATGCTGCTACCGCCGCAATTTCTTCTGGCTTTCCGATGTATCCCATTGGAATCATACTTTCAACATCTGCACGTTTTTCTGGGTCCGCAAATTTTTCCGCATTAATTGGCGTATTGATTGCGCCCGGTCCAATATTGTTTACACGAATTCCTTTTGGTGCATATTCTAACGCTAATGTTTCAGTCATTAACTTCATACCACCTTTACTTGCCGCATAATGTACAAATAATGGCCATGGAATTTTCTCATGAACACTAGACATGTTAATCACGCTACCTTTAATATCATTTTCAACAAAATATTTAATTGCTTCTCGACTTCCTAAAAAAGTACCTGTTAAATTTGTTTCGATAACTCGATTCCAATCACTTAATGACATTTTATGTGAATCTACCGGATTTTCAATACCAGCATTATTAATCATGACATCTAGTGTACCAAACTCTTTCACAGCTGTCTGAACTAGATTGATTACATCTGCTTCTACCGTGACATCTCCTTTTACCGCGATAGCTTCTCCGCCTGCCTTTTGTATTTTTTCTACGATTTCTTGTGCTTCCGCTTCATTCGAACGATAATTCACTACAACTTTCGCTTTTTCCTCTCCAAAGCGAATCGACATCGCTTTTCCTATTCCTTTTGATGCACCTGTAATAACAACAACTTTTCCTTTTAAATCTGGATACATACCATCGTCCTCCTTTTATCCTACAATACGAGTTGTGATAATAAAGATGGTTTTAATAATCATTGCAATGAATTGAAGTCTTGCTTTCTTCTCACCTAAAGTTGAGATTACAATTCCCATTTCGGAAAAGCTTGTTACAACCTCTACAAGCGGTTATGAAATAAACAAAAACATATCGATTCTATTTTGTCCCAATTCAAGCTTTTTATAGCCGATTTAGAAACGTACGAACCCGCCTCCCCTACTTCCCGAATAGTCAACTTGCTCTCTATTCTCCAAATATACGATTCATCAGCATTTACCTTTTCAAGTCACGGTTGTAATTGTACCGATATAAAATTTATTAAAAGTACAAATCGCCTTCTGTTGAAAAATCAGTCTAATTCTCTTACTTCAAATGACAATAATAATCGTTCAACCTGTTTTCTATAAGGTTCCTATTGTTCAGGTAACATGAATTGCTCTTCCATCGCTTTTTATTACATATAATTCTGAATTTTCAAAAATACAAACCCTTTCTCAACTATGTATCTAGGCAAACAAGGTGACACATTAGGGTTGTAGGCTAAACACTACATATGTTTATATCTTCTACAAAATTAATTTACTTCAAATTCGAGATAATATAATAATAGGTCATTTGGGTTGGCAACATGTTGACACGAACTATTTATCGACCTTTTTTAGAAAAGTAATGACTGAAAATGATACATCACATCAAATGAAAAAGTAACAACATTTCTTGTACAAAACGCCTATATTATATACAGATACGCTTCTCATAAGTAAAAAAACATAAACAATGCAAAATTAAAAGGGTTGCAAAGATAATGTATCCTTATCATTATGTACCTTAGAAACAATGACATCCACAGTTCCCAGCACCTTACCATCGTTAAACATAAAGTAAAACTTTAATCAGTGAAAGCTTTCTTCATCCTCACTAATTATGAGCCCTTACCAATCAGTCTGTTAGTCTCCCCCCTATCTTCCTTGTTTCTAGATGGGCGTCTAACTGCCTAAAATAGCGGGATAAATAGTAAATCTGTAACTTTAGCAAAAAAAAAGAGCCTATTTAGGATAAAATAGGCTCTTTTCCAAGCTGTGCAAAACTTTTCATGATTATTTCTTTACAACTTCACGAACTGCATTGCGATCAAACGTTAAGTGTGAACCACCAGATTTAATCACAATTGTCGTATCGTCTACTGACTCAATGGTACCGTGTAAACCACCGATTGTTACGATTGCATCACCTTTTTTTAGCTCGCTTTGCATTTGAGCTACTGCCTTTTGGCGTTTTTGTTGCGGGCGAATTAATAAGAAATAGAAAATCGCAAACATCGCAACAATCATGACAATATTCATCATACCAGGACTCATTTTTGTTCCTCCTTTAATATTATGTATTAAAAGTTTTTAGCATTCGGTTTATTAAAGCCATACTGTTCAAAGAACTCTTCGCGGAAATCGCCAAGACGATCTTCACGAATGGCTTGTCTCACCTGCTCCATTAAGTTTAACAGAAAATGCAGATTGTGATAAGATGTTAAACGAATTCCGAACGTTTCATCACATTTCATTAAGTGACGAATGTATGCACGAGAATAATTTTTACATGTGTAACAATCACAATTTGGATCAAGTGGACCAAAGTCTCTTGCAAATTTCGCATTTTTCACAACGAGACGACCTTGACTTGTCATACAAGTACCATTTCGAGCAATGCGAGTTGGCAGTACACAGTCAAACATGTCAATACCGCGAATTGCACCATCAATTAATGAATCAGGAGAACCGACTCCCATTAAATAACGAGGTTTATTTTCTGGAAGAAGCGGTGTTGTAAACTCAAGGACACGATTCATGATATCTTTCGGCTCCCCTACTGATAAACCACCTACAGCGTAACCAGGGAAGTCCATTGAAACAAGGTCTTTAGCACTTTGGCGACGAAGCTCTTCAAACTCCCCCCCCTGTACAATACCGAATAACCCTTGATCTTCCGGGCGCTGATGCGCGTTTAAACAACGCTCTGCCCAACGGCTTGTACGCTCTACAGACTTTTTCATATATTCAAAAGTAGCCGGGAATGGTGGGCATTCATCAAATGCCATCATAATATCTGAACCTAAAGCATTTTGAATTTCCATCGCTTTTTCTGGCGATAAAAATAGCTTGTCGCCATTTAAATGATTGCGGAAATACACACCTTCTTCTTCAATACGACGGAAGTCACTTAAACTAAATACTTGGAATCCACCAGAATCCGTTAAAATAGCACGATCCCAGTTCATAAATTTATGCAGTCCACCTGCTTCACGTACAATTTCATGACCTGGACGCAGCCATAGATGATACGTATTACTTAAAATAATGCCAGAATCCATCGCTTTTAATTCTTCTGGTGACATTGTTTTCACTGTTGCTAATGTACCAACTGGCATAAAGGTCGGTGTATCAAAAGATCCATGTGGCGTATGCACACGACCTAAACGTGCGCCCGTTTGTTTACATTTCTTAATAAATTCGTAACGAATTGCTGTCATACATTTACTCCTTCTTTATTTCATTCTCTCTTTAGCATGAGATGCAAGGAACATCGCATCACCAAAACTAAAGAAGCGGTATTTTTCTTTCACTGCTTCATTATAGGCATGAAGTACATTTTCTCTACCTGCAAATGCACTCACAAGCATAATTAATGTTGATTTTGGTAAATGGAAATTTGTAATTAAACCATCAATTGCTTTAAATTCATAACCTGGATACATAAAGATATCCGTCCATCCAGATGCACCGCAAAGTTTACCATCATGCTCTGTAGCAATTGTTTCAAGTGTACGTGTTGATGTCGTACCAACTGTAATAATACGGCCACCATTTACTTTCACGTCATTTAATAAGTCAGCCGTTTCCTGCGACATATGATAATACTCAGCATGCATATGATGATCTTCAATTTTATCAGTCGAAACTGGTCTAAATGTTCCAAGACCAACATGAAGTGTAATGAATGCTAATTTCACACCTTTTTGTTGCAATTTCTCCAGCAACTCTTCTGTAAAATGCAGACCCGCTGTTGGTGCTGCTGCAGAACCAATTTCCTTCGCATATACAGTTTGGTAACGATCGCGGTCTTCTAATGTTTCTTTAATATAAGGGGGAAGTGGCATTTCTCCCAGTTCATCTAAAATCTCATAAAAAATACCGTCATAAGAGAATTCAAGCTGACGACCGCCTTGATCAGCAGTTCCTACACATGTTGCTTTTAGTTTTCCTTCGCCAAAAGAAATAACAGTTCCTTCTTTCACACGTTTCGCCGGTTTTACAAGTGTTTCCCACGTATCTCCCTCTTCTTGTTTTAAAAGAAGCACCTCAATATGTGCACCTGTATCTTCTTTTACACCATGCAAACGAGCAGGCATAACTTTGGTTTCATTTAAAACTAAACAATCTCCCTCATGTAAATACGCTAAAATATCGCTAAAATGCTTATGCTCGATATCACCTGTTTCACGATCTAACACCATTAACCTTGATGTTTCACGCTTTTCAAGCGGCGTTTGCGCAATAAGTTCTTCTGGTAAATGAAAATCAAACAGATTAATATCCATAACTATATCCACCTATTTCTATTTAAGTCGATTTATTATATACATAATAAAAGATAATACAATACTTAACACAATACATGTAATGATCGGAAAATAAAAGGTAACATTTCCCTTTTTCACAAAAATATCGCCTGGAAGCCTTCCGATAAACTTCCAAGCTAATCCAATCACAATGAGAAGAATACCAGCTGTTATAAGAAGTTTTGACATATCTGTCATATTTTTGGCATCTCCATTCCGAAATGTTGGTATGCAAGTGGCGTAACAATTCTTCCTCGTGGCGTACGCTGTAAGAATCCAATTTGCAGTAAATATGGCTCATATACATCTTCAATTGTATGAGATTCTTCACCAATTGTCGCTGAAACTGTCTCTAATCCAACTGGACCACCGCGGAATTTTTCAATAATACCAAGTAGGAATTTATGGTCAATGTGATCCAGACCTAATTTATCTACTTGCAAGAGCTCTAATGCCATTTGTGTAATTTCCATTGCGATTGTTCCATCGCCTCTTACTTGTGCGAAATCACGTACGCGTCTTAAAAGACGGTTCGCGATACGCGGTGTACCACGAGCACGTCTTGCAATTTCTAAAGCAGCTAAAGAATCAATTTCCACTTCAAACACTTCTGCTGTTCTTTCTACAATCGCTGATAATTGATCTACTGTATAATACTCCAGTCTTGATAATACCCCAAAACGATCACGAAGCGGCGCTGATAGTGCTCCCGCACGCGTTGTTGCACCTACTAATGTAAAAGGTGGCAAGTCAAGCCTTACTGACCGTGCAGTCGGCCCTTTACCAATGACAATATCAAGACAAAAGTCCTCCATTGCTGGATATAAAACTTCCTCAATTGATCTATGCAAACGATGAATCTCATCAATAAATAGTACATCACCAGGCTGAAGAGCCGTTAACACTGCTGCTAAATCTCCTGGCCTTTCAATTGCTGGACCTGATGTCGTTCGAATATTAACTCCCATTTCGTTTGCGATAATATTAGCAAGCGTTGTTTTCCCAAGTCCCGGTGGTCCATATAATAAGACGTGATCCAATGTTTCCTCACGCATTTTTGCAGCCTCAATAAATACCTCTAAATTATGTTTTGCCTTATCTTGGCCAATATATTGACGGAGTGTCTGTGGCCGCAACGAATATTCTAAGTCTGCATCTTCATATGCAGATTCCCCTGACAGGAGACGTTCGTCCATTCTACTCACCTCTTACCATTTAGTAAAAGACTAAGCGCCTTTTTAATATACTGATCCGTCGTCAATGACTCTTTTAATAACTCTGGCAAGACGCGATTGATTTCGCGTTCTGCATAACCAAGTGCACGGAGCGCTTCAAGCGCCTCATCCAGTTCAGTTGATGAACCTTTTTTCTCATCAAAGCGCTCTTCGTCTGAGAATAAATCCACGAATACATCTGGTACAACATCAGCTAATTTTCCTTTTAAATCTAAAATCATTTGACGCGCCGTTTTCTTTCCAACACCTGGAAACTTCACTAAAAACCTCTCATCTTCGTTCTCAATCGCTTGTACAACCTGCCCTGTTTGACCTGAGGCTAAAATGGCAAGCGCACCTTTTGGCCCAATTCCCGATACACCCAAAAGTTTTGTGAATAGTAAACGCTCTTCACGTGTCTTAAAACCGTAAAGTGCCATTATATCTTCTCTTACATAGTGATATGTGTATACCCGAATTTCTTGCTTACTTCTTTGGAATACATATGGGTTTGGCGTAAAAATTTGGTAGCCAATTCCATTATGGTCAAGAACGATATATTCCGGTCCTACGTACTCTACATAACCTGTAACATACTCAAACAAAATACGATCTCTCCCTCTCAAATCATGTATTCCATTTTAACATACTTAGCAATAGAAAAGCGAGACTACCCCAACAAATGTTCTCTATTTTAAATTTCTCTTTTTTATATTGACAGATTGCTATCATGCAATTACTATTACATAGTCGATAATGATTATCAATATTAAATAAAGGAGCTACATGACGATGAAGCATAAACTATTTATTTTATTTACTCTCATCTTTGTTGTCTTAGCCACTGTCGGCTGTTCTTCTAAAAAAGAAGAAACTCGTGCGACAGAGCAAAAAACGAAAGTTGTGAAACACGCAAAAGGCGAGGCTACAATTCCAGTAAATCCAAAAAGAATCGTTGACTTATCTGGATCATCTGAAGAACTATTACTACTTGGACATAAACCAGTTGGTACGGCGAATACATATAAGGATAAAATCCAAGGTCATTTGCAAGAAAAACTAAAAGGTGTAAAAGCAGTTGGATGGTATTGGGCTCCTAAAGTTGATTTAGAAGCAGTTACTGCTTTAAAACCAGATTTAATTATTTTAAACAATCGTCAATTAAAAATTTATGACCAACTAGCAAAGATTGCACCAACAGTCGTTTTAGAAACAAACTTAGAAAACTGGCGCGATAAATTTAAAGAAGTCGGTAAATTATTTGACGAAGAGAAAAAAGCAACTCAGTGGATTGTCAACTACGATAAAAAAGCCGCTTCTTTATCTAAACAAATTAAAGAGAAAACAAAAGATGAAAACTTTATGTTCCTTGCTATAACACCACAAAATTTCCGTGTGTATGGCAATTTTGGATATGGAGATATTCTCTTTAACGATTTAAAACTTCCTGCAACAAAAGGAACAGATTTAAAACAAACAATGGCACAAGTATCATTAGAAGGACTTGTTGCATTCCAACCTGATCAAATGTTTATCGTAAACTTTGGTGGCGAAGCAGATAAAGTTTACGAGGATTATAAAAACAGTGCTATTTGGAAAGATAACAAAGCAGTTAAAAATAATCACGTTTATGAAGTAAGCAATGAAGTCTTTAACACAAAAGCATTCAATCCAATTGGAAAAGATATGTTAATTGATGAAATTGCAAAACAAATTTTAGATAAAAATAAATAAAACAAACTAGCAACTCATTTCGAGTTGCTAGTTTGTTTTTGCATATTGCTTCATCTTCTCCATCGTCTTCACAAAACGTTCTTTTGATTTAATCCGAATGCCTCGCTTTAACTTTGCCCGTTCATAACTTTTTAATTTTTTCATATCAATTTGAAAAAACGAGTGAATTGCATTATCGTTTTTTGGTACACCATTAAAAATTTGTAATATCCCCTCATCTGACACTCCAAAATAACCGCTCGTCTTCAATAAAGGTGAAATATCGTCTATTTTCTTTTGCAATATAATTTGTACATCATCACGATCTACAAGTTGCCAATCTTTATATCGCTGCAAAAGCTGTTCTAAATTCGCTACTTTTTCCGTAAGAATTTCCTCACTCACTTCTCCGTCCAAATACATACGTTCTAGTAACACTGTCACTTGAGGTTCTTTTTCCGTTACATTTGGCGTCGTAACTGCAGCTCTAACATTCGATTCGTAAGATAAACAAAATAGAACAAGCAAGACTTGAACTGCAATCATGATAAATTTCATTTCTGTTCACCTCTTCCGAGCAAAATAAAGTAAAACTTCCCATTCTAGTTTCTCCGGAAATGAGAGTTTTATCCAATGCCCTTATATAAGGTTGAACAGCACTTGTTCCTATTTATCGAAAATTCATATCTTTTGGCCGCATTATCGATATGATTTCATTTATTTTCAAAATAAAAAAGACGCCTGAAATTAGCAGGCGTCTTGATGCGTTTTACGGCGAGAGACCAGGCGGCCACATCCGCGTGTTTAGCACTTAAGCATATCTCTCGTCTTACGTAAATTAGCTCATCGCTTTGTTAATATAACATTAATACAACATAAACACAAGCTAAATATGAAAGATATACATTGCATATATAAAATAAAACTTTAATCAGCAGGGGTTTGCTTTATCCCTGTCCTCACCAATCGAGCTGTTACGGGCTAAGAGTTCCTCCGGTCTTCCTTGCTTCACTTTGAATCTTACTACCCTAAAATAGAGAGGAAGGCATAAGCCCCCCTCTTTTTTCGTTATCGCACCGTACCAGTTAGACTAGCTCGAATATCGCGGAATAAATCTGTAATATCACGATTTAACTCATTCGTAACTGTTCCATTTCGCAAACGTGTATTCATTGTATTTACACGATCAAACATATCGTTTCTAACCGTCACGTACACGTTACGAGTTCTTACATCATCGACAACAGCTCGACGAATTTCATTTGCCATTGCCGTTTCATTTGTTACTGTATGACGCGGTTTCACAGCGATTACTACATCATTTCCATATACAACAGTAGAAACTCGATCCACATTATTCATACGCTTAACACGATTCGTAATTCTTTCAGCTGTTTTTCCATCATTGTTCATGTATGAATTATTCATTGTAATGTTACGAGTTGGATGAGGGTTTACAATTTGACCATGATAATTTACATCTCGATAATAGTTATACCCTACATCATTACGACGATCATATACACGATCTGTAATTCTATTTCCGTTTCTATACGTTACATAATCTGTATATCGATCTGTGCGCGTTACATTATCTCTATATGGATTTGTACCATAATAAGATGTACGTTCGTAATTATCATTCACATTACGCTCATCCATCGCATTATTATTAGGTGTACCACATGCTGCTAACGCACTGGTAACTAACAAAGAAGCGGCAATTACTTTCACTTTTTTATTCAATCCAAAAACCCCCCTTGTTAGAATGAACTTTTCTCTCGAAAAGCTCCTTCTTATCATGAGTAACAACGGAGGTTTTTACACTGTTAATATTTCACTAAGAATCCATTAAAACGTTTTACTCTTCTTCTTCAATTGGACTTCCAAACATATCAGGCGGATCTGGTTGATAATACATCGTACCTGGCTGTGGTGCATACGCAGTCTGATGTGGCTGATAATATAAAGGACTTGCCGATTGTGGTTCCCCCGGTTGAGGGCTATACAAAATTCTTCCCTCATCACATCCGCAGTCCTCTTCTTCTGACATAGATGGTGGCATATTGTTCTCCATTGGCATCGATGTATATTGTGGTGCTATAGGTGTAAATTGTGGATACGACATATTATAATGCAGATTTTGATACTGCTGGTATGGATACTGCTGTGGCATCAGCTGTGGATGATAAGGCATTGGTTGCGACATGATATTTGGCGGTTGATTATTTTCCATCATCGGCATAATGTTTGGCATTGGACTATTTTCCGTCATCGGCATAATGTTTGGCATTGGATTATTTTCCGCCATCGGCATGATGTTTGGCATCGGATTATTTTCCGCCATCGGCATAATGTTTGGCATCGGATTATTTTCCGCCATCGGCATAATGTTTGGCATCGGATTATTTTCCGTCATCGGCATAATGTTTGGCATTGGACTATTTTCCGTCATCGGCATAATGTTTGGCATTGGATTATTTTCCGCCATCGGCATGATATTTGGCATTGGATTATTTTCCGCCATCGGCATAATGTTTGGCATTGGATTATTTTCCGCCATCGGCATGATATTTGGCATTGGATTATTTTCCGTCATCGGCATAATGTTTGGCATTGGATTATTTTCCGTCATCGGCATAATGTTTGGCATTGGATTATTTTCCGTCATCGGCATAATGTTTGGCATTGGATTATTTTCCATCATCGGCATGATTGGTGGCTGAATATTATCCATAATTGGCATTGTGATAGTTGGTGGTAAAATTTGCGGAATCACCTTTTTATCTTTTGCTACATTTGGCGATGCAATATTCCCCATATTTTCTTTTTTCACTTGTGATGATACGTTATTCTCTATATTTTCTTTTTTCACTTGTGGTGCTGCGATATTCTCTATATTTTCTTTTTTCACTTGTGATGATACGCTATTCTCTATATTTTCTTTTTTCACTTGTGGTGCTGCGATATTCCCCATATTTTCTTTTTTCACTTGTGGTGCTGCGATATTCTCTGTATTTTCTTTTTTCACTTGTGGTGCTGCGATATTCTCTGTATTTTCTTTTTTCACTTGTGGTGCTGCGATATTCTCTGCATTTTCTTTTTTCACTTGTGGTGCTTTCATATGATTTGGTTTCACTTTATGAATTTGAGGAGTAATCAATTCACTCCCCTTTTTAATTATATCTGAAATTTTATATTCCTTGGCAGGTTTAATAGGCGGCTGCGGTGGTTGTGGTAATATATTTATTGAAAATTTCGTACTTTCTTTCGCAGCTTTTTGCCCTTTCTCTTCAATAACAGGCGGTTTTTCAATCACTACTGGCTTTTCAATTGACTTCTCCTTTTGGATTGCCGCTTCCTTCTGAATCGGTGCTTCTTTTTGAGGCTTTATTTGCATTTCTTTTTGCGTTTGCTGCATAGCTGGTTGTTGCGTAATTGGAGCAGATTCATATGTGATTTCTTCTTCCTCTTCTATAGTAAGTGGCGTTGGTGTTGCCGCGAACTCTTTTTGTTGTACTTCTTTGACATACTCTTTCGGAGGGACTGAACCAGCACCCGCATTTTTCTTTACATGAACGCTACCTGATGGTACTTTAATCTTCATACCTGGCATAATAAGATCCGGGTTACTAAGTTGTGTATTTGCTATTTTTAACGTTTCCAAATCCACTCCGTACTTTTTCGCAATCTTCCAAAGGGTATCCCCTTTTTGCACGATATGAATCTTCAAATTTTCCCCCTCCTGTATATCTTATCTATGAATCAAAACACTTTGGAATGACTCCTCTCTACTAAGCATACCTAATGATTGATACGTTGATAAATACTGCTTTCTAGTTCGGCTGTTCTTCAAAGTGATACACTCTCTAGTTGCACAAATAAACAAAAAAAGCACAATGATTCTCTCAACACAATGTATGTCATTTGCCTCATAATTATGATTATATGCAGGAAAAAAGCAACGGGAACCCCGCTACTTTTAAACGCGCTCTAACATACGATTTAATGCCAACACTGCATCTTTTGTTACTTGCTTATCCACTTGAATTACATTCACCTGTTCACCACGTTCTATTGATTCTAGCGCCCAAAGTAAATGTGGTAAATCAATACGATTCATCGTTAAACATGGACACATAAAAGGATTTAGTGAAATAATCTCCTTATCAGAATGTTTTTGAATCAGCCGATTTACTAAATTCATTTCTGTACCAATGGCCCACTTACTACTAGATGGTGCTTGTTCAATCGTATCAATAATATATTTTGTCGATCCCGCATAATCAGAAGCTTGAACCACTTCATAACAACACTCTGGATGAACGATAATATTCATATTAGGATGACTTTTGCGCAAGCTCTCAATATTCTTCACTGTAAAGTTTTGATGCACGGAACAATGACCTTTCCACAAAATCACCTTTATATCCTCTAGATTCCCGCTATATTCTAATGAGTCTGTATTCGGATTCCAAACAGCCATTTGATTAAGTTCAATCCCTAAATCGTACGCTGTATTTCTTCCCAAATGCTGATCTGGTAAAAAAACTAATCGTTCTTTCTGCGTAAATGCCCAAGATACCATTTTTTTTGCATTCGAAGACGTAACGGTTGCCCCGCCATTTCGACCGCAAAAAGCTTTAATTGCTGCCGTCGAGTTTACATATGTTAACGGAATCATTGTATCTCCAAATAATGTTGTAAGCTCTCGCCACGCTCGTTCTGTTTGTTCAATATCCGCCATATCTGCCATCGAACAGCCGGCTCGCATATCAGGCAATATTACAACTTGCTCGTCCGTCGTTAACATATCCGCTGTTTCTGCCATAAAATGCACACCGCAAAATACGATATATTTTGCCTCTTTATTGCGCGCTGCAACTTGTGCAAGTTGCAATGAATCCCCTATAGCATCTGAAAACTGCACCACTTCATCCTTTTGATAATGATGACATGGGATACATAACATTTTTCCCATTTTTTCTTTAATTTCACGAACACGCTTTTCCATATCTTCCGTTGACATCGTGTAATAACGCGCTGGTAACATCGTTTCAATTGGCTGTACTTTTTCTAAAATACTCATATACGTCTCTCTCCCTCTAAGTCACTTTTCTTACGATTCAATATTGAAACTAATATCGAGTGCTTTCACTGAATGCGTTAATGCTCCAAGTGAAATATAATCCACCCCTGTTTTTCCGTATTTCGATAAATCTTCAATTTTAATTCCACCTGAAGCTTCCGTAACAATAGCGCTTGGCACAATCTTTGAAAACTCTCGAATCTCATCTGGCGTACGATTATCGAACATAATAATATCCACACCAGCAGCTACAGCCTCTCTCACTTGCTCCTCAGTTTCTGTTTCCACTTCTACTTTCACCATATGCCCTAATTTTTCTTTCACTGATGTAACAGCTTTTGTAATAGAACCAGCAAAAGCAATATGATTGTCTTTAATCATGACCCCATCATATAAACCGAAGCGATGGTTAAATCCACCTCCACACACGACTGCATACTTATCAAACATACGTAGTCCAGGCATTGTCTTTCTCGTATCACAAATGCGTGTATGACTACTATCTAAAGCAAGAACCGCCTTACGTGTCATCGTTGCTATTCCGCTCATACGCTGGATGACATTTAATATAACGCGCTCTGCCGTTAATAGTGATGCAATTGGCCCTTGCACAGTTGCTATTATTTCGCCTTTCTCTACAAGATCCCCATCTTTTTTATGAAGCTCAACTGCAATTCTTTCATCAATTAATTGAAATCCTGCTTCGATTACTGAACGTCCCGCAAAGACCCCTGCTTCTTTTATAAGAAATGTTCCTTTTGCCTCTAAATAATCTGGAAAGATACACTGAGATGTTATATCCCATTCCCCTATATCTTCTAGAAAAAATTGTTTTAATGCTTCCTGTACTTTTAATATGTTCATTATCTTCTCTCCCTCATGCAAACGTGCTTGTCATTTTATTAACATCATTTCTTTTGCTACTGCACTTCTTTTTGGATCATCACTGCGATAATGTCCACCTATGCTTTCTTTCCTTTGCAAAGCCGCATCTACCATTAGCCAGCAAACTGTTAACATATTGACAATCGTAATTTCTTCATTTGTAAGAGCCTCGTATTGTAATACAAAATGAGGCGCACCATAATGCTCAAACCATTTTTTCGCTTGCAATAACCCTTGCTCTGTACGCACAATTCCAACATACCTCATCATCTGTTCTTGTATTTCTCTTTTGGTTGGTAAATATAAGATTTGATGACTTTGATCCCGCTCTGCTCTATCAAACTTTTCCCTTGTTACCGAATTGTGTAAAATATGCTGTCCAATTCTTTTCCCAAATACAAGACCCTCAAGCAACGAATTGCTCGCTAGTCGGTTTGCACCATGAACACCATTACAAGCAGTTTCTCCTATAGCATATAGACGTGGAATGGATGTTTCCCCATCACAGTTTGTTTTGACACCCCCCATATGAAAATGTGCACCCGGTACAACTGGAATTCGATTTTGTTTTAGATTCACACCATGTATCCGACATAATGAAGAAACAGTTGGAAAACGGTCTTCAAAATGTTGAATAGATGAAATATCTAAATATACTTCTTCACCAACGAGAAGCTGACTATGGATCGCACGGGCTACTACATCACGCGGTGCTAAATCTTGCTGCGGATGTATTCCGGTCATGAAATGTTCTCCTTTCCCATTTACAAGAATAGCTCCTTCGCCTCGTACAGCTTCAGAAACAAGTCCACAGCACCTACCATCTACATGTAACATCGTAGGGTGAAACTGCATAAACTCTAAATCTTGAAGCTCACCACCAGCTCGATATACCATTGCAATTCCATCACCTGTTATCGTTTCATCATTGGAAGTAAACGTGTATAATCCCCCTATGCCTCCTGTTGCTAATACTGTATATTCAGCAAAATAACGATGCATATGTCCTTTTTGATCACGTGTTAAAACGCCTCTACACGTCCCATTTTCTATGATGAAATCGAGTACTCTTTCTTGTTCTATCACTGTAACATGCGGTGTTATTTCTTGAATGAAATGCTCTAATAAATATTTCCCTGTCGTATCTCCTCCCGCATGTAAAATCCGTCGTTTTCGATGCGCACCTTCTTTCCCGAGGTGGAGTCCCTTTTCATCGCCATCAAACTGCATACCAGCTGCAAGGAGCTCGTGAATTTCTTTTGGTCCATTCTCCACTAAGTAACGCACAGCTTCTGTATTGTTATAATGACAACCTGCTTTTAACGTATCTTCATAATGATGATTTGGATTGTCATATGTAGCAATTGCTGCAGCAATTCCTCCTTGCGCTAAATATGTATTGTTATTGCGACGCGTTTTCTTTGTAAGGATTATCACATTTTTTTTACGACAAATCTCTTTTGCAACACGGAATGCCGCAATGCCACTTCCAATAATTAAAACATCTGCACTTGGCATAATTATTGCCTCCTAATTTACACATTACAATTGTCTTGACACCTATATTTACATAATTTTAAAATAATGACAAGAGTTTTTTCGAAGTTATTCATAACAACGTGGATGGATACTTTTTACATAAATACAAAGTATGTGTAATCCTGCCATGGAGAGGACGAAATATGATGATATATCTTGATTATGCAGCAACAACACCTATGAGTAAGGAAGCGATTGAAACGTATGCAAAGGCGGCAGAACAATATTTTGGAAATGAACAAAGTTTACATGATATTGGTGGAACATCTTCTTCTCTACTACAAGTTTGTAGAAAGTCATTTGCACAAATGATTCACGGTAAAGAGCAGGGAGTCTTTTTTACAAGTGGTGGTTCAGAATCCAACTATTTGGCGATTCATTCGCTCTTAAAGGCGCGAGAAGGAAAACATATTATTACAACTCCTATAGAACACGCATCCATTCGGAATTATTTTCAAAGTTTAAAACAACAAGGGTATACCATTACAGAAATTCCTGTTGATTCATATGGAATGATTGACATGTATGCTTTGGAAAATTCCATCACAGAAAATACTGTACTAGCAAGCATTCAACACGGAAACTCTGAAATTGGAACTGTTCAGCCGATAGCTGAAATAGGAAAACTTTTAAAGAAACATCATGTTATATTTCATACAGATTGTGTACAAACATTCGGCAAACTCCCAATCGATGTAACAGAGATGCAAATAGATAGCCTTTCTGTTTCAGCACATAAAATCTATGGACCAAAAGGAGTCGGCGCTTGCTATATAAACCCACAAATTCGCTGGGAACCATTGTTCAAAGGGACAACCCATGAAAAAGGATTTCGTCCTGGTACGGTCAATGTTCCTGGTGTCGCTGCCTTTTTAACAGCAGCAGAGCATATCTTACAGAACCGAGCTAAAACACAAGAACATTTTAAACAGTTGCGCTCTTACTTCGTGAATCAATTAAAATCACTTTCTCTAGAAATTCAAGTAGAGGGACATTCTACTGCTTGTTTACAACATATTGTTGGGGTTACAATAAAAGGAATAGAAGGTCAGTACACAATGTTAGAGTGTAATCGTCACAAAATTGCAATTTCAACTGGAAGCGCCTGTCAAATCGGTAAATATGAACCTTCACAAACAATGCTCGCCCTTGGGAAAACAGCTGAAGAGGCCAAACAATATGTACGTTTTTCATTTGGGCATCAGACAACAAAACAACAACTTGATGCGACCACCCATGCATTAGAGACAATTGGAAATCATTTTTATAGAGGTGTTAAATCATAATGAAACAAAATGAACAGAAGAAGATTTTAGGAGAAGAAAGAAGGCAGCTTATCTTACAATGGCTTTTCGCTGCTAATAAACCGTTATCTGGAAGTGAATTATCAAAGAAAACAAATGTTAGCAGACAAGTGATTGTCCAAGATATTTCCTTGCTAAAAGCACGAAATGAACCGATTATTGCAACTGCACAAGGATACTTATATTTAAAGCCACATGCAAAACAACAAGCCCTTGAACGCGTTATCGTCTGTCAACATAAGCCAGAAGAAGTACGTCAAGAGCTTACTATGCTTGTTGATCATGGTGTAACAATTAAAGATGTAAAAGTAGAGCACCCTGTATATGGAGATTTAACAGCTTCTATTATGGTAAGCAATCGCTTTGATGTTGAACAATACTTACAAAAGATTCAAGAGACAAATGCCTCTTACCTCTCACAATTAACAGATGGAGTTCACTTGCATACTATTGAGGCAGACTCTAAAGAAAAATTAGATGCAGCTTGTGACGCACTAAATAGAGCCGGATTTCTTGTTTATTCATAAAAAGCACAGAGGCTTGTATGATCCTCTGTGCTTTTTTACAAAAAATGATATATATTAACACTAGCGAACAAAGGAGAAATGATATATATGGTGATGGAACTTGTTCACTTTAGCATAGGAAAACCGAAGCAAATGAAGTACGGTGAAAATAAAGAAATGGTGACAGGTATATGTAAGGAACTTACAGAAGAAGCGTTTCTTTCGAAAGATGGCTTCCGCGGTGATGATGTAGCTAATTTACGTTATCACGGTGGTCCTGATCGCGCTGTTTGTGTTTATCCATACGAGCATTACAAGCAATGGGAAACAGAATTTCAAATACCCTTTCCCTCTTCTGCATTTGGTGAAAACATTACCGTCACAAATATGTTAGAGCGTGACGTTTGTATTGGGGATACATATCAATTAGGCGATGCTATTATTCAAGTTACACAAGCTAGAATACCATGTAGTACAATTTCAAAACGGCTCGGGCTTCCTGGTATCTTACCCCGTATTGTAGAAACCGGTTATACCGGTTATTTATGCCGCGTTCTTCAGGAAGGTGTCGTACGACAAGATTCCAAAATTTCATTACTTAAGCCTCATCCAAGTCGCGTCTCTGTTTTATTCACCAACGACATTTACTTTCATAACCGACAAGATAGAGCCGGAATCGAAAAAATCCTTGCTGTTCCCGAACTAGCGAATGTTTGGCGTGAACAGTTAACAGATCGTCTTGCGAAGTTAAAGTAAGCTAAAAAAACGCTTTTTAAGCGTTTTTTTAGCTAGATTGGCAATTCCCACCTTTAACAGGTGGGATTTTTATTAGTCTATCACCAAATGTATGATCCAATGAAGTTATATCGGCGATTTTCAAAATATATCAGCGATTAGAAGGGAAATATCGATTTACCGACAAATATCGACAGTCCATCCCTCACCTCTTACAACCAATAAGAAGAATAGCTCCCTAACACCGTGACTGAAAATCCAAGCGCTTCCAGCTCCATTGTTACACTTGGCAATAATACGTCATCATATGCTCGATCTACATCGATTAAGAAAAAGTAATTTCCAAGCCCTGTTTTCATTGGACGAGATTCAATTTTAGATAGGTTTAAATTCCTCCATGCAAAGGCTGATAAAACTTGATACAGTGCTCCTGCATAATCAGCAGGTAACGTTATCATAAGGGTCGTTTTTTTTCCGCGATGTTCTCCGTTGCTTGGAAGTGATGCCTTCTTTTTCTTATGCAACACAATAAAGCGAGTATGATTATTTTTATGCGTATGTATATTGTGCCGCACAATTGTTAATCCATATTTTTCAGCAGCTGCTTCATTTGCAATAGCTGCGATTTTTTCTTCTGGGTGTTCTTTCACATATTGCGCCGCTGCACTCGTAGAAGTCATATCTCGAACTGTTATTCCTTTTAATTTTTCATTTAAAAATTTATGACATTGTGCAATAGCATGTGGATGGGAGCATACAGCATATACATCTTTCCATGTTTCTTCATAATTTGGATGCACAAGTAAATGTTGCTGAATCGGTACGGTAATTTCTCCTACAATAAAGAGCGGCTGCTCATGTACAAGATAGTCAATGGTAATATTAACAGAACCTTCTATCGCGTTTTCTAGTGGCACAACAGCGCAATCTACATTTTCATTTGCTGCTGCATCCATACAATCTGGAATTGTTCTATATGGTATATGCTCTGCTTCTGGAAAAAAACGACTCACCGCCATATTTGTAAATGTTGCTTCTGGTCCTAAATATCCTACTCGAATCATCGTCTTTTCCCCTCTTTTTCGTTTTCTTACTGTTATACCATACTTTTTTATATTCTTCTATGTAAATTTTGAATATTTAAAAAAGACTAGCATTCGCTAGTCTAAATGTTTCCTATATTCTCTTTGAGCGAAAAAGAAATACATGATGCATGCAGCGATATAAAATAGAATAAACAAGCCTACTTTTCTTAATGAACCATCCATAAAAATCGTATTATGAAACGTATATAACGCAACCGCACTATGCATACTTCCTACTATAATTGGCGCAAAAAATAGCATACATAATTGCCAACGGGAAATTCTCCATACTTCTTCTTTCGTCATTCCAAGTTTAGAGAGTGCCCCGTATTCTTTACGATCTGATGCAATATTATGAAACCATTTAAAATATACGATGCTACATGAAGTAAGAAAGAATAATATACTAATGAATGAGCCTACAAATAGAGTAATGTCGCCGAAAGCTTTCATATTCACATATAACTCCATATTACTTCGAAATGCATTATTATCATCTTGTTTCATATGTTTCCGTAAATCTTCATTTAATTCTTTCGTATTTTCGATATTTGGTAATGTATAGCCTCTATATATCATTTTTTCAGAATCAGGAACCTTATTTGCTATACCGTCAAAGTCTTCATCATGCATGACGAAGAACAGACCATTAATTTGTGAAGGGTGATAGTTAAATTGTATCCCTTCCTTCTGACCGTTAAATACGAATGAATATGTTTGGTTCATTACTTGTAATTGAATCTCTTTTTGATCATACATATTCGGATGATTGTATTTATTATAATAAACAAGTGTAACGGATCCTTTTTTAGGATGATACGTTTTCTGTCCTTGTTTTCTTGCCTCTTGATTGTATTCACTTTCCTTCATCAGCGTTGCTATTTCTGTTTCTCCCTTACTAGACTGAAAGGATGCATATACTCCAACAAAACTCATAGATTGAAAATCATCATATCCATATTGGTGCAATAATTGTTCAACCATACCTTCCGCAAAGACTTCATGAGAAGAAGTACCTTTTTCTATGTAAGAAAATGAGTGTACACCCCCGCCCCGCCACATATCTTGCATACCAGAAAAATATAAGAACACCGTACCTGTTGCCGTAACTACAAACGTCGTTGCCATTGACATTAGAAAGAAAAAACGACCATTTTCCTTCATTCGATGTGACAATTGATTCACTATAAATAAATACGGATATGTATACATAATCTTTTTATTTCGTTTTATCAATTCTAATATTTGAGCAGTGCCGTGTGTAAAAGAAAAATACGTTCCGAAAAAGACAAGTATAGACACAGGAAAAAAATAGAATGCTATCGTTGGCATCGTAGTTTGTAATGCTAACGCATATCCTATCCCTAAGCAAATAAGCCCGAATATACAAAGCCGCATTGATGTTTTCTTCTCTTTTTTATCCGTGCGAAATTCTTTTAATAACCGAATGATTTTTATATTCCATATACGTAAAGCACTTATAAAAGATAAGACAACAAATACGACCATATATGCAATAAACGTTCCCCCAATTGCTCTCACGTCAAATATGATAGGGAGTTCTTTCGGAAGCCCCAGTAACATACTAAATACCATAAAGAAGAGCTTTAAAAAGATTATACCAAGCCCAATGCCGAAAATATTAGCAAATACCCCAATCAACATTTGCTCGGTCATAATTACTCCAATTACGTTAGATTTCGTTGCCCCCATTAACATATATAATCCTAATTCTTTCTTACGTGCCTCTATGAAAATAGAAGTAGAGTACAAAATAAATATGATAAAAAAAGAAATAATTATAATATTACATATAATAAGTCCCCAGCGTACGTTTTGATACCACATCGTCTCTTTCATATACGGATGTACAATAACAGACATGTATGCAAAAGATGCAAATATCGCAAAACAACTACTTAAGAAAAACACTTTATAATTACGCCAATTTCCTTTTATATTTTGCAGCGCTAGTTGCTGAATGTTCATCTATCGTCCTCCTGTAACTTACTACATAGGCAAAAAGCTAGAGGTTTCTCTAGCTTTGCACGTGTTTCAAATATCCTCTTTGCGCGATTATAAAGTAAATCGCAGAAGCTAAAATGTATGAACCAATTACAATCGCACCTGATTTCCATAAATCAATATAAAGCATTTTCCCTAACGTATGAAGAGCAAATCCACTATGAATTGCACCAATTAAAATTGGAATAAAGAAGATAACGCCCATTTGTCGAATTGCAATTTTACGAATTTCTTTATCTGTCATACCAATTCTCTTTAACGATTTAAACTGAATACGATCTTGCTCTTTATCATTAAACCACTTAAAGTATGTCATGCTACAAGCGAAGAAGAAGAACAGTACTGCTACAAAGAAACCGATGAACATTGTAATTGCTCCACCTTCTCTTATATTTTTATAAGCAAACACTGAGTTTTTCAATTCTCCTTGCTTTTCTGGCGCAATTTCCTTTTTTAAATCTAATACAAGATCTTCTGTATTTTTCCAATCTTCAATATAATAACCATAATATTTCGTCTTTTCTTCATCTGGTACAAGCTTTTCATATTTCTCAAAATCTTGATCATTCACAATGAGATATTCACTATCATTAAAAACAGAAAATGAAGTTGGGCTATTTAACTGAACAGACTGTTTTTGTCCGTTAATTGTAAATTCATACGGTTTCGTACGATCTATCTTCATCATATCGTTCGCCATATCCATTATGACCATCGTTGCACTACCTGGTGCATTATGAACTTCTCTAACTTGCTCTCTCTTTTGTTTACGTACTTCCGCGTTATATTCTTTTTCTGAAATAATCGTCATCGGTACTTTATGTTCTTTGTTAAACATCGTTACTTTCTGTGTTGCCGGTAGTTTTACGTAGGTTACTTTTCGTGCCTCTTCAAACCCATGTTTTTTTACAAGCTCTTGTACTTTTTCATCATTAATAAGGCTATGCGTATTTAATCCTTTTTCCTCATACGAAATAGCATGCGGGGTACTAGTTACTGTCTTATAACTCATATCCTCAAAATATACGTAAAGCGTACCAACTGCTGAAGATACAACCGCCGTAATAATAGAAATTACAAATAGAAAACGAGCATTATCTTTCATTTTATAAATAAGATTGCTAAGTACGAACATATTTGGATATGTATAAAAAGATTGTTTTCGTTTTTGCAACGCTTTTAATACAACTGTACTTCCTTGTGTAAATAGTAAATACGTTCCGCCAATTGTCAGTCCTACAACCGGTAAAAAGAGAATGATAAAATTCAGAACCGTTACTTGGAAGCTAAGTACATATGCAGTAATAATACACCCTATACCAACTACACATAACCATGTAAATGCAAACGGCTCTACTTTTTGTTTTCTTGCTTCTCTTAATAAATCAATAATTTGCAAGCGCCCTACTGTCCAAACACTAAACAATGATAATATTAAAAATAGAATAAAGTATACACCCGCTGTAATCACAACTGCTTTACTATTCCATACGAGTGGAAGTGTTTTATCTATTTTTAATAATACGCTTAATGCTTGAAAAAATAATTTTGAACAAAGCATTCCAATCCCAATACCTATTACAATTGCGATACTACCTAACATAAGTTGCTCTAATATAATCATTCGGCCTAGTTGGGATTTTGTTCCACCTATTAATGTTAATAGACCAAATTCTTTTTTTCTTGCTCGTAAAAATGTTGAATTTGCATATAAAATAAAGAGTGCTGAGAAAATGACTACAATATAGTTCATCGATTCTAACCCTTTTGTAATCATCGTTCTCATACTAATATTACCGCCTACGACATCTGGATGATAAATAAAGGAAGCATACATGAAAAATACGATAATCGATAAACAACTACTTATAAGAAACGCTTTATAATTACGCCAATTTCCTTTTACGTTATTAAGCGCGAGCTGGCGAAAGTTCATGATATTCTCCTCCTAGCATCGCGAGTACGTCTAGAATTTCTTGGAAAAAGGCTTGTTTCGTTCTTCCTTTATGTATTTCTGAGAAAATCTCTCCATCACGTATGAAAAGGATACGTTCACAATAACTAGCAGCTACTGGATCATGCGTTACCATTGCAATCGTTACTTTCTTGTGCTCATGTAAATCTTGCAATGCACTCATTAATGATTTCGCTGACTTCGAATCTAAGTTTCCAGTTGGCTCATCTGCTAAAATTAACGTCGGTTCATGAATGATTGCTCTCGCAGCCGCTGCACGCTGTTGTTGTCCGCCTGATACTTCATATACTTTTTTATTTAAAATTTCTTCGATGCTTAAAAACTTCGCAATTTCAAGTACTTTTGCATCAATTTCATTTACGGATTTCTTCGCCATTACAAGTGGTAAAATAATATTTTCTTTAATCGATAACGTATCAAGTAAGTTAAAATCTTGGAAGATGAATCCTAAATGTGTACGGCGAAATTCTGCTAACTTTGCAGCACGCATTTGATTAATTTCTTCCCCATTTACAAGCACATGACCTGAAGTTTGCTTATCAATTGTCGCTAATAAATTTAAAAGCGTTGTTTTCCCGCTTCCTGAAGGACCCATAATCCCTACAAATTCGCCTTCTTCTATTTTAAAATTTATATCATTTAAAGCAGTCGTCGCTACTGAGCCTTTCGATTGGTACACCTTCGTTACCCCTTTTACTTCAAGAACACTCATTTCTAATCCCCCTATATGTTTTCTTCTTACATTTACTATAAGAAAAAGAAGAAAAAAAAACGAGTGATTTCCCTTACAAAACATTTTGTTATCTTACAGTTTTGTCATTTTTCTCATTAATGTATGATATTCTTCATCTTTTGCAAATTTGAACGTAAATGTCGTTCCTTCCCCTTCAGCAGATTGCACATAAATACCATGATGCAAATTATCACAAATTTCCTTCGTAATATATAAACCCATCCCAGTCGCTTCTCTCGTTTTCCGTCCATTTATTCCCGTAAAGAATGGATCAAATATGCGCTTCACGTCTTGCTCTGGAATACCGATTCCATTGTCTTTAATATGTAATAACACCTTTTGATTTTTCTCTTCAATTTGAAATTGAATTTCTTTTTTCTCTACTTCTGAAATTTTTGTATATTTCATTGCATTTAAAACAATTTGACCTATAGCAATGCTTAGCCATTTTCTATCAGATGCAATCATACAGGTATCTTCCTCAAACATCACTTTCGGAAATACAGACGATTGAATGAAGGATTTTCGATTTTCATTAATAATACCTCGCACGACCTCTATAACATTTACTACTTCTACTTTATAATCTTTCGCAAACTGTTCTAGCCTTTCCATATGTAACGCTAAATCTAAACCATTTAGTATGCGGTTATTTTCCTCACGAATACTTTCAACTGTTGCTCTCGCTTCACGATGCTCTTTACCAAACTTCTGCAACAATAATTCAATAACAGATACTGGTGTTTTCATTTGATGAATCCATTGGTTCATAAATATCATTTGCTGCTCTTCTTTCGCATGCTGTTTATGAACTTCATTCATATATTGCTGTCTGAGCAAAGTAAAGGCTTCAACGACCATCTCTTGCTCTGACGTATAAGATTCATCAATAAGTAAAGAATCATGTAATGTATTTCCGCCAGCAACATATTTTTCAATTCTCTTTAAAAACACACTTCGTTTTCGATAATCGTAAATGAGGTATACAGTAAACACAACAGTACCTAATAAAAGCCCATATAACCACGTACTCCAGTCAATTGATCTTTTTTCTAACAGACTTTGCAACTGCAATACGAGTCCAAATAAACAAAGGCTTACAATATAAGATAAAATTAAAGAAAAGCGATCTATTAGGTACGTTTTAACCTTCATGTCCTTCGCTCCACTCTGTAAGAAGCGCATAACCATATCCACGTTTCGTTACAATTGCATTTTTAATGCCTAACTCCTCTAATTTCTTCCTTACTCGCTTTACATTTACTGTTAATGTATTATCATCAACAAAAGCTACTTCATCCCATAGAGCTTCTAACAACTCTTCACGCGTTACATATTGATTTGCTTGTTTCATTAAACACTCTAATAAGTAAAATTCATTTTTTGTCAGTTCCGTTTGTTGCCCCTGCCACTCTATAATGTGCTGAGATGGGAATAACAACAGTCCATTTACACCTAAACAATCATTCTCTGCCGCAGAAGCATACTCCCCATACCCACGGCGAAGTGCACTTTTTACCTTTGCCATGACGATATCTAAATGAAATGGCTTTGTAATATAATCATCCCCGCCATTCTCAATCGCCATTACTTGATCCATTTCTCCTGTTCTCGCAGAAACGAAAATAATCGGTGCATTCGATACACTGCGGATTTGCCGACACCAATAGAAGCCATCAAAATAAGGTAAATTAATATCCAGTAATACAAGATGTGGATTTACTTTTACAAACTCATCTTTTATATGACGTAAATCATTTGCTCTAAATGATTGATAGTCATATCTTTTTAAATGTTCCTCTAATATTCCCGCAATTTTCTCATCATCTTCTACAATTAATATTTTATACATGTTCTTTTTCTCCCCATAAAAGAATTGTTCTAAAATTACTCCTTTTTCCATTATAAATTGAAAATTTATTTGGTGGGGATTTTTTCCTTTATAAATCTTACTATCGCAATAAAAAAAGACTGCCATATTTCGGCAGTCTTAGTCGATAAATTCAAATTCATATTCAAGAATTTTTACAATATCTCCATCTTTTGCACCACGTGCACGAAGCGCTTCATCAATACCCATTCCGCGCATTTGACGAGCGAAACGACGTACAGATTCATCACGTGAGAAGTCTGTCATTTTGAATGTTTTCTCGATATCATAACCAGAGATAACAAACGTGCCATCACTTTCACGTGTAATTTCAAATTTAACACCTTCCGTCTCAAATTTGTACATTACACTTGCTTCCGACTCATCCACAACTTCATGTACTGGAAATTCTGGTGTTGTTTCTAATAAGTTCGCTACTTCAAACAGTAAGTCACGAACCCCTTGTTTTGTTACAGCTGAGATTGGGAAGATTTTTACTTCGTCTCCCACTTTCTCTTTAAATGCTTGTAAGTTTTCTTCTGCATCTGGCATATCCATTTTATTTGCAACAACAACTTGTGGACGCTCTGTTAAACGCAGATTATATTCTTTTAATTCATTATTAATTGTGACATAATCCTCATATGGATCGCGCCCTTCTAAACCAGACATATCAATGACATGTACGATAACGCGTGTACGCTCAATATGACGCAAGAACTGATGCCCAAGTCCAACACCTGCATGGGCACCTTCAATGAGCCCTGGAAGGTCAGCCATAACGAAGCTGCGATTATCACCTGTTTCGACAACACCAAGGTTTGGCACAATGGTTGTAAAGTGATATTCTGCAATCTTCGGACGCGCTGATGATACGACAGATAATAGCGTTGATTTCCCAACGCTAGGGAATCCAACAAGTCCAACATCGGCTAACACTTTCAGTTCTAAGATAACATCACGTTCTTGGCCCGGTTCACCATTCTCAGCAATTTCTGGAGCTGGATTTGTAGGAGTCGCAAAACGTGAGTTACCACGACCACCACGGCCACCTTTAGCAATAACTGCTGATTGTCCATGTGTGACTAAATCAGCAAGAATATGACCCGTTTTCACATCTTTCACAACTGTCCCTGGCGGAACTTTTACGATTAAATCATCAGCTTTACGGCCATGTTGGTTTTTGCTCATACCATGTTGCCCGCGGTCAGCCTTGAAATGACGTTGATAGCGAAAATCCATTAATGTACGTAATCCTTCATCTACTTGGAAAACAACATCTGCACCTTTACCACCGTCTCCACCTGCTGGACCACCTTTTGGAACATACTTTTCACGACGATACGCAACCATCCCGTTTCCGCCGTCTCCAGCTTTTACGTATATTTTGACCTGATCTACAAACATTATTTCACCACACTTTTTCAATTGGTTGTAATATAACCGAGACTTCATCATCTCGGACTGTATAGAAAATGGAACACCATTCATTTTTTTCATTTGCAAGCCACGTTTGTAACCTCTCTACATTCGTTAGCTTGCCACGAAAATCAAAAAAGAAACGAGCATTCTCCGCGTTACATTCAATTGTAATACAAACATAATTTTCAACATAAACGTCTAAACTATGCTGAAGCATTGAGAAAAATTCTTCCGTCCATATGCACACTACCTCATCAAGATGAGATAAGTTATGTAGTTCTCCTAATACTTCATACTCCAATAAGCACGGTTGCTGTTTCCAATTATATGTTAAAATCCATTCTGAAAATAAAGGCATAGATAACCCTATCAGATTAGATTCTTGTCTCGCTTCTTGGACAAAATGATCGATGAGCCTATGAATCTCTTCCACTCTTCCAAGGGAAAGGTTTCCTTTAATCATTTGGATGCGATTGAGCCAATCATGTCTTGCATGACGCAACGCATCTATAATTGTCCATTTTTCTTTCATTCAGATGCTCCTTAATATAGAAAAACTCTAACCTGCACTCAGGTTAGAGTTTTCCGTGAGTTTCTTATGCTTCTTGAGCAACAGGATATACGCTCACTTGTTTGCGGTCACGGCCAAGACGCTCGAAGCGTACTACGCCGTCAACTTTCGCGTATAAAGTGTCATCGCCACCACGACCAACGTTAACACCTGGGTAAATTTTTGTACCGCGTTGACGGTAAAGAATTGAACCACCTGTAACCATTTGACCATCTGCGCGTTTAGCACCAAGACGTTTTGACTGAGAGTCACGACCGTTCTTTGTACTACCTACACCTTTCTTAGATGCGAAAAACTGAAGATCTAATCTTAACATATATTACACCTCCCGTACTTTTTCTATTAATCGGATATATTTTCCGTAATCAAGTTCAATCGTCTTAAGTGAAACAACTAATCCCTCTAACAGTGTTTGTGCCTTTTCCATCGTATGAGCGTCTAAATCATTAGGCAGTTCATACGTTAAAAATCCACCATCACTTCCAAGTTCAATCGTTGCCTCTACATTACAAAGGACTTCCACAGCATTTATAGATCCGAACACAACCGCAGTTGTTCCAGCGCAGACAAGATCTTGTCCATGCGGCGCATAATCGGCATGCCCAGTCATTTTAAATGATTGGATATTTCCTAATTTCGTACGATTAATCGTAATTTTAATCATCTTAACCAGAATTAAGCGTTGATTGCTTCAACAACTAGCTTAGTGTAAGGTTGACGATGACCTTGTTTTTTACGATTGTTCTTTTTCGCTTTGTATTTGAAAACGATGATTTTCTTAGCGCGACCGTGTTTTTCAACTTTCGCAGTAACTGTTGCACCTTCTACAACTGGGCTACCAACTTTTACGTTTTCGCCACCAACGAAAAGAACTTTGTCAAAAGTAACAGTTTCACCAGCTTCAACATCTAATTTTTCAATGTAGATTTCTTGACCAGCTTCAACTTTGATTTGTTTGCCACCTGTTTCGATAATTGCGTACATACTTGCACCTCCTCATAATTACTAAGACTCGCCAACACGAGGTAGACATAGACTGTCATTTGTACACCTGCATTGTGCGGTTGTAGTATATAGCCATTTAGGTGCTATAAACTATAACATAAAGATGTTACCACGAATCATTGACTATTGTCAACAAATGTTCTACTAACTATTTTTCCTATCTATCATCTCCTGCTTCGTTCCAAACCTAATAAGTGCGTACTTTTCCATTTCTTCCTCTTTAAAATAAATTTGAAATGGAATATTTTTTTGCAATTCTTTTTGTAAAAATATTTTTTGCACAGCTTTCGGCGCTGCAATAAGCACCGCTTCATCTTCCATGTGACTATACGAGAGCAGTTCTCTTTCTAGTTCATACGCAATTGTTTCATTTGAAATACTATACCCTGTTGCCATGCATTTCGCACAATCTTCTAATAATATATCACGCAGTGACTGTTTCTTGCGCTTACGTGTCATTTCTAAAATGCCGAGCTCGGTAAATCCAAGAACCCTCGTATATGTACGGTCATCCTGCAAAGCTATTATTAATTTCTCGCGTATTCTCTCCTGATCTTCTTCTTTTTTCATATTGATAAAATCAATTAATATCATTCCCCCAATATCACGTAGTCGTAACTGACGAGCAATTTCTTCAACAGCTATTTCATTTGTTCGTACAACTGTATCTTGTAAATCTTGTTTCCCAGTAAATTTCCCAGTATTTACATCAATAACTGTCATTGTCTCCATCTGTTCTATAATTAAATAGGAGCCATTTTGTAACCAAACAATTTTTTGTAATGCTTTTTCGATCTCTCTCTCGATACCATAATGACTAAACATGGATGACTTTTCACGATAGAAAAATACTTTTTCTTTACCTAGCTTATTTTCTAACTCCCTTACCGGTTCTCTTGAATCTACAACCACTTTCTCAATTGATTCAGTAGGGTTTTCTTGAAATATACGATCTAAAAAAGTAGCTGGGCGATGAACTAATACCGGTGCCTTTCCACACCTTTCTTTTCTTTTTAGTTCTTCAAATAATTGTTGAAAGTGTTCTATTTCAGCTTTTATATCAGCCGTTGTTCCTTTCTCACATGCCGAGCGAAAGATATATCCTCCTAACCCTTCTACCTCAATTGCAAACAAGTCTTTCCGTTTTTTTTGACTTTTTATTTTCCGGGAAACGGCACGCATTTCATCATAAGGCATATAAACAACATATTTCCCGGTAAATTCTATATTCGCTGTTAATTTAGGACCTTTTGTGTCGATTGCTTCTTTTACTACTTGTACAAGTATAGCTTGCCCCTCATGAACTCGGTACGCCTTTGGAACATCATCGTAAGAAAGATAAGCATGTTTTTCTAAACCGATATTTACAAATGCCGCATTCATACCAGCAATCGTTCTGACAACACGTCCAACATAAATGTATCCAACAATTTCTTCGTCCCCATTGCGGTGCCACGAAAGTTCAACAATCTTTTGTTTTTCTTCTATTGCCACTCTCTTTTCCGAACCTGTATAGTTAATATATAACGTCTTCAAAATACCTTCCTCACTTTTTCATTTTTTCTTCTTACATTATAAAAGGTTAGTGTCATCGTCAACACTAACCGATTAACTCTTCCACAGATGATGTTGTGCGCTTTTCAGTGAAATATGCATACAGCAATTCATTTTCATCCAGTGTATAATGCTCTTTATATTTACCATGTACAATAATTGAATGTTTATAACCCCTTCGAAACTTTGTAAAAATCGTATATAACCGATCCTCTCTATTTACTTCAATAGGAGAAATCTTTTCAATTTCGCGCTTATTTCCATAGTAACGTTCTAATAAAAAGCGTATAAATGCATATCTTCGTTGCTTCCATTCTTGATACAACGAAATCGCTAAAAAGAGAAGAAGTACCCACATCATAATATTATTCTTATTCCAAATCAGTTGCCACCCTAATATTACGCTAAAAAAAACACATGATATTTTCATCATTTTGTCATGTGCTTGTAAATAAGGAAATTGATGCGATAATATATTAAAGACAATTTTCCCACCATCAAGTGGCCAAATAGGAAGTAAATTAAAACTTAAAATAATGACGTTATTCCACACAAAAAATTGATACAAATCTTGAGGAACCCACCCAGTTTTATAATAAACATATGCCATGCCAATCATCCATGCATGTTGAATTGGCCCTGCTATCATTACAACGAGCTCTTCCTTCAAAGGTTTATTTCCATGCTCTTCAAGTTCTGCTACACCACCAAACGGCAAAAGCTGTATTTGCTTAATTCTCCATTTGTAATGAGCAGCCGCAAAGGCATGGCCTAGCTCGTGAATGAGAACAATAAAAAACAAAAGTAATAATTCTTTAAAACGTGCCGTAAAAATACCAACTGCTATAACTACCCAAAACAATGGATGTATTGTAATTTTAGACAGTACTTCCCTATATTTAATCAAATGAAATCACCTGAATTGGATCAATAAATTTTTCATTCTTTTTGATTGCAAAATAAAACTTACCATTTTTATTTTTGTCATCATTACTCACTGTTCCAATTTTTTGTTTCTTTTCAACATAATCATATAATTTCACTGACATTTCTCCTAAATTGCCATACCAAGATTCCGTACCATCTGCATGTTGGATTTCAATCGTATTCCCAAGACCCTCTTTTTTTCCAGCAAAAATAACGACTCCTTCATTTACCGACTCAACCGTTGCACCTGTAACTGTTTGCACAAGTACACCTTGCCCATTTTTTTGAAATCCTTCTGTCACTTTTCCTGAAGCTGGAACTGCATAGTTTTTTTGTTGTGTATTTTGCTTCTTCTCACTCGCAGGTAAGAAAGCTAGTGGCTTTCCAAAATGGGCCTCGTACCATTTTGACACGGCAGCGAACTGAAATTCCTCCTTCATTACTTTCGTTACAACGACTCGCGCTCCATCAAAAGACGGAGGGGCATTTTTAAATAAGATGGCCACTGATAACACCAATATAGCTGCTAATAACACTTTAAATAAAAAGATATCCTTACGAAATAGAGGGTGAAATTCCTTCTCTCCCTCTTCAATTAACAGCGTTTCCCCATTAAAATCTTCACCTGAAAAATATTGTTCTTCCTCTAACCGCTCTTGTTCCTCTTTCCTTTTTGCAATCCGCTTTCGAATTTCTTCTATACGTCTATTTTTCATCTTTTCTCCTTCCTTTTCGACCTTTTGTTCAAACTGCAAAACAGCTACTATCGTGCAGCCATATAATTTTATATAGTTTGTACATATGTATGAACGCTAAAAGAAAGATATTCATGAGAAGAAAAAAGAAAGCACTCCGCATATATACGAAGTGCTTTTAACGAATTCCGAAGAAATTCTTTACTTTTGTAAAGACAGATACCTTTTCTTGCTCGAGCGTTTGTAACGGGACATTTTCCCCTAACAAACGTCTTGCAATATTCCGATAAGCTAATGCTGCTTTTCCGTTTGGTTGCAGCGCAACAGGTTCACCTGTATTCGTAGCTCGAATGACATCATCATCATCTGCAACAACCCCGAGAAGCTCAATTGATAACATACGTACAATTTCGTCCACATCTAGCATATCTTGCTCATGCAACATGTGACTGCGTACACGGTTAATGATAAGTTTCGGCGGCTCAATATCTTCTTTTTCTAAAAGCCCGATAATACGATCGGCATCGCGCATAGAAGATACTTCTGGTGTAGTGACAACAATCGCTTTATCTGCACCTGCCACTGCATTTTTGAATCCTTGCTCAATACCAGCAGGACAATCAATTAATATGTAATCATAATCTTGACGTAATACTTGTATCAATTCATCCATTTGTTCAGGTGTTACCGCGGATTTATCACTCGTTTGTGCTGCAGGTAATAAATAAAGCTCATCAAAGCGCTTATCTTTAATAAGAGCTTGAGGTAAGCGACAACGCCCTTCAACGACATCAACAAGATCAAATACAATCCGATTTTCTAGCCCCATGACTACATCTAAGTTTCTTAGTCCAATATCCGTATCAATTAAACATACCTTTTTTCCGGATAATGCCAAGGCTGTACCAATGTTTGCAGACGTTGTAGTTTTGCCTACCCCGCCTTTTCCAGATGTAATTACTATTGCCTCTCCCACAGCTATACAATTCCCCTTTCTAACTTTGTTAAATTAGGTCTAAGATGAGTGAGAAGTTGCAGGCGATCGACAACAATGTGATTGTCCTCATTAATATATGCACATTCTGCCGTCTCTGCTCCGTCTTCTTTCTCTTCCGGAGCCCGCGTTGTCACATCACTTATTCGGAGCTGCATCGGATTCATGACGGATGCCGCAATAACAGCATCTTTATCTCCATAATATCCAGCATGTGCAATTCCGCGCAAGGAGCCAACGACAAAAATATTCCCCCCAGCGATAACCATTCCGCCTGGATTAACATCTCCAATTAATAATAGATTACCTTTTACATGCAAAACTTGACCTGAGCGAACAATTTTGGAAATAGGGACAATTTCTGTTTCTTCTTTCCAAGCGATAGCTTCTGCCTTGGTGATTACATCACTTTCAATGGAATCCACAACAAGGTTTTTCTTATTGCGAATTAAGGTACGAATTTCTTCTTGTTGTACCTCTGTTAAATATCGATTCCCTACCTTAACATGTACTTCAATTAATGAACGCCCATCACCATCATAATAATGAGTAGATAGTTTTTCGTCTAATTCTTGCAGTAATTCAGTAAATGAACAGCAATCATCTAAATGAAGTGTTAGTCCATCTTTCGTCCCTTTTATTGTTATGTTCTGTTGCTTTTTTTCGTCCACTAAAGTTCACCCCACCGATTCAATTCGACATAAACTCAGAAAATCCTTTTTTCTCTTTCTTCCATCGCTTTTGATAGACGTACAAGATATCGTCTCAGTGGGAAACAAACTATCAATAAGAAAATTCCATTTAACAATACGGTAGCAAGGAGACGATCTGTGAAAAAAATATTTGCTGGCACATGAATACGTCCTAATAACGATAAAAATCCATATACATAATACTCTAATGCTACTATTCCTGCCAATACGATAAAAGAAACAATAAATAGATTCAACTGTAAGATCCTCATCGTACTATAAACAAGATACGCTAAAATCGGATAAGCAAATATGTATACACCAACTAGCTCTGTATATACAATATCAAATAAAAAACCGAATAACAGCCCATAATAAACACCTTGAAGAGGGCCGTAATAAACAGTAATAAAACATAGGATAATCATAAAGAAATGCGGTACTGCTATCGAATTTTTCCAAAATAGTTCCGTTGGCACAACCGTAGCAAACATATTTTCAAATAAAAAGAAAAAAAGAAGCAGAAGAGGAAGAATTGCTCGTTTTAAAATCATCATCTCTTCTCCCCCTTACTGTTCTAATTCTGCTGAAGGTTTCACTCTTTTTGCAACCATTACTTGGTTCACATTATTTAAATCCGCAGCAGGCTTTACATAAGCTGTTTGAGTTAATCCGTATGCATCCGGTTCTACTTCTACAATTTCCCCAATAAGCAAGTTTTCAGGGAAAATATCACCAAGACCAGATGTGACAACCATCTGTCCTTTTTCCACTTGTGCACTTGATGAAATCTTTGTAAAAAGAAGCAATTGCTTTTCTTTATCGTATCCTTCAATTAACCCAGAGATGTTCTCTTTTTGTCCTTGAACAACAGCTGAGACACGATTGGTACGGTTCATAGAACTTAGCAATTCGACTGTTGACGTAAATTGAGACGCGCTCTTCACACGCCCTACTAAGCCTTTGGCAGTTATAACTGCCATATCTTTTTTAATTCCTTGCTGAGCTCCTTTATCGATGCCAATTAAATCATACCATTTGTCTGGGTTACGAGAAATAACAGTTGCATGAGTTGGCTTATAGTCTCTAAGCGAATCTTTCGCACCAATTACTTCACGTAACTCTTTATTTTCTTCTTCAATCCTCTTTAAATCTGTAGATAAAGTCGCATACTTATCTAATTTTTCTTTTAACTGTTTATTTTCTTCATACGTGCGCTTTATATCCTCTACATTTTCGAAGAATCCGGCAACATAACTCGCTGGCTTTTGGAATACACGTTCTACAACACCGACAGTATCTTTTACAAACTGCTCTGGCCATGTTAGACTCTTCCGTTCTTTCAATGAGATTCCAATCAATGCCACGAGGAGAATAATACTAACTAGCAAAACAATTAATCTTTTGTTCAAGAAAAACTGTGGCACGTTCACACCCTCTTAATTTCATTGATTTTGTATTTGAAATATTAACGAGCAGTTTTGAAAAGGTCAATATTATCTAACGCTTTACCTGTTCCAATCGCTACGCAATCCAACGGATTTTCCGCAACTAAAACTGGCATTTTCGTTTCTTCACTAATTACCTTATCCAAATTACGAAGCAATGCACCGCCACCTGTTAATACGATACCACGATCCATAATGTCCGCTGCTAACTCAGGTGGTGTTTTTTCTAATGTATTTTTAACTGATTCTACAATTGCATCTACTGTATCTTTTAAGGCTTCTGCAATTTCTTCCGGCTTAATTAACACTGTTTTTGGTAAACCGCTTACTAGGTCACGACCACGGATTTCCATTGGTTCTACCCCTTCTGGTTCTCCAGCAGATCCAATTTCCACTTTTAAAGCTTCCGCTGTTCTTTCTCCAATCATTAAATTGTAGTTCTTTTTAATGTATTGAATGATAGAATCGTCCATATCATCACCAGCGACACGAACAGATTGGCTTGTTACGATACCACCTAGTGAAATGATTGCAACTTCTGTTGTACCCCCACCGATATCAACAACCATACTACCAGTTGGTTCCCAAACAGGTAGGTTAGCACCGATTGCTGCTGCAAATGGTTCTTCAATTGGATATGCATCACGTGCACCAGCTTGGCGAGTTGCATCGATTACCGCACGTCTTTCAACCGCTGTAATACCAGATGGAACACATACCATTACATAAGGCTTACGAGAGAAAAATCCATTTGATTTTTGTGCTTGTTGAATATAATACTTCATCATTGTTGCTGTCGTTTCATAATCAGCAATTACACCATCTTTCATTGGTCGCAAAGCTACGACATTACCTGGTGTACGACCAATCATTTGTTTTGCGTCACTACCAACCGCAACGATTTGCTTCGTATCAGTTTGCAATGCTACAACTGAAGGTTCGCGTAATACAACACCTTTTCCTTTTACGTATACAAGCGTATTCGCTGTTCCTAAGTCTATTCCAAGATCACGAGTAAAACCACCAAATCCAAACATGTCATCTATCTTCCTTTCTCATCTTCACGGACTCATTTTCTTACTTTATATTTATAATAAAACAGTACGTTTTTATATTTTTCATTCTTTACTATAGACGTTTATCTACAAAAAACTCATAAAACACATTATAAAACAAAATAAGTAAAAAGAATAGTCTTAAATATGACCTTTTTCCCTTAAACTAACAAATTTATGGTCACCTATAATAATATGATCGAGGACTTCAATTCCAATAATCTTACCGCATTCTACCAATCGCTTTGTTACTTCAATATCTTCACGGCTTGGTGTAGGGTCGTAGGGTAGGGAGCATGCGCCTTACTTTGTTCCCAAAGCAGATTTCATAGTCCCCCCCTCAGAACCGTACGTACAGCTTTCACTGTATACGGCTCGCCAGTTGATTAATCGGAATTTGCTTCTCATGATGGTCATGATAGCATTTAAAGCATAGGACGATTGTTTTCCTTTGGCATTCAATCATCATCTCGTCCAAATACTTTAAATTTCGTTCTTTTTCCAGTTCTTTAGCTTTCTAATGTAGTGAACTTCCATCTGACCTTTTGTTGTACCGCACGCTTCACATCTATTTGCCAACAAACGCTTTTCAAAATCCGTTCACCCAAAATATTTCATTGTATTCACGTATGAGTCTATTTCTGGTGTATCAACTTTAATCGCACCCTTATGTTTAGGCAGGTCTTTTAATTTCACAAACTGATAAAGTTTTTCATTGTTATGTTGATCTTTTCTTACTAGACAAAGTACTCCTTGTTTGTGGGTTCTCATGCTTGTAGCCACTTTCATTGAGGTGCTTCTACGTTTATTAGCTATGGTTTTGATGAAACTACTCTCCGCTAAATAAAACAACTTATCTAAATGATGGTAATTATTCGCTAGCTTGTAGTAGTTTGCAATTCCTCGCAGTTCAGCGTTATAGGTACACAGAATCTCCAACTCTGAATTATTAAGCAGCTTTGCTCGATGTATACTTTTGAAATTATCAAGATTACCATATCCGTTTTTTATAGCAAATTCTTTCATTTTCTTTTTGGGAATTTCCAACTTAATTGCTCTTGAGAGAGCCCTCTGTTTATGGTTTTTATACAAGACCCTAGTCCTTTTTATTTCATTCCACTTACGAAATTCATATCCAAGAAAGGAAATTGGATTCTCCAAGTGGTTGATAAGTGTTTTTTCTTCACTTAATTCAAGATGCAGTTCTTGTTTTAGAAAATTCTTTATCGTTTCTTTTATATTCACTGCACAATCTTTGGAACCAGCTATCCCTATTACAAAATCATCAGCATAACGAACATACTTCATTTTTTGATAGTCATTATCCATAGGATTGACAGAGGAAATACCAATCTGTTTGCGCTTTAACTCTGCGATAGTTTCTATCACTTTCTCTCTGCCTTTCCATAATCGATGCCCTGTTCTGTCATCTAAGCTTTTGACTTTTCGAGAAAGCGAACGGATTTCCGAGTGTATTTTAGTATATTCTTTATTTCTCGCCCTTAATTTCTCTTTATCAAACTTCTCTATTTGCTTTTCCAAAAATATGTCAAACTCATGAAGATAGATATTAGCTAATAAGGGGGAGAGAATACCGCCCTGTGGTGTACCGCTGTATGTTTTTTGATAAGTCCAGTTTTCCATCACACCACTTGCAAGTGCATTGTGGATAAGTAGAAGAAAACGATGGTCATTCATTCTTTTTGAAATAAGATTTATGAGTACAGAATGGTCAATATGATCAAAGAAGCCTTTTATGGCTCCTTCTATACACCATGTTAATCCCTTCCATGTGTTCTTGATTTGGGATAATGCTGTGTGACAGCTTCTCCCTTCTCTAAATCCATGAGAGTTATCTGAGAATGTTGGTTCATAAACATTTTCCAAAATCATTCTCATTACTTCTTGTACCAACTTATCTTTAAAGTTCGGAACTCCTAGAGGTCTCTTTTTACCGTTTGCTTTTGAAATATAAGCTCTTCTTACAGGTGCAAAACGAAACATCCCCTTCTTGAGTTGGTCAATGATTTCATCAATCTTTTGTAAGTAAAAACCATCGATTGTTTCTTCAGACGTTCCTTTTGTTAGATTCCCTGCATTCGGATATAGCTTTACGTATGCTTTAATCCATAGTTCTCTTTTATACATCAGACGGTAACAATCTGTTATTATTTTACCATTTTGAGAAGCTTTCCTTATAACGTCCAACTGATGAAATGGATTTGTTGCCATATTCATGACTCCTTTCTCATTGACGTTAACATCAACCTGTCTCCCTTCCCCTTGCTAAACTCATTACAAGCAAACGTTGAGTACTATGGAGACTCCGTTACCGTATGCAATTTTCATAGACCTATGTCTAATAGCCAATTGGCGCTTGCACTTAGGCAATCCCTGCATTATGACGTAATTTTAGATACGTGATGATTAGGTATCCCTTTCGACGGTTTCTTCTAGTGGAAGATTGAAGGACAAACCTTACTATGGGCAGGGCTCAGGCGATACCCAGCAGACATAGCGAAGAAATGTCTCCCATTTTGTCCTCATTGCCTGTTAACTATCGTAGACAACGGCGCACCCATCGCTCATTCGTCTAGGATTCAAGCAGTGTAGCTTTTACCATGCATCACTTGGTCTGAAGAACTGACTCGACATTAGATAGTTTTGTCGTCTTTTCTCCTTTTCACATCATGCTATGTTCCCTCTATAGGTTTCCCCTCAAGGTAAGATGCTGACCATAGAACATTGTAAGGAGTTCTAGTTTTCTAAGAAAACGCTAAAATTACGCACCTTGCAGGCGCACTCCTGAAGGATGATTATGCAGACATATAATAGAGGCAGCTGCGCGGCGAAAAGCTTCTTTAAACACCTCACGCGGATGAACAATTGAGGCATTTAAGCTGCCAATAAACACCGTCTGCCGATGCATGACTTGATTCTTTGTATTTAAATATAAACAAACGAAATTCTCCTGCTGTAAAAAACGCATTTCTTCCATCATATAACTTGCACAATCTTCCGGACTTCGAATGCTATACCGATGCTGGTACTCTAAACGCACCATTCTTCTCCCGAGTTCGAAGGCGGCGATGAGTTGAGAGGCCTTGGCTACTCCGACACCATGAATACTTGTTATTTCTTCCATCGTAGCATCTCTTAACATTCGCAAACCATCAAAATGGCGTAAAATTTTGTCTGCCAATGTTAATACCGATTCCTCCTTTGATCCTGTTCTTAGTAAAATCGCCAGAAGTTCCCGGTTTGATAAACTACTTGCTCCTTCCGAAATTAAACGTTCACGTGGTTGTTCTTCCTTCAAAACATCACGAATACCGTTCATCTTGTCACTCCTTCTTATTTTTTCCGCAAAGAAAACCCCATGCAAATTCACGCATGGGATGCACCGCTATCAAACTGTTTCAATTCGCGAACGAGACGTGCAATCGGCAAACCTACTACACTGTAGTAGTCCCCTTGAATATGCTGAACAAAAATAGCGCCTTTCCCTTGAATACCATAACTTCCTGCCTTATCAAGCGGCTCTTTTGTTGCAATGTACACATCAATTTCTTCTTCTGTTAACTCCCAGAATGTAACTTCTGTACGCTCATAGAAAGTAACTGTTTTCTCCTTCGACATAAGGGCAACACCTGTATATACTTCATGTGTTTTCCCAGATAAAAGTTGCAACATCTCTTTTGCTTCTGCTGCATCCTTAGGCTTTCCAAGAATACGCGAATCATATGTAACAATTGTATCTGCACCTAGTACAATACTTTCTTCATGTGTTTCTGCTACGGCAGATGCTTTTTGTAAAGCTAGCGCCATTACAATATCAGCTGGTGATGAATATGCTCCTATTGTTTCTTCCACCTCGCTCACAACAACCTCAAACGGAACATTTGCAAGTTCAAGCAGTTCTTTTCGACGAGGTGATCCAGAAGCTAAAATAAATTTTTTCATATTTTCTCCTTTCTGTCTTACATACAGCAGAACCATATAAAGTGAAACTTTAATCAGTGGGGATTTTCTTCATCCCCTACTGATTATGAGCCCTCACCAATCGGGCTGTTATGGGTAGCCCTACTCCCACCCATCATTCTTGCTTCTTTCTGAATCTTGAGGTGGGAATCTTACTGCCCTAAAATAGCGGGATAAATTAATCGTATCAAATGAATATCATTCCCACAAATTATAAAAAAACACTTTCTTTTTGAAACATACATACTTCTACTAAATTAAATTATTATGTTCCCCGCAGTAATAAAGCGCTTTTACCTATTATGACATCCAAAAAGAAAAGAAAGAAGCATATATGCACTTCTTCCATTCTATTATCATAATTATTTCGCTTTTTGGGAAACAATTTTTTCATAGGAAAGCAAACCATCAATCACAACTTGATTCAGTTTTGCTACTGTCGATTTATTTTGCTTTCCTTCCTTAATTGTCTGCACTGCTACAGATGTATACGTATATAATTTCTTTACATCATTCCGTTTTATTTCCGCCCCTTCCTTTTCAAGCCCTTTCCATTCTTTTTCGATGGCAGCGATTTCTGCTTGATTTCCTTTCTCCCCAATTTGGGTACTGGATACATATTTTATAAAATGACTATATAAGGACTGTAACTTACTAAGAAAAATACCAAGCTCTTTATCATTTTTCAACAACGCCTTATCTGTAATTTCCCAATTCTTTTTCAAAACAGGTATACCGTCATTCTTATATTGTTCCATTAACTTACCTGCAGCTTTTTCATCACTCATAATCCCTGCAACGAGTGCATATTTATCTCCATTTGGCTTAAGAGCAGCGATGCGACCATTCTCTTTCCACTCTTTCACAGCAGCCTGTCCTTTTTCTTCTGACGAATATAGCCCCCCTTGTACAAAAAACAATGTAATTGGCGCTAATGCTGCATTTGTATTCTCGACTTTTGAAGCACCTTCTTTCTGTTCTTCCATACTTGTTTCTTTAGGCTTTGTTTCCGCCGTATATTGTTGTGAGGTCATTGCAGTGTGTTCTTCCCTTGCGCCTTTTCCCGTTAATAAATGAAGCATTCCCATCCCTAGCGCTGTCCCCATGATAATTGCAGTCGCGATCGTAAAGACCAGAACATTGCTCCATTTTTCCCGAAATGTCTTGATCTTCGAAGACTTTACTTGTTGAAAAGGGACTACATTTTGCGGCGTTTGACTTTCCACTACCTTCCAATCAAATTCATCCACTCCCTTTTGCTTTTCTTCATACTTTGCTTCTGTTCCGTTCACTTTAATAGAGATTTTCCGTGATTGCTTGTCCATACTATCACACCTCGCCTCTTATCATTGTCCGCATCATATCATATTCCATTTACAAATAAACAAGATATTTGTCAAAAAGATTCGTCAAATTGCCCTATATAGTTACTTTATGTATATGTATTTGACTTCATTTGTAGCACAAAAAAAAACTAGGATAGCTATCGCTATCCTAGTTTTTCTCAACAATATATTTTCGAGCTTCTGAGATGAAATAAAGAGAACCTGTTATGATAAACACATCATTTTCTTGCAACTCTAGTAACTTTTGATCAATTGCCTCTTTCCAATTCTCAACTACTTTTTTTGTTTCCTTAGTTGCATAATTTGCTAATTCTTGAGCAGAGATTGCACGATTAAAATCAAAAGTTGTAAAAATCATTTCATCCGCTACCGCTTCCAATTGTCCTACCATATGACTTAGTTCTTTATCACCAAGAGCCGTAAATAAAATACTCACATTCTTGTCACTGTAATGCGCTTTTGCCGTTTGAACAAGGCTTGCTATGCCTTCTGGATTATGTGCGCCATCTATAATCACATCTGGATTACGTCTTAATCTTTCGAATCGACCAATCCAATACGTTTCACTTAAACCTATGCGAATATTTTCTTCTTCCACTAAAAATGACATGTATGTTTTCAAATATAACACCGCCATTAACGCAAGTGCTGCATTTCTTACTTGATGATCTCCTTTCATAGAAATTTGTATATCTTTAAATGAAGCAAATGGACAAGAAAAGTCAAAGTGCTCTCCCTCTTCATTAGAACGCTGGTGCACGACTGTAAATTGTTTTCCTATCTCATAAAGGCTAGCATTCTTTTCATTTGCAACCTTTTGAATCACCTGAAGTGCTTCTCCATCTTGCACTCCCGTAATTACCGGTACCCCTGATTTTATAATTCCCGCTTTTTCATATGCGATTTCTGCTAATGTATTTCCTAGAATATGCATATGGTCATGACCAATATTTGTAATGATTGTTAAAACGGGATACACAACATTAGTAGAATCGAAACGCCCACCAAGACCTGTTTCAAATAAAACGAGATCGCAAATGTTCACTTTTCCGAAATAATACATTGCCATGACTGTAATAATTTCAAACTCCGTTGCTTCTCCAAACTCTGTCTCATCCAACTTTTCTACAACAGGCTTTACTATATTGACAAGGTCAGTAATCTCTTGATCTGAAATTGGCTTTCCATTCACACTAATCCGTTCATTAAATGTTTCAATATACGGAGATGTAAATGTTCCTACTTTATATGTCTCTGCCTCTAGCATATAGCGCATATATGTTAAAGTCGAACCTTTACCATTTGTACCTGCTAAATGAATACATTTTATATGCCGCTCTGGATTGTCAAGCTCTCCAAGCATCCACCGCATTCTTTCTAATCCCGGTTTAATCCCAAATTTTAATCGGCTATGAATCCAGCCAATTGCTTCTTCGTATGTATGTACCACGCGAGTCAATCCCCTTTCCAATCAACGAGCAAACCAATATCACAAATGAACTGTAACTCTATTATACGCAAATAAAAGAGACTCACCAAGATAGGGAGTCTCTTTTCAATATTTTTATTTTTCAAGGTCTGCTAAGCGTTGACGAACCGCTTCACGTTTTTCTAAGTAATCTTTTTCTTTCGCACGTTCTCCTTCAATCACTGCCGCAGGAGCTTTCGCTACAAAACCTTCATTTGCAAGTTTCTTCTGCACACGTTCTACCTCTTTATTGAACTTCTCAAACTCTTTTTGTAAGCGAGCTTTTTCTTCTTCAAGATTAATAAGGTCAGCTAACGGTAAGAATAACTCTGCACCTGATACGATAGCGGTCATCGCTTTTTCTGGCGCTTGTAAATCAGTCTTAATGATTAATTCACTTGGATTACAGAAACGCTCAATGTAAGAACTATTTTTTGTAAGTTGAGCAAGCACCGCTTCGTCCTTCGCTTTAATTTGCAGTTGAACCTTTTTGCTCATTGGCGTATTTACTTCGGAACGAATATTACGAACAGAACGAATGATATCAACAAGAAGGTGCATTTCTGCTGCTGCTTCTTCATCCTGTAAATCTTCACGAACTGTCGGCCATGCCGATACCGTAATCGATTCGCCTTCATGCGGTAAGTGCTGCCAAATTTTCTCTGTTACGAACGGCATGAATGGATGTAGTAAACGCATCGTTTGATCTAGTACATATGCTAACACAGAACGAGTTGTTTTCTTCGCCGCTTCATCTTCACCGTATAGCGGAAGTTTTGCCATTTCAATGTACCAGTCACAGAAATCATCCCAAATAAAGTTGTATAATGAACGGCCAGCTTCACCAAACTCATATTTATCCATGTTGCGCGTTACACTTTCAATTGTTTCATTTAAACGAGTTAAAATCCACTTATCTGCAACGGATTTTTCACCAGTTAAATCGATATCTTCATATTTCATATCATCCATGTTCATCAATACGAAGCGCGATGCATTCCAAATTTTATTAATGAAGTTCCAAGTAGATTCTACTTTCTCCATGCTAAAGCGTAAGTCTTGACCTGGCGCACTTCCTGTTGATAAGAAGAAGCGCATTGCATCCGCACCGTACTTATCAATAACATCCATTGGATCAATACCATTACCAAGAGATTTACTCATTTTACGACCTTGTTCATCACGAACTAAACCGTGAATTAATACATCTTTAAATGGGCGCTCTCCTGTGAACTCTAAGCCTTGGAAAATCATACGAGATACCCAGAAGAAGATAATATCATAACCGGTTACTAAAGCATCTGTTGAATAGTAACGTTTGAAGTCTTTTGCATCTTCATTTGGCCAACCAAGTGTAGAGAATGGCCATAATGCTGAACTAAACCATGTATCTAGTACGTCGTTATCTTGCTCCCAGTTTTCAATATCTGCTGGCGCCTCTGTACCTACATATACTTCACCAGTTTCTTTATGATACCAAGCTGGAATGCGGTGTCCCCACCATAATTGACGAGAAATACACCAATCATGAATATTTTCCATCCAGCGTAAATATGTGTTTTCAAAGCGCTCTGGTACAAATGTCACTTTTTCTTCTTCTTTTTGCTGAAGTGCCACTGCTTTTTCGGCAAGTGGTCCCATTTTTACAAACCATTGTGTTGATAAGTATGGTTCAACAACTGCTCCACTTCGCTCACTGTGCCCTACAGAATGCATATGAGGCTCAATTTCTATTAATACACCAGCTTCTTGTAAGTCTTTCACTAACGCTTTGCGACATTCAAAACGGTCCATACCGTTATATTTACCAGCTTTTTCATTCATTGTACCGTCTTCGTTCATTACAAGAATACGTGGTAAATCATGACGGTTACCTACTTCAAAGTCATTTGGATCGTGAGCTGGTGTAATTTTCACAACACCTGTACCGAACTCTGGATCTACATAATCATCCGCAATAATCGGAATTTCGCGACCTACGATTGGAAGTGTAACTGTTTTTCCAATTAAATGTTTATAGCGCTCATCTTCTGGGTGAACCGCAACCGCTGTATCACCAAGCATTGTTTCTGGTCGAGTTGTTGCAAGACGAATGTGACCAGAACCATCAGTTAACGGATAATTCATATGGTAGAATGCACCTTGAACATCTTTATGAATTACTTCAATATCAGAAAGTGCAGTACGCGTTGCTGGATCCCAGTTAATAATATACTCCCCGCGGTAAATTAATCCTTTTTCATACAATTGAACGAATACTTTCTTAACCGCATCAGATAAACCTTCATCTAAAGTAAAACGTTCACGAGAATAATCTAGCCCTAAACCAACTTTTCCCCATTGTTGGCGAATGTGAGAAGCATACTCTTCTTTCCACTCCCATGCTTTTTCAAGGAACTTTTCACGTCCAAGATCGTAACGTGAAATTCCTTCTTCGCGAAGTTTCGCTTCTACTTTTGCTTGTGTCGCAATACCTGCATGGTCCATACCTGGAAGCCATAATACATCGTAACCTTGCATGCGCTTTGTACGTGTTAAAATATCTTGAAGCGTTGTATCCCAAGCATGCCCTAAATGCAATTTACCTGTTACGTTTGGAGGCGGAATTACAATTGTGTATGGTTGTTTCTTCTCATCTCCTGTTGCTTCGAAATATTTACCTTCCAGCCACCATTGATAACGTCCATCTTCAACGGACTTATGATCATATTTAGTCGGTAAATTCTTTTCCGTATTTGACATTACTTTCCCTCCTTAAAATAAAAATGCCCCTCATCCAAAAAAGGACGAGGGACATCGCGGTACCACCTTTATTTACAAACAAATGCAAAATTTGTTTATACTCTTCATTTGATAACGGTCTAATCCGTCTTTTCCTAATGAGAATACATCCGTTCAGAAAAGATGCTCCAGGGCTACCTTCTAACATGACTATCTAGAGAATCTCCCAGCTAATAATTCTCCTCTCTGAAGACGTTTTATGTTATACTCTTCCCCTTCAATGCATTTATATAATTGTTATTTATTATATACAATAGTGTAAAAAACGAAACCATATTCGTCAAGATAAAAAATTTTTATCTTAAATGATTACTCAGTCTTCTCTTTATTTGCACTACAAAGAGATAACATGAAATGTTACTCAGTCGTATTTCTTCATCCCTACCGATTATTCCCCTTCACGAATCAAAGTAAAAATAGGATAAGCACATTCAGCACTTATCCTACATACTGTATTCATAGACTACAAAATAGAGTGGCTTCCTAGATGGAGGAATCATTATGATGAAACGTTATCGGCGTTCCTATAATTTTTCTACCCCCTCATGGGTTAGAAGTTTACAAACAATGTTTTCTGATTTCGCAATACCACTGACTATTTTTCAGGGCATTCGTACCTTATTGCTACCAACATTTTTAGATTTTATCATTTTGATTATTTTTGTTATAGCGACGATTCGCTTACATTTTCAGCCGTAGTTTCAAAACTGCGGCTATGATCCGTTTTCCTGCTGCGCAGCTTGTAGTTGAGAAAGAAAATACTCAATATTACTTACAAGCCAATGAGATTGCTGCAACATTTTCACATTTTTAAACTCTTTTTGCTCATTGCGAACTTGTTTCTTATTTACATACGAACGGATTTGGCGAATAAATGGAGAGGGATACGTTAAATAAGCAAACATTAGAAGTTGTTCTTCTTTTGTAAATGGAAAATGTTTTTGATATTCCTGATACCATTCAAAACGGTCACTTCTAGCAATTGGATAGGTGTTTAAAGAACGTGTATAGAAACCTACAATATCTTGAATAGGGGTCGCAAATTGTGATCTTTCTAAACTAATAAAATAGCCATTCCTTTCATAATCAAATAAAAAATGATTGAGTGATACATTTCCATGCACTAAAGCAATGCGTGTTTTTTCTTTTTCTTTCATCACTTCATACCAATCGGTAAGCTGCTTTGTCGCAAAATCCCACGCTCTCATCACATGATGAAAATACGTACAATACTGCAATTCAAATGGTGACATATACCACTTTGATTCTGATTGAACAAGAAATTTTTCTAATAGTTCACCATCTTGTTCCCAGCGATCCGATATATTTGTATAATGATTTTCTAACGCCTCTTCTGTATACGATTCCTCTCGCACTGTTTTTTTATGAAGCATCGCTAACGTTTGAAACATTTTATGATATTGACCATTATCCTCGTCATTCCCATCCACTTTCTCAAGCCAAGGCATTAAATAATAACTATATGTTGCGTCACTCAAAATATAATTCCCATCCATCGCGTGATAGATGGGAACATAGTTGGAAAAACCTTTTTCTTTTAAAAATTGAATATGATGCATAAAGTGATTGCGCTCTAGCCGTTGATTCGGCAATTTTTTTAATGCATACGGACCTTGATTCGTATAAATCTTCATTACATTCCCGTATTCTTCGATGTGCTCTACATTCAATTGATATCGTCTTACAATTGGTTCATAGCGGTTGCGTAATTCTATATCCATCTGCCTAATCCTTTCTCATCCACAAATTCAAATGTAAGAAAAGAGATGAGTGAAGAATAGTCTTCACTCATTTTGACTTCGCTTTTGGAACAGGTATATAAATGACTTGACCTGCTGTTAAATAAATGTCATCCGTTCGGTTTATACGATGTAAATGTTGTACAGATGTCTCATAACGCTCTGCTACCGACTCGATTGTATCTCCCTCTTGTACAAAGTACATTCTCACCTTTGTAAATTCTTCTTCTGCTTCTTTTGTAAACAATTTTGTTAAATATAAGGCATTTTCATCTCTTTGAGAGTATACAGGTTCTTCTTGTTCTTCTGTTTCTTTCTTCGTTTCTTTTTCTTTAAAACCTGTTCGTCCAAACAATTCAACTTGTGGCATCATTTCCTCTTTATCTCGATCTTCTACATCATGTTCTTCTAATTCTTCTTCCTCTATTAACTCTTGTTCTTTCCGTTCTTCTAATTGAAACGGTTCAAAGGCATAATCTTGCCATCCGTTTGATTCTGATTGAAGAATGATTTCTGCTGTTTCTTCCGGCTCTTCCAGCTCTTTTTCCTCTTCAACTGCTTCTATCCCTTCTTCTCTTTTACCGTTGGTATGCTCACTTTCTAGCTCTTCCTCATCATCCAACTCACGCCCAGCATCATTTAATCCATATATAGAAATGTCAGCTAATAATTGTAAGCATCCATTTTCTTTTAACTCATAATCAAATTCCTCGATAGAAACATACAATTCTTCAATTACCTTTACCCGATTTCTTGGAATGGAAATTTCTAGTGGGAACGAATGAACAAGTTCATGAATACCATCTTCTCTCTCTTCCACATAATCAATTGATTTCGCTGGGGATAATTCACTCGTTGAAAACTCAGACTCCTCTTTCTTCGCAATATATTCCCCAGTTAAATCTAACTGCCCTCGCACAATCACTTCATGTTCAAGCTCTTCTATCTCAACGTCTGGATCTAACGAAATTGACAAAAGTTCTTCGACTTCCTGTCCTTTTTGGAACCAAACCGATTCTTTTAGTGAAAAACGTAATGAATGATCTGTTGCCACTCCTTTTCCCCCTCTCAAACTGTATGTCATTACAGATTTATGTGTCTTGGAGACATTTTATGAGTAAAAAAATCGCACATGTGCCCTTTTCATTTCTTATAAATGAAAAAGGTTGCCTGGAAAATTCCAAACAACCTTTTTATTTATGCTTTTAATTTCGCCATTGCAATTTCTGCCGCAGCAATTGTCGCTTCAATATCAGCATCACTATGTGCTGTTGATAAGAATAATCCTTCAAATTGAGATGGTGGTAAAAACACCCCTTGTTCTATCATTTCACGATAATAAGCCGCAAAAAACTCTAAATTCGATGTTTTTGCTGCATCATAGTTAATCACTCGTTCATTCGTAAAGAAAATACCAATCATTGAACCTGCTCGGTTAATATGGTGCGGTATTCCATGTTTTTCAGCAGCTTGGCGCAAACCATTTTCTAACATTTCCGCTTTACGTTCAAACTCTTTATAACATTCTGGTGTTAGCTGTATTAATGTTTCATATCCTGCTGTCATGGCAAGTGGGTTACCAGATAACGTACCCGCTTGATAAATCGGTCCACTAGGCGCAACTTGACGCATAATTTCTGCTTTACCACCGTATGCTCCTACCGGTAGACCGCCACCGATTACTTTTCCTAAGCAAGTTAAATCAGGCGTTACACCGTAATATCCTTGTCCACAGTTATATGCAACGCGGAATCCAGTCATTACCTCATCAAAGATAAGCAGCGCCCCATATTGCTGAGTTACTTCACGAAGTCCTTCTAAAAATCCTGGTATAGGTGGTACAACTCCCATATTTCCTGCTACAGGTTCAACAATTACACAAGCAATATCATCTCCAAATTGTTCAAAAGCATATTTTACACTTTCTAAATCATTATAAGCTACTGTAATTGTATTTTGGGCTACACCTTCTGGTACACCAGGGCTATCCGGTAAACCAAGTGTTGCAACGCCAGAGCCAGCTTTAATTAATAGAGAATCACCATGACCGTGGTAACAACCGATAAATTTCAAAATTTTATTACGTCCTGTATAGCCACGTGCTAAACGAAGTGCACTCATCGTTGCCTCTGTTCCAGAGTTTACCATGCGCACAATTTCAATAGATGGCACGCGCTCAATCACAAGCTGAGCTAACTTATTTTCAATTTCTGTTGGCGCTCCAAAGCTTGTTCCTTTTTCAGCAACAGCTTTTAACGACTCTACAACACGCTCATTGGCATGTCCATGAATAAGCGGTCCCCATGATAATACGTAGTCAATGTACTCATTTCCATCAATATCATATACTTTAGAACCTTTTCCTTGCTCCATAAATAATGGATTCATCCCAACCGATTTAAATGCACGAACTGGACTATTTACACCACCAGGCATTAAATCTTGTGCTTCTTCAAACGCTTTAATCGATTTATCAAGCTTTTTCATTATTGTGCGCCCCCTTCTCGTAACCATCTTGCGGCATCTTTTGCATGATACGTAATAATTAAATCTGCTCCCGCACGTTTCATACTTAATAATTTTTCAAGGACAATCTCTTTTTCATTAATCCAGCCATTTTGAGCAGCTGCTTTAATCATCGAATATTCTCCGCTCACATTATATGCAACAATCGGTAAATTAAAGTTATTTTTCACATCGCGAACAATGTCTAAATAAGAAAGAGCTGGTTTTACAATTAAGAAATCTGCTCCTTCCATTACATCTGATTCAGCTTCTCGGAATGCTTCCATTCGATTTGCTGGATCCATTTGATATGTTTTGCGATCTCCAAATTGCGGTGCACCATGCGCTGCATCACGGAATGGCCCATAAAATGCAGATGCATATTTCACTGCATAAGACATAACCGGCACATGTGAAAAACCATTTTCATCTAAAGCATGACGAATAGCCGTTACAAATCCGTCCATCATGTTAGAGGGAGCAATAATATCTGCTCCTGCTTTCGCTTGACTTACAGCTGTTTTTGCAAGAATTTCTAACGATTGATCATTTAAAATAATACCGTCTTCAATTACACCGCAATGACCATGGCTTGTATATTGACATAAGCATGTATCCGCAATGACTACTAACTCTGGAAATTGCTCTTTCATTTGTTGAATCGCACGTTGTACAATGCCGTGTTCACAAAATGCAGAAGATCCAATCTCGTCCTTCTCAGCAGGTACGCCAAATACGATAACAGAACGAATGCCTAAATCAACCACTTCTTGCATTTCAGCTTGCAATAAATCTAAAGAAACTTGATATACGCCTGGCATAGAAGGAACTTCATTACGAATATTTTCACCTTCAAGTACGAAAATTGGGTAAATAAAGTCTTCCGTATGTAAAAATGTTTCACGTACAAGTGCACGCATATTTCCACTTTGTCTTAAACGACGATGACGATTAAATTGTAAAGAGTTCATAGAATTCTATCCCCATTCTTTTATTTTCATTATGCATTCACATAAAATTTGGAAATGCATTGTATCAATGATTCTATCGTATATTCTTCAGGAACAAGCACATTTTTAAAATACTTTCTTGCCTCTTTTTCTGTTATTGGTCCTATACAAGCAATTGTACATTTTTTTATCCATTCTCTCCAGTTTGTACCCTCAAGTAACTTTACAAAGCTGTCAACTGTAGAAGGGCTTGTAAATGTAATCACATCAATTTGATTCGATTGTAAAGCTGCGATTAGGTCTTCTTTTTTCTCATCATTTAGTTTCGTCTCATAGACAACCAACTCTTCTACAAGTATATGAGCTTCACGAAGCTTCACTGAAATTACATCTCTTGCTAAATTCCCTTTTGGAAATAAAATACGCTCTGTCCCATTTAATGTTTGCACAAATTCCATCGCAAACGTTTCAGCAACAAACGCTGTTGGAACAAAATGAACTTGATATCCTCTTGCTTCTAGTTCTTGAGCTGTTTTTATACCGACTGCAGCAATTTTTACAGCAGGCGGAAGTTTCTGATGGATTGCCTCCAAAAAGAACCTTACCCCATTTTTGCTCGTAAAAATTATCCAATCGTATACATGCAACTGTTTGGCTACACTTTGAAGCTTTTCTTGAGATACCCCATCCATACGCAAAAGCGGAATTTCCATTGGAATTCCGCTCTCTTTTCTTACTGCTGCGCTCATTTGCCCAGCTTGATGCCGGGCACGTGTAACGAGTACTTTTTTTCCAATAAGGGCATTCATAGTTATTGTTGCTCCTTATTTGCAGCTGAAATGAGCTCTTTTGCACCTTGATGAATCAAGCGCTCTGCCGCCTCTAACCCTACTGTCTCGGGATTTGTACCTACTACTGTTTCTTTTAATAAGACAGAGCCATCCGTTGATCCAACAAGTGCATGTAATTTAATTTTTCCATTTTCTTGAAGGGTTGCATATCCTGCAATAGGTACTTGACATCCTCCTTCAAGCTTATGAAGAAACACTCTTTCTGCCGCTACTGTTCGTTCTGTTGCTGCATCGTTCATATGTGCTAATAACTGTAATAAGTCCTTATCATCTTCACGACATTCAATAGCTAAAGCACCTTGTCCTACAGCTGGTACACATAAAGATTCGTCCAGATGTTCTGTAATTACATCATTATCCCAACCCATCCGCTTTAGTCCAGCTGTTGCTAAAATAATTGCATCATAGTTTTCTTCTTGTAATTTACGTAATCTCGTATCGATATTTCCACGAATCCATTTCACTTGTAAGTCAGGTCTAGCAGCTAATAATTGTGCGCTACGTCTTAAACTGCTCGTACCAAGAGTTGCACCCTTTGCTAACTCCTTAAACGATTTCCCATTCTTTGAAATAAATGCATCACGCGGATCCACACGCTTTGGTATACACCCAATTGTTAAACCAGCTGGGAGCACAGCAGGCATATCTTTCATACTGTGTACAGCCATATCGATTTCTTTTGTAAGAAGAGCATGCTCAATCTCTTTTACAAACAACCCTTTACCGCCTACTTTAGAAAGCGTAACGTCTAAAATGACATCCCCTTTTGTAACAATTTCCTTTACTTCAAATTCATACGGTAAGCCAAGCGCTTGTAATTGATCAATAAACCAATTCGTTTGCGTTAATGCCAGCTTACTCTTTCTTGAACCTACAATAATTTTGCGCATAACTTTCTCTCCTCATTATAAATACCAAAAATGGAAGTTGGATAAACTGCTCAATAGGAAAATATTAACTAGCATAACTAGAAATGCACCAATATTCCATTGGATAATCTTTTTTCCGTGCAATGCATCTGCTCCTCGTAAATATAAACCTGCACAATACATAAATAAAACAACAAAAGACCCGATTACTTTCGTGTCATACCAATGAAAATTATCTAACTTCGTATATCCCCATATACATCCGAGTAAAATCGCCAATAAGAAAAATGGTACAGAAAACAAATTTAATCCATAAGACATTGACTCAAGTTTTGGTAAATTCCCTAATCTTCTTAATCTAGCATTCCATTTTTTCTGTTTTAAAAGCCGGTACTGAAGTAAATACATAATAGAAAAAATGAATGAAACGGTAAATGTTGCATAGGAAATAATCGCCATACCTACATGCACATAAACAAGCTCTGAGACTAATTGCTCAGCAAGTACAGGCGCCATCTTTCCAAGTGGCGTAAAAATAGACAACGCACTTACGCCAAAAGCAACAACATTTGTAAAAAAAACTAAGAAGTCAATTCGCATAAACCGATTGATTATTAATGACATTGTAATCAATAGCCATACATAAAAATAAATCCCAGATAGCAAGGTTAGAATCGGATTCGTTTCTGACTCTGTAGCTCTTAGCAACATAAAAACAGACTGCAACACCCATACAATGGAAAGTAACCAAAAAGCAAAGCGATTCGCCTTTCGGTTACTTTGAAAATAATCTATAAAATATAAACTAATGCTACAAGCATATAAAATAATTGTGATATGATAAATAATACTATTATTTAAAAAGCTCATCCGATCATCCTTTCGTATTATAAAGATGAAACGGATGGTGTCCACGCTCGTTTATGTTCCAGTTCTTCCGTATGTTCAACCTCTTCTTGTACTTCTAAATCAAAAATTTTCGCAAATAAAGCAAGCTTTTCCGTTGCTTTCTCTTCTGCAGCTAGCTCTTTTGCTACCAAGATTGGATCCTTCAGCAATTGATTAATAATACTTTTTGTATGCTTACTAATAACCTTTTTCTCCCGATCACTTAACGTTGGAATTTTTCGTTCTAAACTTCTCATCGTCTCACTTTGAATTCCTAGCGCTTTCTCTCGAAGAGCCGATATTAAAGGTACAACACCTAGCGTGTTTAACCAATTTTTAAATAAAACGATTTCTTCTTCAATCATAAATTGAATCTTTTCCGCTTCTTTTAAACGCTCAGCACGATTCGCTTCCACTACATCTTGTAAATCATCGATATCGTACAAGAAAGAACCCTCTAATTCATTGATTTCTGGATCAATATCACGAGGTACCGCAATATCAACCATAAATAATGGGCGACCACTGCGCATGCGTTCTACCTTTTTCATCATTTCTTTCGTAATGACATAATTCGAGGATCCTGTTGAACTGATCAAAATGTCCGCTTCTAACAAAGCACATTGTAGTTCACTTAACGGCTTCGCATGTCCCATATATTTTTCTGCCATTGTTTCCGCTTTTGTAAATGTACGATTCATAACAGTAACTTTTTGAACTCCACTTCCATATAAGTTTTGCAGTGCAAGCTCCCCCATTTTTCCAGCACCAAGAATTAAAACGTGACAGTCTGTTAAATCACCAAAAATTTTCTTTCCAAGTTCAACAGCAGCATAGCTAACGGACATTGCACTTTCACCAATTGTCGTTTCTGAATGTGCACGCTTTGCTAACGTAATAACCTGTTTCAACAATTCGTTAAAAATGGTTCCTGTTGTCTTTACCTCCTGGGCTGTTAAAAAGCTATTTCGAATTTGACCTAAAATCTGTGTTTCCCCAACTACCATAGAATCTAATCCGCACGTAACACGGAATAAATGCTCAATTGCACCATCTTGCTCAAAAATAGACAAGTATGGTGAGATTTCTTCTATCTCAAGCTGAAACCAATCAGCTAAAAATTTCTTAATGTAATATCGTCCCGTGTGTAATTGATCAACAACAGCATAAATCTCCGTACGATTGCACGTTGATACAATGACATTCTCTAACACGCTTTTTTGACTTTGTAATGTCGTCATTGCTCGTTTTAGTTCTGTTTCCTGAAATGTGAGTTTCTCACGAATCTCTACAGGGGCTGTTCGATAATTTACACCAACAACAAGAATATGCACGCAGCATGTCCCCCTTCACCCGTTTTATCACCTTATCTACTATCATAATACAACTTTCCTCTTATGAATCTAACAATCGTGTGAACAACGAAATTTTTTATCGTTTTTCCTCAAATTCACAAAATAGTGAGGAAATCTCCCTATAAAACGCTCTACTTTATAATCATTATAAAATAATAACTCTATTTGTACGTTACCAAAAAAATCTGTCAGAATCAAGTAGTGGAAACTATTCCATATACATTGAAGCACTATCCTTCTCTATCTTCTTTCATTATCACATAAAATATGTATGATTGTTCCATAATGTTACATAAAATAGCTTTCCTATTTCAAAATCCCCCGCATCCTTTTTAAGCTACTATAATTGTCAAAAAACAAAAAACGCGTGACGAATTCGTCATGCGTTTTTTGTTTTTGTAAACTTATGAATCGCTTTCCACGCTTCTTCTTTTCCAAGCCCTGTTTCAGAAGAAAATAAAACTACTTCATCACCGGCTTCTACATCAAGTGTTTCCTTTACAACTTTCAAATGCTTTTGCCATTTCCCTTTTGGAATTTTATCAGCCTTTGTTGCAATAATAATTGTTGGAATTTCATAATGCTTTAAGAAATCATACATCATTACATCATCCTTTGTTGGAGGATGGCGTAAATCAATTACTAGCACAGTCGCATCTAATTGTTCACGTGTTGTAAAGTAAGTTTCAATCATCTTACCCCAAGCTGCACGTTCTGATTTCGATACCTTCGCATAACCGTATCCCGGAACATCCACGAAATGCATCATATCATTAATGATGAAAAAGTTTAATGTTTGCGTTTTTCCAGGTTTAGAAGAAATGCGGACTAACTTTTTACGATTTAAGATTGTATTAATAAAAGATGATTTTCCAACATTCGAACGACCTGCTAAAGCAATTTCCGGCAAGTCACCTCCTGGATATTGGTCTGGTCTAACAGCACTAATAACAATCTCTGCTTTTGTTACTTTCATTGTTTCACTCCTACTAAGGCATGCTCTAACACTTCATCTAAATGAGATACAAGCACAAACGTAAGATTTTCCTTTACGCTTTCTGGAATATCATCTAAATCTTTTTCGTTTTCTGCCGGCAAAATAATTTTTGTTAAGCCTGCGCGGTGAGCACTTAATGTTTTTTCTTTCAAGCCACCGATTGGTAATACACGGCCGCGAAGCGTAATTTCACCCGTCATCCCTACTTCTTTACTTACAGGAATACCTGTTAGGGCAGAAATAAGTGCTGTTGCCATCGTAATACCTGCTGATGGTCCATCTTTCGGAACTGCCCCTTCTGGAACGTGAATATGGATGTCATTTTTTTCATGGAAATCCGGGTCAATATGAAGTTCCTCTGCGCGAGAACGAATATAACTAAAAGCTGCTTGCGCAGATTCTTTCATCACATCTCCAAGCTTCCCTGTTAAAATTAATTTCCCTTTCCCAGGAGATACAGCCACTTCAATTGCAAGGGTATCGCCGCCAGCAGATGTATAAGCTAATCCTGTTGCCATACCAACTTGATCGATCTTTTCAGCCTGACCATATCGGAATATACGCTTTCCTAAAAGGTCCGTAATGTTCTTCTCTGTAACAACAACGCGCTTACGTTCCCCTGTAACGATAATTTTCGCTGATTTACGACAAATCTTAGCAATTTGACGTTCCAACGTACGTACACCCGCTTCACGTGTATAATAACGAATAATTTCAAGAAGAGCCTCATCGCGCACCTGTAAATTTCCTTTTCGTAAACCATGCTCTTTTAATTGCTTCGATAATAAATGTTCACGTGCAATATGCACTTTTTCAATTTCTGTATAACCAGCAATTGATATGATTTCCATCCGATCAAGAAGCGGCCCAGGAATGCTAGCAAGCGTATTCGCAGTTGCCACAAACATAACCTTTGATAAATCATACGGTTCTTCAATATAATGATCGCTAAAATTATGATTTTGTTCTGGGTCTAACACTTCAAGTAACGCCGCAGATGGATCTCCACGGAAATCATTGGACATTTTATCAATCTCATCTAATAAAAAGACCGGATTGATTGTCTTTGCTTTTTTCATGCCTTGTATAATCCGCCCTGGCATAGCACCAACATATGTACGACGATGCCCTCTAATCTCAGATTCATCCCGAACACCGCCAAGGGAAACACGGACAAAATTACGATTTAGCGATTTTGCAATCGAACGTGCTAATGATGTTTTTCCGACCCCAGGAGGCCCTACTAGACATAAGATTGGTCCTTTTAGTGAATTTGTTAATTTTTGAACAGCTAAATATTCCAATACACGTTCTTTCACTTTCTCCAGCCCATAATGGTCTTTATTTAAGACCATTTCAGAATGAGCAAGATCAATCTTATCATCTGTTGCATCTGTCCATGGGAGCGCTAATAACCAGTCAATATAATTGCGAATCACACCGCTTTCCGCAGAACTTACTGGTAATTTTTCATAGCGGTCTAATTCTTTTAAGACAGCTTCCTTTGTCTCTCCTGGCATTCCTGCCTCTTCAATTTTTTTACGAAGTTCTTCAACTTCCCCGCCTTTTCCTTCTTTGTCACCAAGTTCTGTTTGAATAGCCTTCATTTGTTCCCGCAGAAAATATTCTTTTTGCGTACGTTCCATCGAACGTTTTACTTTTTGTCCGATTTTCTTTTCTAAACTTAATAGCTCTTGTTCATCTTGAATAATAGAGATTAAAGTATGTAATCTTTCGTTAACAGATACGATTTCCAAAATTTCTTGCTTTTGTTTCGTTTTAATTGGTAAATGAGAAGCGATTAAATCCGCTAATCGTCCAGGTTCTTCCACATCGGCTACCGTTGCGAATGTTTCATTTGATATCTTTTTGGAAACTTTAATATACTGTTCGAAATGCTCTAGCAATGTGCGCATAAGAGCTTTTTCTTCTAAGTCGCCTTCCTCTTCTTCTACTATCGTTTGAACAGAAACTTGTATTACGTTTTCTAATTCTGTAAATTCTACTACTTTTGCTCTATGTAAACCTTCTACCAGGACACGAAGCGTACCGTTTGGCAGCTTTAACATCTGCTTTACCTTCGCCACTGTACCTACACTATATATGTCATCTTCTTTCGGATCATCAATATTCATTTCTTTTTGCATTGCTAAAAAGATAATATTTTCATCCACTGCTGCCTGCTCTAGTGCTTGTATCGACTTATCACGTCCTACATCAAGATGCAGAACCATCGTCGGATATACGAGAACGCCTCTTAATGGTAGGAGGGGCAAGATTCTTTCGTTCGTATTCATACTAGACATAGCACCTCCATAATAAATTAAACTCCTGTTCAACTATTTTATATTACAATACACCCTGATGCAATTACAGAGATTCTGTATCATCGCAATTTCACGACTTTTTTTCCTCATAAAAGAAAAATGGACTCCGCTTAAGCATACAAACTTAAACGAAGTCTGGCAAATATTTCTCTTACCATTGTGCGCAATATGCTTCTTATTTCTACAAAAATCCCTACCGAACAACGCTCTGATTCGTATGTAATGAAACGCGTTACCGAAAGCTTCACCCTATTTACATAGATTGTACATCGCCTTCTTCTAAATCGTTACGCATATCCAGTTCACGATGTAAATTTTCCTGTACGAATGCCAATTCAAACACTTCTTTTAGCTTGCGAACAGGAATAATTTCAATTCCTTTTATCGTATACAAAAATGGCTGCATATTTTCAGCAGGAATAATCACTTTTTTTGCCCCTGCCTTTTTTGCCGCTTTCACTTTTGCATATACACCACCCACTGGTTTCACTTCTCCGTGAATACTAATCTCCCCTGTCATCGCAATTTCGTTACTTATATATACGCGATGTAAAGCGGAATACACTCCCGTAGCCATTGCAATTCCAGCTGATGGACCATCAACTGGAATCCCTCCAGGAAAGTTAATATGTATATCATATCCTTCTGGCAATAATTCTAAAGAACGAAGTACAGTTAATACATTATCAACCGATCCTTTCGCCATGCTTTTACGACGAATCGATTTCGTTTGACTCCCGATACTCTCTTCCTCTACAATACCTGTCACATTTACTGTCCCCTTACCCTGAGAAGGAATAGCTGTAACTTCAACTTCTAATAATGCTCCTGTATTAGGCCCATATACAGCCAGACCATTCACTAAGCCAATTCGTGGAATGGGGTATATTCGCCGTTCATACGTTGGAGTAAGTTGACTAGCATGAATCACCCATTCAACATCCTCATTCTTAATAAAGGAACGCTCTTCATTAATTGCCATCCCAGCAGAAATTTGCACAAGATTAATGGCTTCCCGGCCATTTCTTGCATACATTCCTATCATTTCAATTCCTTGCTCGTCAATTTCCATCTCTATTTTTTCCGCTGCATTCTTTGCCACTTTTTGAACTTCTTCCGTATCCAATTCACGGAAGAACACCTCTAAACAACGAGAACGAATCGCAGGTGGAAGTTCTTCTGGCGAGCGCGTTGTTGCTCCAACAAGACGAAAATCAGCCGGTAAACCTTTTTGAAAAATATCATGTATGTACGTTGGAATCAGCGTGTTTTCTTCACTGTAATATGCACTTTCCAAAAATACTTTTCGATCTTCTAACACCTTCAACATTTTATTCATTTGAATAGGATGAAGTTCTCCAATTTCATCAATAAATAAAATACCGCCATGTGCATCTGTGACAGCCCCTTTTTTAGGTTGCGGAATTCCTGCTTGTCCCATCGCTCCTGCCCCTTGGTAAATCGGATCATGTACTGAACCGATTAAAGGATCAGCAATGCCGCGCTCATCAAAACGTGCGGTTGTTGCATCCAGTTCAATAAATGCTGCGCTCTTACGAAATGGAGATTTTTGATTTTTCTTTGCTTCTTCTAACACAAGACGCGCCGCCGCTGTTTTCCCTACTCCAGTAGGTCCATATATAATGACATGTTGCGGGTTTGGTCCACAAAGTGCCGCCTTTAATGATCGAATCCCATCTTCTTGTCCAACGATATCTGAAAAAGATGTGGGACGTACTTTTTCCGCAAGTGGTTCTGTTAAAGAAATCTCACGCATGTTACGAAGTTGCTCTAATTCTTTTTTCGATTCTCGATCAATGGAAACTTTTTGCGTTCGCTGATTTCGGAGCAAATGCCAGAAATATAAACCGACAATAACACCAAAAACAAGTTGAACGAGTAAGAATATGTTTGTCCAGCTCATGATTCATTTCCTCCCGCTACGTTTTTACTCTTTAGTATTTCCGGAGAGGAATCGCGCTAAACATAAGAAGAAACAGCAATTACAAAAATTGCTGTTTCTTCCTTTAAACATTATGCAGATGTTTTTGTATCGAGTACAGTACCATCTTGTAACACCAATTTTGGTGGTGCATTATTTGCTACTGTCTCTCTTGTTAAAATACACTTCTCGATATCTTTACGAGATGGAAGTTCAAACATGACGTCAAGCATTAAGCCTTCAATAATAGAACGAAGTCCACGAGCACCTGTTTTACGTTCAATTGCTTTTTTCGCAATCTCAATTAGTGCGCCTTCTTCAAACTCTAATTCAACGTCATCAAGCTCCAGTAATTTTTGGAACTGCTTTACAAGTGCATTTTTCGGTTTTGTTAAAATATCAACAAGAGCATCTTCATCAAGCGGCTCTAGGTTTGCAATAACTGGTAGACGACCGATAAATTCTGGAATTAAACCAAATCGTAACAGGTCTTCTGGCAATACGTGAGATAAAACATGCTTTTCATTTACTTCCGCATTTTTCTTCTCAGAACCAAATCCAATTACTTTCTCACCAAGGCGACGTTTAATAATTGGCTCAATACCGTCAAACGCACCACCGCAAATAAATAGAATATTCGTTGTATCAATTTGAATAAATTCTTGATGTGGATGTTTACGCCCCCCTTGAGGCGGAACGCTCGCTACAGTACCTTCTAAAATTTTCAGAAGTGCCTGTTGCACACCCTCACCAGATACATCACGCGTAATGGATGGATTTTCTGACTTACGTGCCACTTTATCAATCTCATCAATGTAAATAATTCCTTTTTCTGCTTTCTCAACATCATAATCAGCAGCTTGAATGAGTTTAAGCAAGATATTTTCTACATCTTCCCCTACATATCCCGCCTCTGTTAAAGATGTTGCATCCGCAATCGCAAACGGAACATTTAAAATACGCGCCAATGTTTGAGCTAATAACGTTTTACCGCTACCTGTCGGCCCAATAAGTGCGATATTACTCTTCGCCAATTCTACATCATCGATTTTACTGTTAGAATTAATGCGTTTGTAATGATTATATACCGCTACCGCTAGTGCTTTCTTCGCATTATCTTGCCCGATGACATACTCATCCAAAATTTCACGAATCTCTATTGGTTTCGGTACATCTTTGAATTCTACTTCTTCGTCTTTCGCAAGCTCCTCTTGTACAATTTCCGTACAAAGCTCAATACACTCATCACAAATATAGACACCTGGTCCTGCAACAAGCTTTCGAACTTGCGTTTGTGTTTTACCACAGAAAGAACACTTCAATTGTCCTTTCTCATCGTTAAATTTAAACATATTTTCACACCCCTTACAAAGTGCTAATATCTTGCCTTCGTATGTACACGATAAATGTATCGTATGTAAATACATATTATGTCACTACGTGGCGAGAAATACAAATAATATGATTAGTTATGTACAAATAAAAAGTTTTTAAAACTTTTGAAATATGTATATTCGACTTTTAAAGGTTCTTTTCCTTCCTCACCAAAAAGTTTTACAAATATATTCATATTTATAAAACAAGGCACGATTAAAATCGCGCCTTGTTATTTTATTATGCAGCTTTGCTATTGTCTACTAAGAAGTCTACAGCTTTACGAACTTTAAGATCTTCAGCTAGAGCTTCTGCGCTTCCAAGAGCTTGCTTAATAGCATCTACTGGCATATTGTACATTTCAGCCATTTTTTCAATTTCTGCATTTACTTCTTCTTCAGCAACTTCGATGTTTTCAGCTTTAATGATTGCTTCAAGAACAAGGTTGATTCTTACACGTTTTTGCGCATCTTCTTTCATTTGTTCTTTTAGCTTGTCAGCATCAGTACCTGTGAATTGGTAGTAAAGCTCAAGGTTCATACCTTGTTGGCTTAAACGTTGTTCAAATTCACGAACCATACGATCTAATTCTGTTTCGATCATAGCTTCTGGAATGTCGATTTCAGCGTTAGCAGCAGCTTTTTCTACCACTTCGTCACGCACTTTGTGTTCAGCTTCATGCTTTTTGCCTTCTTCTAAGTCTGTGCGAAGTTTTGCTTTTAACTCATCAAGAGTTGCAACTTCTTCGTTCACATCTTTAGCGAACTCGTCGTTTAACTCAGGAAGTTCTTTTGCTTTGATTTCATGAACTGTTACTTTGAATGTTGCTGGTTTTCCAGCAAGTTCTTCTGCATGGTACTCTTCTGGGAATGTTACTTCAACATCTTTAGACTCACCTGCTTTAAGACCAATTAATTGCTCTTCAAAGCCTGGGATGAATGTACCAGAACCGATTGCTAGAGAGTAGTTTTCACCTTTTCCACCTTCGAATGCTTCGCCATTCACGAAACCTTCAAAGTCGATTACAGCTGTATCACCGTTTTCAACAGTTCCATCTTCTTTCACAACTAGTTCAGCTTGACGCTCTTGTAAAGCTTTTAATTCGTTCTCTACATCTTCGTCAGTTACAGTTGTGTCGATTTTTTCTACTGCTAAACCTTTATACTCGCCTAGTTTCACTTCAGGTTTTACAGTAACTTTCGCAGTGAAAACAAGGTTTTCATTTTTTTCGAACTTCTCGATGTCAATCTCAGGATGAGCAACTGGGAAGATACCAGTTTCATCGATTGCTTCACTGTATGCTTTTGGTAAGATGATGTCTAATGCATCTTGGTATAAAGATTCTACACCAAAGCGTTGTTCGAATAACGGACGAGGCATTTTACCTTTACGGAAACCTGGTACGTTAATTGTTTTTACTACTTTTTTGAACGCAGCGTCAAGAGATTTGTTAACTTCTTTAGCATCAACTTCGATTGTTAATACGCCAACGTTACCTTCTAATTTTTCCCATTTTGCAGCCATTTATTCTTTCCCTCCAACTATAATAATGTATGCACATACCTCTATAGATTAAAATTCCATTATTCCTTTCTTTAGAAACAACGAGAGCGCTACACCCAATGAGTGCAGGCATTTTTATCTTCGAGCAAAAGCTTTCAGATACATCGCTCTAATCTATTCGTTGTTTACAAAAAACAACTAAGGTATATTTTGTTCGAGAATAATATGAGACATATTAAGTAAGAGAAGTATCCTTCTCTCCTCTTACAAACAGGCAGACTTCAGCCTTTTGCAACCCTTACATTATAACATAGAATATTCTCGTTTCAATAACTGAACAATTCTTTTTCATAATTATACAGGGAAATATCCTTCCTTCTCAACACGTAAAAACCATTGATAGGCAATATGAAATTCCTCTAAATGAATATGATACACTTTCATGAGTTCCTCTTCATCGACGATTAACCCGAAACGTTTTCTTCCTATTCTCTCTAAAACAGCTGCCCAAACTTTTGGGTTATTCATTAATAGAGGGAAAGGAAAAATGCTCGTTTGCATCTCTCTCCAATATGTAATAATTGTCTTAAATATATCAGGGTAATCATTTTCTAATCGATTCGATAATATATGTATAATCTTTTCAGATTGCTCTTCATCATGACCTACCTGTGCCGGAATAACTGTAATTGTTTCACCGAATTTCTCTACTTCTACCTCTTTTTCCATTTTATTTTCTACCATCTTATATAAAATAGAAGTTTTCAAATAAGGGTGCTGCTTGTCATCCAAAAGAAACTTCTGTAAAGCAGGTAGCGCCTTATCAAGATCCTTTAATAAAAGACCATTAATCGCTCGCAACTGCTGCCCGAAGTTATCTGAAAATAGTTCATTTGCAAATTCGTTCAATTCAAAATTAGAACCTATCGGAGGCAGTTCTTCCCCACCAAGCATACCTTGTGCAAATAAAGCAAGCTGCGCTAATTTCTCTTTTTGTTCCGGGAGCAGTTCTTTCGTCTGCAGCACTTCTTCAACCGTTTGAATGACACCTTCATAATCATTTGTTTGCACTAAAATCGTTACATATGTTTCAAGGATATCCCCAAACAAAACTGTTCCTGTTTCCAGCAACTTCTCACATTGTTTTTTAGATTCTTCGATTCGTTTTAATTCTAGTAAACAAATTACCGAGGCCAATTCTGTTTGTTCTGTTTCTGCATTATACTGACGTAATATTTCAAAACAACGCAACGCCTCTTCAAATTCCCTTTCTTTTAGCGCCAAAAAACCTTGATCAATATAGCGCTCTGACAACTGCGGAAACAATACGACCGTATTTTCTTTTTTATCCATACGTTCGCCTCTTTTTTTTTAGATTTTTAGTCTCTTCAAAGTAAATATATCAAATGAAGAATCAGAACACAACATTCGAAACCTCTTTGTTCGAAATATAAAAATATTCTTTTTTTACATTTAAATCTACTAAATAAACAAAAGAAATACTGATTTTTCATGCGGTAAACATCCTCAACAACTACCGCAGAAGATTTTAAATTACTGGAAAGCACGAGTAATTGTAGGATAGATAAAAAGAAGAATGACCTGAAGAGCAATAACTGCCATCACAATTATGCTAAAAAAGAAGATCGGTTTACTTTGCTTCACTAAAAACATAATAATCAGCATAATGAAAGCAAGCAAACATAGAAAAAATAAACTTGTGGTCGAACTTAATATACCAACTGGAACAAATAACAATAATATAACACTACCAATACCTATCATTCCAAATAACCATTCCATTCATCTACCCATTCCCTTCCCCTTCTCATATAAACATATTTCTTCTACGCTACTAAATGTTTCACAACCTCAATGACACTCATTAACTTTTCATACGCAACAAAGCCAAATGCCACTGTTAAAGTCGTTACGATTAATCCTTTCATGTTTTTTCCTCCTCGATTCATCTTTGTTACCTTTATTATAAAAAGACTGACAATTTGTTACCATCGAACTTCCTTACACTTACCTTACAGAAGTGTAAGATTTCATCATGTAACCGATAGAAATGATAAAAAAGGGAAACTGCTACCCTTCATTTGTTTACAAGCATTTTATGTATACTTACTTTGTTATGCGATTCATCACGTATGATAACACTTCATCATACACTTGTTTTTCCTCTCGTATCATTATATCTTCAGGAAATGACGCATTTTTCGTACATAGTGTCACCTTATACTGTAGGTCGAGTTCATACGACTTCAGCATCCAATCTTTTGATTCTGTTTCCTCAGCAATAATACTCGCCCGTTCAAAATCAATTGTAAAAGAGTTTAAAGGAATAGACAGTCCCTTTCCAATAGCCTTTATATAACTTTCTTTTGCTGTCCAATATTCAAAAAAACACTCTAATTGTTTCTGTTCATTTTGTAACATCAAATTTTCGTATTCCTTTTTCGAGAAAACATGTTTTGCTATATCAAGATCAATCCGCTCAACTTTTTCAATATCCACTCCGATAGACATACCATCAAATGCACATACCACCCATTCACCAGCATGGGAAATATTAAAATGGAAAAAATCTAGGCCTTGTAAAAACGGTTTTCCATAGGCATTATTTAAAAATATAATCTCATCATTATTCATTTCTACTTGTTTCAGAACTTCTAATCTAATAATTAACTCCGCTACAAGAGATCTGCGAACATCTTTCATATTTCTATATTGTTTCAATTTACTGCGCTTTTGTTGATTTACAAAAGACAAAATAATCTCTAAATCTATCATAGGAACATCTTCAGTTAATTGAACGGCTATTAATTTAGAAAGTTTCAACAGTAACTCCTCCCTACTATCGGATCCACTCTTTTATTTGTTCAACACAAACAGCATTCTGATAAGGCTTCATAAGAGGGAAACTATGATAAGAAGTATTTTGATTTCCTATATATCGCAATGAATTATGAAGCGTCCCCCCTGGACCTAAGTCAAGAAATACGGCATCAGAACATATTTTCTGCAGCGTACATATCGCTTTACAAAAATAGATTGGCTTTCTCGTAACCTCCCATAAGTAATCAGATGATATTTCTTTCTTCATTTGTCCATCTACCGAAGAAACTAACGGAATATTCACTTTATTATATTTTATTTTGCTCAAGAATTTCTTATATTCATTTGCTATTACCTCCATGGAAGTCGAATGAAATGCATGAGAAATAGGTAACTTATAATAGTTTATATTATGTAATCTTAAAAATTGTTCTATCTCTTTCATATTCTGTTTCACTACAGATATGACAAAATGATGATTCGATTGTATTCCTGCCAAATCACTTCGGCAATATAAATAATCTGTCTCGTAAAACAAACTCACATCTTCTTGAATCAACAACATATTTCCTGGTTCACAATCTCTTTCTACCAGTTGCGCCTGTTTTAACACACATGCTAGCGCTGATTCTGGTGTCATTACTTGAGATACAGCCAATGCAGTAAATTCACCTAAACTCGTTCCCACTACATAATCAGGCTTAATACCACTTTCGATTAAAAAGCGAGCTAACGCATATTCCACTATGAATATAGACGGATGCGTCAGCATTGTTTCTGTAAACGAATGTGCTACTTGCTTTGTACCATATAATTCTTCTACAGCTGATTTCCCAATCCAATCTTGTACAATTCGATCGAAGTCCATGACGATTTCTTGAAAGCGATTAAAACGAAAAAATAATTCCTTTCCCATTTGATAGTATTGAGAGCCTTGTCCTGAAAATAGAAAAACAACCTTTTTTTTTATCTTCTCATCTAAATTATAAATCATATTATCGTTTCCTTTCTCCTTACCGCTCTATGAAATAAAACTGCTATCATTCCAGGTGACTTTGTATTCTAGAATATAAATAATGAATAGCAACATAGGTACTATTCTATATACGCTATGTCGCTATCCAATCACAATATTTGATCCTTATTGAATTATGTTTCCAAATAACATGACTAAGTCATGATTGAGCTGTTTCATATTTTTACTTTTTTCAGAATCCTGTACAGTTTCATCTAGATGAAGTGGAACTAATTTATGCACATCTCTTTCAACTAGATTACTCTTTTGGTGTAACTCCGTATTAGAAAGTGCTTCTTTATATATGTTTTCATCTTCGAACGTAACTTTGTACATTTTATTTTCGAATGGATATGTTGGTAACGGTATTCGGTTCTCATTTCCTTCAAAAAATGCAACTGAATTATAGTTCACACCTAACGTATAAAGTTTAGCCATACACAAAAGAAGCTCATGTACCGAATCAGAAACTTTGCCTATATCCATTGATATTAATCTTCCTTGCAAATCACTCTTACTTATTCCGCATTGAATCACAACATCATTCTTATCTACATATTCGGCAATATCCTTTGTCGTTATCGTATACTGCATATCTGTCATACATAAAGATTTTAAAATATCCGTATGCTCTTTATGGATAATTCCCATCGGAGTTATAATCGTATATTTATATTCTGTATCGTTTCTATTTTGCAAAATTTCACTTGTTAGATTTTTATTCCCTTTAATAAATTGGATTGCCGCTTCTACCGTAATGATTCCTGTGCACGCAGCCCCAACAAGAATCCCAATTCCTTCACACACGAAACTTTTAGGCTGTATTCCAGAATGCAACAACAATTTTCCAATCGCATATTGACACGAAAAACTTTGTATTTGTCGATAAGAAGTACTATTTTCATTCTCTTCCGTTTCAAACACATCTAAACACTTTTTATACGCTGCGTGAAAAATAGAAAATGTATCATTCAATTGCTTTATATGTGCTTTATCCAAGCATAATGTACCATCAAATAGAAAATGAGTTGTCATTCGTTTATTTGGATTTGAACGACCTTTTATCACTTCAGAGCGTTCTCTTCCCATTTCAATCGCTTCTAAAACGGAATAAAGATGTTCCTTCGATTTAATCACCGTTGCTACTTTGCACGATAACTCTTTTTGCGAACTATTCATAGAATAACAAACTTCGGGAACACAAAGATCTGGATTCTGCTTTATATGTTCTTTTAAACGCATTGCAACGTTTTGGATTACCTTCTCTGTTCTTCCAGTAAGCAGCAATAAAGAAGGCCTTTTCATTTCAGGTACAGAATGATTCACTTTTCTTTGCAAAATTGGTGCCTCTTCAAGGATAACGTGAGCATTTGTCCCACCAAACCCAAAAGCATTTACACCCGCTCGTAGCGGATGATTTTGTTTCTCGTCACCCCAAATTTGAGGTTGTTTCGCTACTACATAAAACGGTGAATGTTGAAAATCTAAATTTGGATTTGGCGTATCATAATTGACTGTATGCGGAATCACTTTATGTTTCATCGCAAGCGCTACTTTAACAAGGCTAACAATCCCTGCTGCTGAAAGCATATGACCGATAGATGATTTGACAGATCCAATCCCACAAAAACCTTCTTTATCTGTAAAAGTACGAAAAGCGCGAGTCATCCCCTCTACTTCAATTGGATCTCCTAATGGTGTTGCCGTTCCATGCGTCTCAATATATGAGACTGTTTCTGGATGAACATTCGCATTCAAATATGCGCTTCGAATCACTTCTGCCTGTCCTTGAGGTCTCGGTGCTGTAATGCCTTGAGAACGTCCATCGTTATTAATAGCCGATCCTTTAATAACAGCAAATATATGATCCCCATCTTCCATTGCCTGCTCTAATGATTTCAGAAGAACTGCCCCTGCTCCTTCCGATAAAACCATACCATTTGCCCTTGCATCAAAAGGATAACAGTTTCCATTGGATGATAAGGCTGTCACTCTACTCAAACTAACAAATGGCGTAGGTGATAAGTTTAAATTCACACCTCCTGCTATCGCCATATTCGTTTCACCTTGTCGTATACTTTGACATGCATGATGAAGAGCAACAAGAGAAGACGAACAAGCGGTATTTACAATCATGCTTGGTCCCGTTAAATTTAAACAATGGCTAACCCTTGCAGCGACCTCATTCAATCCATTTCCTGCAATTGCATCTGCCACTAGTTGTCCAGGCTCTAATATACGTACCATCTGTTTAAGAAGATTTTGGCGATCTGACAGAGGAAGATGTGCAAAAGTGTTCTCTTTCTCTAATACATCTTTCATCATCATGTAATAACGATATCCAATAAAGTGCTCCATATACGTATTCTGTTCGCATCCGACAAACACACCGATCTGATTTGTTCGATGCTTTCCACCATAACCCGCTTGTTGCAAAGCTTCCCAAGCAACTTGCATAAAGATTCTTTGTTGTGGATCAGTTGCTTCCGCTTCTTTCGGGGACATGCCGAAGAATAACGGATCAAAGTCATATGGTCTCTCAATAAACCCACCGTGTTTAGAGTAAGTTTTATGCAATATCCCTTGATCTGAACTATAATGATATTCTTTTCTCCAACGATCCTCTGGAACCTCTTGAATCATACATTCCCCTTCTCGTAATATCTTCCAGTATTCTTCTAAATTATTTGCCCCAGGTATTCGAACACTCATACCAATAATTGCGATATCTTTTACCGATTCTTCATCTTTACCTATCTTTTCTTTCTGCCTCACTTCTACCTTTTCTTGACGATTTACTGCATACGTTTTTTCAATATATTCAGCTAGTGCTTCTGGGGTTTGATATTCAAATAATAAAGTAGGATATAATTCTGTATTTAATTGTTTTCCAATTTCCGCAATCACTTTCGTAGCTTTTAATGAATCAATCGATAACTCCAAGAAATTCTTTGTAACTTCAAGACTTTCAGCATCACAATTTATTTCTGCCGCAATTACTTGATACACAATTTCTTTTATTTCTTTTGCAGTTTTATAGCGAACAGGATGTGCAGGCTCATTGGAAGGAGATAATACGACCACCTTTTCTGCTACATTGTTTGCTACACAATCTTCCTGCCGATCGAGAATATGAACAACACTTTTCCCCTCATATTGCAGCACTTCAAAAAATGCTTGCGTTCCGCCTTCTGATGAAAGCGGATTTAGTTTTTGCGCTTTTACTGCAAGAGCAGATAAATCCCCAAACATTTCTGACAACCCTTTATCAGCCCATAAAGAATAATTTATAGATAACGAACGACCAGGTGCACCAGTATTCTTTCTATACTGACTATAACCATTTAAAAAAGCATTCGCTGCTGCATAGTCCCCTAAATTTGCCGCCCATATCTTTTTAGATGCTGAAATAGAAGATAGTGTTACAAAAAATTTCAATGGTTCTTGTCTTGTTACCATATCGGCTATGATTGTGCCCTGTACCTTTGAAGACATCACTTGCTGGATGTCGTTTAAATCTTTACTTAAAAGTTTACCTGCAGAATGATGAATAGTTCCCGCAGCATGTACAACACCATGTATAGAACCATACAGTTGCTTAACAGCTTGTATCATTTCTTTCATTTTTTGTTCATTTGTAACATCTACTGCAAAGTATTCAACTTTCGCTCCTTGATTTTCTAAATCTTGTATTACATTTATTTTACTTACTACTTTCGAACTCAAATTTCCCTTCTTCCACTCTTCTCTAGAAGGCAGTTGCTCTCTTCCTGTTAAAACCAAATTCACTTTTGCTTTTTTAAAAAAAGCGCGTGCAATCTCTCCACCAATATGCCCCGTTCCTCCAGTAATGACATATGTTTCATTATCTTGTATTGTAATTTCCTGTTTCTTACTAGGCACAATTCTTTCTAGTTTTCGAACAAAGCGTTTACCACCTCGAATCGCAACAATCGCTTCTTCCTGTCTACCCATACTTAATTCGCGTACAATGAGTTCTGCTAATTCTGCAAATTTATTCTCATATGCCCTGTTGTCTACATCCAATATACAACTGCTAAATTCACTATTTTCTTGATCAATTACCTGCCCAATTACCGCAGATATAGATTGCTGCGGTTTTTGAATTTCCTCATCCTGTAACACGGCAAAGGCTCTATCTGTAACAACTATAAATTCTACATTCTTATATGCTTTTATCTTTAAAGCTTTTGCCATCAATATAATGCTATAAGATGTTTGAAATAACGCACTTTCATCTTGAAGAAATAATGTTGGAGTTACACTTTCTTTTGTACCATTCCATAAATGAATAATAGAGATACTATCCCCTTGTATATGCTGTAACATCATCATATAATCTTCGATGCTTTCAGGACGAATTGTAAAACGTGTATCTCCATCATAGTGAAATTCATTACCAGGAATGACCACATAAACCGAAGTATTAATCTGCTCCAAAATACCACATACTTCTTTTCCTACCTGTTGTTCATCGTCGAAAACAAGAATAGAGCCTCGTTTGTCATTTTCTATATAAAGAGGTGTTTCCATCTCCCATTTCCATTCATAAAGCCAGTCCATAAAACGAAGTTCTTCTCCAAAATCCGGTTTAAAAATCTTGTGTTCAAATGGATAAGATGGCAATATAACCCGTTCATTCCCATAATCCTTCATAAATGTTTTCCAGTCTATATTTACACCTAGCGTGTACAATTTACTCACTGCATTGACATATACATCCCAATTTTCTTTTTTTCGTTCAATCATCGAAATAAGACATTTGTCTTTATAAGAAATAAGGCCGTTTGCCATACTGGTCAATACTTTATCAGGACCTGCTTCCACAAAAATATTAATTCCTTTATCAAGGACATATTTCATACTTTGCTCAAATTTCACAGTTCCAAGAATATGCTCTAGCCAATATTCCGGATGAATTGGTTGGCTTATATACTCCGCTGTAACATTAGAAACAATAGGAATTTTCGGTTTATTAAATGTAATTGCACTTAATTCCTTTTTAAATGGCGCTAGCATCGTTTCCATGAGCGGTGTATGAAATGCCTGTGAAACTTTTAATTTTTTAAATACAATCCCTTTCTTCTCAAGCAAACTTAAAAACTTCTCCATCGCTTCCGCTTGTCCTGAAATGACTTGATGCGTAATATTATAGCCAGCAAACCATAAAGAATCTTTAAATGGTTCTAGCAACGGTTCAATTGTAGCGATTGAACTAAATATAGCTGTCATTGCGCCAGTTGTTTGAATTTCATTCATCAACTCCCCTCTAATCGCTACAAGCCTTGCTGCATCTTGCAACGTAATCATTTCTGATAAACAAGCAGCCACCCACTCACCTACACTATGACCTAACATACACGCAGGCTTCACACCTAAATCTAAAAGTAATTTTCCAAGAGCATAATCGATTGTAAATACAACTGGTTGCGTAATATGAGTTTGAGCAAGTAGAGACTCATTTGCTTCTACATATAATAAGTCCACAATACTTTGATTTAAAATAGGATAAAATGCTTCCGAACAATCATCTACATATTTTTTAAACCGTGGAACAAGTTTATATAACTGTCTCGCCATTCCTGCATACTGTGAACCTTGACCAGTAAACATGAGCGCAACTTTAGGAGATGCTTGCACCATCGTATTGTCTAATGAACTATTTTTCAATTTCTCTATTAAATCATCTATTGAACTTGCGATTACAGAATAACGATGCTTCAAAGGTGTCCTTGTTACATTTTCTGTATAACATACGTCCCCTAAAGAATATTCGTAAGAGTCTTCTAAACACGCAATAAGGTTTGTCACTTTTTGTTGTAATGCAGATTCACTATGAGCAGATAAACATAATACATGTTTTGGAAGCTCTATCGCTTGATTTACTTTCACTTCTTTTGTTTCTGATGCTTCCTCTACAATTAAATGACAATTTGTTCCACCAAATCCAAACGAGTTAATTGCAGCTCTTCTCGGAACCCCTTTTTCCTTACTCCATTCTTTCGGCTCATCTAATAAATAAAATGGCGTTTGTTCTAATTTAATCATCGGATTTGGAGTAAAGATATTTATATTCGGTGGCATTTTGCGATACAGTAGTGACATAATCACTTTTATGAAACTTCCAATTCCTGCTGCTCCTAGCAAATGTCCGATATTTGCTTTTACAGAGCCGATTGCAATGGATTGTTGGCCTACATTCCATTTACGAAATGCAGTATCAATCGCACGCACTTCACTCGGATCACCAACCCGTGTCCCTGTACCATGTGCCTCAACATATTGAATTGTTTGAGGACTGATTTCATTTTCCACATACAACGACTCAATAACTTCTCTTTGTCCATCTGGATTTGGCGCCATAACTCCAATAGAACGACCATCGTTATTAATCGTACTCGCTTTTATAGTCGCTAATACTTTATCTCCATCTGCCTTTGCTTTCTTTAAAGTCTTTAACATAACAAGACCCGCTCCCTCACCAGGAACAAATCCGTCCGCTTGTTCATCAAACACCATGGAACGCCCGCTGGAAGATAATGCTCCTGCATGGCTAAAAAATATATATGGAGCTGGCGTTAACAATAAATTAATACCACCAGCAATCGCAACTTCACATTCCCCTCTTTTTAACGACTCATATGCCATATGAAGAGTGACTAATGATGAAGAACACGCTGTATCAACAACCATACTTGGACCTTTAAAGTTAAATTCTTGCGATGTACGTGCTGCAATCATATTTAAAATGTTATCTACTAAAATATTAGGATGCGCTGCCATGATTCCAAATTTCTTTTTCCACTCATTCATAATAGCTTCTTGTTGCACTTTCGGAAGAGCCTTAAAACTATCGAACGTTTGTAAGTTTTGACGATTTAACGTACTTAAATGGTATTCATAGTAAGAATTCATACCTGCTCCAATAAAAAGCCCCACTTTTTCTCCATCAACCATCTGCGTCGTATAACCAGCTCTTTCTATCAATTCATATGTGAGTTCAAGAATCATACGTTGCTGCGGGTCCATAATAGCTGCCTCTTCTTCTGATATGTTAAATAAACTCGCATCAAATGCATACGGATTTTGAATAAAGGCCCCTTTACGGCAATACGTCTTTCCAAATTGAGGAATTTGATTATAATAATCCTTTACGCTCCATCGATCAGATGGTATTTCTTTAATGCTGCATTTCCCCTGAACAAGGTTTTCCCAAAAAGCTTCTGGAGTTGAAGCATCCGGAAAACGACACGATAGAGCAATAACAGCAATATCACCTTCATATTCTTCTGACATTTTCCGAGAAGAAACCTTTACCTTTCCACTCTCAATCCCTTCATTCCCTTGTACAACTTTCACAATATACTCATCCATTTCATTCACTGTACGACAATTGATTAAAATATCATGGCTGAGAGTTAATGATAATTCATCTTCAAGATAGCCTAGTATTTGAATAGCTTTAATAGATGTACCACCTAATGATAAGAATGATTCATTATACGGCGTATGCTCCAAAGGAATCTCTAAAACTTCCGACCATATTTCTCGAATTTTCTCTGCATACTTACCAAACTCCATAGTCTTTTGTTTCTCTTTCTTTTCTTGTTTTTCTACTATATTTTCATCTTGTAATCCGACACTTAAATCCGTTCTACTAAGCACTTTCCCTTCGTATTTATTGTTTTTAAATGCGTCAATTAATACGAAACGTTGTACTTTACCGCTGGTCGTTTTCGGTATAGAAGGCGTTAAAACTACGTAGTCAATCGGGATTCCGATCAGTTCATTCACACGACTAACAATTTTAGAATATATTTTGTTCGTGTCTTTTTGTTTAATAGGAAGACTCGAAAAAAGAGCCACTTTATCTTTCTCTTCTTTTTCATCGTGCCAGCCGCAAATTGCAATGCGACCAGGTTTAACCCCTTCTATCTTTTCAATTATTCCCTCTATATCATGAGCGTAAAAATTTTGACCATTCACAAAAATAATATCTTTAATTCGTCCTACTATTGTAAGTCTATCATTCAGTAGAAAACCCGTGTCCCCCGTCTTTAACCATCCATCCTGGATTGATTCTTTTGTAACACGATCATTATATATATACCCATCTGTTACATTTTCACCATATATTTGCACTTCGCCCACTATTCCTTCTGGGACAACATTTCCAACTTCATCCACAATACGAATTTTCATTCCTGCTACAGGAGAACCTTCTTCAACTAACAACATCGCTTGCCGATCTGTTTCTAGACATTTCTCTACCCTCGATTCTGAAACTAGCGTTTTACGGTTTATACAATTCACGAAAGGTTCATCATTCCACTTTGGAAAACTGACAGCTAAACAAGCTTCCGCCATCCCATAAACTGGAAACATTGCTTCTTTTCTTAAATGACATTGTTTCAATTTACTCATAAATTCACGCATTAACGAAACGGAAATAGGCTCTGCTCCATTAAAAATTAATCGCAAAGATCGTAAATCCCACTTCTTAAACTGCTCTTCCTTTGCTCTACTTAACAGTAAACGATATCCAAAATTAGGAGAACCAGTGAGTGTAATACGATGTTTTGTTATATAATCCAGCCATAAATTTGGTCTTTTGACGAATTTCATCGGACTCATATTAAACTGATGAATCCCTTTTGCTGTTGGTACTAAATGAAAACCAATTAACCCCATATCATGATGATAAGGCATCCAACTAAACGATTTATCTTCATGATTGAGATGAATTCCTGCTATCATTGCCTCTATATTTGTTAATAAATTTCGATGCGTTAAAATAACACCTTTCGGTACACTCGTACTTCCCGAGCTAAATTGAATAAAGGCAGGTGTATCAGAAGGTGCAAGATTGATTTCTCCTCCTTCATTCGCACTATACAATGTTGATATCGAAAGAAATTCCATTCCTTTTACCGCTAGAAGCGATTCAATCTTTTCATGATGATTCACGACATGATCATCCGATAAAATAACCGGTTTCTCTAATAAATTCCATACAACAAATAATTTATCCAAAATCGAATTTTTCATCTTCAGCGAAGTCGGATAAACAAGTGGTACAGGTATAATCCCTCCGAGTATACATGCCCAAAATGATATAATAAAATCACGACTATCTTCCAATACCAGCATGACATGTTGTCCTTGCTGAATCCCTTTTTTCTGCAATCCACCAAGGCATCGTACCGCACGATTTAAGAGAGATTCATAGGATAAAAAATCCTCAACTCCATCGTTTTGAATAAAGGTAATTCCACTATCTTTTCTTTCATCTGCTGCTTCCATTAACAATCGCCCAATATTTTCTTTTTTATATAATTCCCCTTCGATATTTTTTCCAATTGCTATAGATAACTTACAATTCTTCTCCCTTTTAACTCGCTTCATTATGATTCGCTCCTTCTGATCAACCATTTTTATTTATATAGAACTCAAAAATCTTTCATAAATATATGACTGTTTGTATCTTTCTTCATCGTAACCACCCAAATAAGAAGCACTATAAAAAGCAATAAACATAAACTAAATATATGCTCGTTCCCAAGCACTCTCATAATAACCGCTGAAAGAAACGGTCCAATTGTAGAACCTAAACCATATGTGATATTAAATAGAGCTGTCCCCGATGGCAACTCCCGTTCATTCAAACGTTGAATAGATAAAGCCCACGTTAATGGATATAAAGGCCCTATCGCAAACCCTGCAAGAAATGAAAATATTAATTTACTCACTAAATCATCGTAAACAAGAATTCCTAACACAACAAAAATTGCAATAAACAGACAAATCGCCAAACATTTTCCCCTTCCTATTTTGTCTGCGACATATGTGATTGGAATTGCACCAATAATACCTCCAACTACAAAAACACCTAATGCATATCCTATTTCAGAGAGGTTAAAGCTTTGGGATAACAAAAACATTGGATATAAAGTAATCAATGTCGTTTCAGAAAAACCATAAGTAAACGCTCCCAATAACGGTAATTTAATTCTTGACATCACCTTTTCTTCTGGATAAGCTGCTAGTAAAAAGAAACCCTTCAGCTTGCTATAGATGAGCAACGCTCCCATCCCTAAGGACATGCTACCAATTAGAAACGGCAACCATGCTTTATATTGATACATAATCGGCCCAAAAACTGAGCTAACAACCAATCCCATAGCAAAAGAGAATGTATACAATCCACTAACCGCTGCACGAATATCTTCTTTTGTTACTTTTTGCAAACCTGTTTGTATACCAACTAGATTGAAGCTAATCCCCATCCCCATAATGGACATCAATAGAAACCATAGAAACACACTTGTTACAAAAGGAAATAAAACTGATCCTACACTGGCACATAATAACCCTATCACTATCGTAAAGTGAATGTCTTTCCCTCGCATCTTACGGTCTAAATAAAGCGAACCAAGAGCAATGAATAGAAAAAAAGAAGAGGACACTGCTCCAACCCCTATATTCCCTATATGATGGTGTACCATATGTGTAGTAGCAAGGGGAGAAATCATCCCCATGGCTACACCTATAAACAAAGCTATCCCATAAATCAACCATTTTTTCTCATCGAAAAACCTACTATATTTCTCTCTCATTTTGAGTATTCCCCTTTTATTTCAAATAAGTTCCTCTCTCACACCGTATACTCATAAACTTTGAGATTATTTATTCAATATCGCTTTAAGCATTGGAATTTGTTCCGATCCAAACCAATACATATCTTGTTTCCCATAAACTCGAATGGATTCTCCCGTAATACAATCTGATTGTGCAGATGCTAAGAACTTTACTGTTTCAGCAACCTGTTCAGGCGGTATCGCTTTATTTTTAAATGCTTTCGGTGCCATATCTGTATTCACTAAAGATGGACAAACCGCATTCACCTGAATATTATATGGCTTCATTTCTTCCGCTAACGATTTCGTTAATCCTAGGACACCATGTTTCGAAGCTGCATATGCACTCATAAACGGATAACCAATAAAGGAGGAATCAGATCCTATATTAATGATTTTCCCGCATTTTTGTTCTATTAAATATGGGATAGTTGCTCTGCACATATGGTACGTTCCAAAAACATTGACCCGAATAATTTCTTTCCACTCTTCAGATGTAACATCTGTTACACTTCCTACTTTTGTAATACCAGCATTATTTACAACAATATCTATTTTTCCAAATTGCTTACTAACCGTCTTTACAATATGTTGAACATCATTCCATTCACCAATATCTCCCGGGATAACAAGCGGTTCTATACCCAGCTTCCGAATTTCACATGCTGTTTCATCAAGCTGATGCTCCGTTCGAGATACAATTGCAACACTTGCACCTTCCTGAGCCATTGAAATAGCAATAGCTCGCCCAATTCCTCTTCCACCACCTGTAACAATCGCCACTTTATCTGCTAATAACCTTATTTCCCCAGAAGAATTACTCATAACCATAGGTGTTTGGTTTACCTTCGTTCCCGTATCTATCGTTGCTAGCATCATATCTAGCTGTTTCATATATTCTTCACCAAGTTTTCGAATCGTAGAAGAATGATACAAATTTTTCGAATATTCAATACAAACTTGTAATTTTCCTTCCACAATAGAAAAGAAAAATTCAATCATAGATATTCTTTTTTGCCCCGGCATTGAAAAGCGACGATCCATATTCTCTTTAGAAAATTCGAACACTTTAAAATCTGGCATATCCCGGTTTCCTAAATAGTTTGCTCGGATTGGTGTCAATTTCGTATCCGGATACATATAGGAAGGTAAATAAGGCGCAACGAGGTCATAACTAATTCCTCCCATTGGAACTTCATTCATATTATTTTTTATATTGTGGACAACTTCTAACCAAGTATCCTCTTTATTAATAGTTATACTTAGCGGATAATTGATAGCAAAATTACCAGGTGTATCAAAAAATATTTGTTGGTTTTCAACGTTTCTACCATGTGTCCGGTGACTTACAACAACTTTTGATTGATTATACAAACTGCTAAGCATTTTATATAATGGTGCAAGCAACATAGAATAAACGTTACTTTTAAAATAATCTTTTGCTTTTCCTAATAAGATAGCTGTCGCTGATTTCTCTATCAAAAAACTTTCCATACAAGTCGATTGTTCATCGTTTGTCCCTAAATTCAAATCTGCCGGAATATAAAAGGAATGTTCATGCATTGGGAATTGTCCTTTCCAATACTCCACATACTCTACAAGGTTCTCTTTCTTTTTCTCTTCTACTAATAAAACAAATTCTTTGTATGACTTTACAGTAGGCAGTTTCACTTCTTCATTACTTGATAAAAGTTGCCCATAAATTTGCCACATTTCTTTAAACAACAATTGATTCGTAATCACATCAGAAATTAAATGATGGCCAACTACCGTTATATCGTATATAGATTTAGACACTTTCATAATAATGACTCGTAATAACGGCCATTCTCCGATCTCAAATGTTTGAATGACTTCATCAATCAAATTTTTGAGAGATCGCTCTCGTTCATTCTCATCCATTTGTGTTCCGTCATATGTTTCTGCACTTATCGATATACCTTGCGGAAGTATACGTTGAACCCATCCACCATTCTCTTTCGTCACGACGCTTCGTAAAGCATCGTGACGGTTTACCAATATATTGAGTGCTTTGTTAAAAGTAGTAATATCAATATCTTGTTTATATAAAAACCTCGTATACCCCGTCCAGCGATACGGATGTTCAAAATAGTTCATCAACCACTGTTGTGCGGGACTTAACGGTATAACGTCATCTTTAGTAACAATTGCTGTTTCCGTCACAACAGAACTTACATCTTGTCGCATCTCCTTTTTCTTTGTTTGTAAGATACTTAACATCACTTTTCGGTCGAGTTTCCCATTATGATTTTTAGGCAAGCTTGATAAAAATTCTATACGATGAGGAATCATATAATAAGGGAGTTTTTGACCGATAAATCGTTTTAACTCTTGCTCCTCTAAACAATTTCCCACCACACAAGCAATGAGTTGTTTATGTTCCTCTGGACTATCCAGCGTCACCACTCCAACTTCTTTTACACTCGAATGACTGTGGATTACCGCTTCTATCTCTCCTAACTCTACTCGAAACCCTCTAACTTTCACTTGGTTATCAATGCGCCCATGATATTCTAAATTCCCATCAGGTCGCATTTTCACTAGGTCTCCAGTACGATATAAATAATCACCAGGAATTTCCGAAAACAAATTCATTTTAAATGCTTCTTTTGTTTTTGATGGGTTATTTAAATATCCTTTTGCCAATTGTATCCCACCAATCCAAAGTTCACCAATTATGCCTTTTGGAACTTCTCTCATATCCTCATCTAATATTTTGACGTGTACATTATTTAAAGGCTTTCCAATTAAAATACTATTTTCACTACCGTCCAAAATCTGATTGCCCTCAATAATATGGTATGTCACATCTATTGACGCTTCCGTTGGCCCATATAGATTCGCTAAGCCTGTACTTTCCCCGTATGTTTGCAGCCATTTTTTAATAACGGAAGCTGGTAATGCTTCACCGCTGAAAATGAGCCAGCGTAAATTAGGGAAATGATATGCTTTATCTTCAATAGAATGGATAAATTCTCCAAATAATGATGGTACAAAATGCATAACACTAATTCGCGTTTCTATAATCCATCTTGCCAAACGCCATGGATTTCTTACAACATCTTTATGAACAGGGCAAACTGTCCCACCAAACATAAGCGGCCAAAATAATTCCCAAATCGAAACATCAAAGCAGCATGATGTTTTTTGCGCAACTCTTTCCCCTAACTTCAACTTAAATATATCTTGATGCCAATTTAACCGATTCATGTAGCCACGATGTTGTAATACGACCCCTTTCGGATGACCTGTAGATCCCGAAGTATATAAAACTGTCATTATATCATCCGGATGATTGATACGCTCAATTTCTTGATGAGAATAACTCATCCATGTTTCTTTCTCTATTTGTTGTAAAGACATTTGTACATCTGTTTCCCAAGGATCTATATAAACAACTATATCCATCAACGTCTGTTTCTGTAGCAATTGAGAGATTTGTGTTTTGAAAGCTTGCTCACTTAACAAGATCTCGACCTTTGCATGGTTTAAAATATAATGGATGCGATTTAACGGATAAGATGGATCAAGCGGTACATATGCAGCACCAGATTTTAAAATCCCTAACATTCCAATTAACATATATGGACCAGGATTCGTCATGATTCCAATTAAGTCTCCCCGCTTGACTCCTTTCTCTCTTAAACAATGGGCCAAACGGTTCGATAGATGATCAAGCTCAGAATACGTAACTTTCTCGTCACCATACTCAATAGCAATAGCTTGTGGTGTTTGTTTACATTGTTCCATAATATGAAAATATGGAACTTCTACACTTTCTACAAGCTGACGCCCCTTTTTTTCACTAATGATTGAAACCATTTCACGTATCGTTCTGCATCCAAATATCTTTTCTTGATCACAATTTCCAAATTCTTTCTCTATCCGAGTGATGACACGAATTCGTTGTAAAGAATCCATTCCAAACACCACATCTAAATCTTTATCCATATCTCCTAACAAAATAGGTCTTGCACATACTTCTTCGACAATGTTACAAACTGCCCCCTTCACCTCAGCATCTTCATTTATAATGATCGGTTGCCGTATATTTTGATGAATGGATTGCGCATATGCAACAAGATCCTTTATGTTATAAATAAAAGCATCTATATATTCTCTTATAAATGATTCATTAAAAAAATCACCGTCGTAATTAGAAGTAATCATAATTTTCCCATGGAATAATTCCATTACATTATCAATTGCCCTGTAATTTGTACATGTATAAGCCTCATAATCATATACTTCCAAACCGCCATAGTTTTTCTTGAGATTCGTATTTCCTATAAAAGAAAAGTAAAGATTTGATTTCAACGTTGAACGAACAAACTGAGCCACTGTATCAGATAACTTTCCGTCCTGCAATTGAATATATTCCTTCGCTTCTTTGGCAGCTTTATGCGTTTGTGCTCGATCAATTCCCGATGTAACGTTTCGTTTCATTTCTGTATCTATTTTGTTGACAAATGTTTTCCAATCTGTATGTGTATAATCAAATGTCAATGCTAAATTTTGTGCAAATGCTCCTAGTACTCCCGTCGCATCAACGTTCGGGTATACTTTTCCACTTGTAGGTATATTCAAAATCAAATTCTTATTTTCCACGTCATATTGCTTAACCGTTTTTATATACGCGCTCAGCAATAAGGTAAACAGCGATGTTTCTAGCAATTTTGCACAAGTCATTAAAGAAGTTGTTAACTCTTCATCTAACCAAAATTTTTGCGTTTTCGTTGTTACTCCAGCAAACGGTTTTGTCATTGCTTCTTTACCAACTTGATACGGATTGAAAAAGTATTGCTCTCTCCCTTGATGGTTCAAAAATTGTTCAAGACGTTTTTGCTCTATTTCATCTACCCACTCATTCATTTGCGATACGATACGATTGTATTCAGATGCCGAAATAGATTCTGTTAAGCCACTAGGCGTGTGATGCACTTTAGCGCTATATAATTCTAATAGTTCTCTTATTATTTGTTGGTTTCCTATTCCATCTGAGATTGTATGATTGATTGAGAGGACTATTTCATATTCTTCATCTCTTGTTCGAATCACTTCAACGAAATGTAATGGCCATTGAAAAATATTAATCTTTTTATTTAGTGAGGTTTCAAAATGATGTTTGATTGCTTTCTTTTGCATGTCAACAGCAAGATGTCTGAGGTCTAATACTGGGATTTCAGGAAGTTCGATTTCTTTCACAATGTTTAAACAGTACTCTTTAAAACTTTCTGCACCTTGTTGTACCTGAAATACAGATTGCAATATTGGATGACGCCCTACTAATTCCTGCCAAGCTTGCTTTAAAAGATTTGTATCCAAGCTTCCTTTGACCTTTACCCCTGAAGAAATGGTAATCGTTGAGACAGCAAAGTAAGATATTAAAAATGGGTATTGCGCATGTATCATTTCAAGTGTGTCCACCTTTTCCGAGTTAGTATACCCAGAATTATGATTCAAAGGAACAGAAGTTGATAACTCACCTTTCCATTTGGTAAAAATACATGCGATATCGCCAATTGTTTGTAAATTCATAAGGAATTGTACCGGATGTTTCTCTGTGAAATCTTGTAGTTGTCCTTGTGGAATCAATTTCATCAATTCATTCATTAACGTAATCATTTTAATAGAATCTATTCCTAAATCACTTTCAAGATATAAACCCACATCTAGGTCAGCAACATTGTGTCCTGTTACATTCGATATAACCGAGAAAATAGAAGCAATCGTTTGCTCATCATATATGTTCGGTTCATCTATTTTTTTATGTTTATCATCGCTATCATTTATTTCTATTACAGAACTTATACTGCTGGACAAACCATTCGTTGCATGCTGTTCTGCTTTCCACTTCACCATAATATCTATAATGTCATGAATGGTTTGTAACGACATTAGCACTTGAATTGGATTTTTAGACATAAAATCCTCTACTTGTTCTTGTGGAATCAACTTAATTAGCTCATTCATTAATGTAATCATTTTAATAGAATCTAATCCTAAATCGCTTTCAAGATACATATCGGTATCTAAATCTTCTACACGATGCCCTGTTACATTTGCTATTAATTTATAAACCGACATTTTATCTTTCTCACTCAATCGATATACAGTCATATAAAACTCCTCCAGTTCTTCTATTTATGAATCTTTTCATATCTATACGAGTTGAAACAAATGTAGCAAATATAATATTTATATCAAAGCAAAACAACGTGCATTTTTCTTCTATCTCCTCCTTTCAAAGCCTTAGAAAATCTATGGATTTTTCTAAACAAAACGTGAAATTTCTTCATTCTTCACAAATGACACCTTTTATCATTTTATATATTTATAACGTTATATAAAATTATCGATATATTCACAAAATTATATGAACAATGCTTGTACTTATCATTTCGCCTCTCCCTCACCAATCCCGATTTATACGAGTAATATCTCCTTCGTCTTAAAATTTATGAACTCTTTACAATCTTAAGACGAAGGGAGTCTTACTATGCGTACACATAGTACATACTATTTATCATTCTTAAACGGCCACCAGTTCGCCTCTCCAAATACTTTCACCATAACAGGAACAAATAACGGCAAAAACAATAATGCATATAACATTAAGCCAGTTAAAACAATCGTTGCAATCTGTAATAAAGATAGTACACCTGATGGAATCATCGCTGCAAATGTTCCACCTAAAATAATCGCTGCTGAAACAATTACGGTTCCCATCTTTTTCATCGCAAGTACAATTGCCTCTTCAGGTTTCATATCTCGATGTTCATTAAAACGAGACATAAGGAAGATACTATAATCCACTCCTAATGCAACTAATATAACAAATGAAAAAAATGGAACAACCCAGTTAATTCCGCTATAACCTAGAAGATGAACAAACACAACTTCCGAAACGGCCATAGACGTATAATACGTAATCACAAGTGATAAAATGAGATATAATGGCATAATAATCGAACGAAGTAAGATTAGAAGAATAAATCCAACTCCCGCTAACATAAGCAAGACTGTTCGATTATAATCTTCATTTGATATATTTCTAAGATCAGCTTGCGAACTCGATACGCCACCAATTCCTAATTTCGCATTCTCAAGGGGGGAGTCTTTTACAGCTCTCTTAACAGCTGATTCGATTTCTACAATTTGATTCATCGCATCTAATGAGTATGGATTGTATTTAAATATGACATCGAACGTTACAGTTTTTTTATCGGGTGACATATATGTTTCAAATACTTCTTGAAAATCGTTACTCTTTAACACTTCATTCGGTATAAACCATCCTGCCATCTGGTTATCTGGTGCTTGTGAAAGTGCCGTAAAATATTCCCCTGCATTTTGTATCCCGCCAGAAACTTGATTTAATCCATTTACCCCCTCTTTTAAACCAGAGGATAAATCTTGTAATTGCCCAGAGAAACTCGAAAAACCAGATTGGATCTGTTTCTGACCATCTTTTAATTTTTCAAGCCCTGTACTAAATTGTGGTAATTGTTGTATTATTTTTTTCTGGCCATCTGTCACTTGATTCATCCCACGTTCAAGCTCACCTAAACTAGAAATAACCTTTTCGAGTCCATTCGTAAGTTGCTGTTGTCCTTCCTTTACTTTTCCTAATGCCGCATTTGCCTCTTTCACTCCTGCTGTTGCTTTATTAAGTTCCTTATTTAAAACTTGCATGCCTGCTGTCAGTTGCCCAACACCTTTATTCGATTCTTGAATCATCTTTCTTGCGATTTGGAACTGTTGATCTTGAGATAGTTGTGAATATCTACTTTCAACCTCAGCAAATTTTTGATCCGCACCTTGTAACGTTCCTGAAAATTTACCAAACTGCGCTCCTACCTCTTCATACTTACTAGCGAGAATCGATAAGCCCTCCTCAACTCGTTTATAATTTTCATGCAACAGTTGGCTTCCTTCCAATAACTTCTCTACATTTTTCTTTATTTCAACAACCCCATTCTTTACATCACCGGTTCCTTTTACTCCTTTTGTCATTCCCTGTTCCAACAGATTTAAATTGGTACTTAATTCACCGATACCACCTTTTAATTTCTCTGTTCCATTAATAAGGTCTGTAACCCCGCTTGCTGCCTCTTCCACTTTCGGTTTCGAATTCAAAATAGATGTACTCGCATCCTTCAATCCACCAGCAACTTTTTGAATACCTTCATTTCCTTTTTGGAGCCCTTCATCTACTATCTTCACTTGATTTTTCACATATAATTCTGAAATTTCTTCCCCGACCGGTCGAGTCGCACTACGCAAATAATCTACCCCACTCACTTTACTCACTTCTCGACTTACCTTTTCAAACAACGGAAGATACTTTTCATTATCCATCGGTTCATCATTTTTTAGTACAATTGTCGAGGAAAGCACTTTCCCTGGGCTAAAGCTATCAGAGATTACTTGAAATCCTTTTACGGAATCGTACTTTTCACCAATTTCATCCATATCATTAAATGATAACTTTCCATCGTAGAAAAAAAGAAATGGCGCGATACAAACACTTAAAAATACAATCGTTAAAAATGGACGCTTTAAGGACACTCTGCCAAAAAATTCCCACATTTTACTTTCCTTATGTTCTAGAGAGCCTTTCTGTGGCCAAAATAATTTTTGATTTAATACCGCCATAAAGAACGGCACAATGGTAAACAAAGCGATTAATAAAATAGCTACCCCAACTGCGACAGCAAGAGCAGATTGATATAACTTAAATTGAGAAAAACCGATTGTTGCAAAACCAATCATAACCGCTATACCACTATATAAAACGGTCTTTCCAGCTGTTTTATATGTCTTTACAATAGCATCTGCTACATGATCTGAAGTTGTAAGTTCCTCTTTATAACGACTTAACAGTAAAATACAATAATCCGTTCCAATTCCGAATAAAACGACAACTAAAAAGATTTGCGTAAATGTCGATAAAGGAAAGTCAATCCAGTCAATTAAAAATGCAACAATCGATTGCGATCCTAAATAGCTTAAACCAACGGTAATAAGCGGAATAAATGGGGCAACGATTGAACGAAAGACAAGGATTAAAACAACAAGAATAAATATAACCGTAATCCCTTCTGTCTTCTTTAACCCTTCTTCAGAACTCTTCAATACGTCGTCAGTGATGACCCAAGCTCCTGTATAATAATACTTCACCTTCACCCCCTGTAAAGCTTTATCTAATCCCTTTTTCACAGCATCCACAGATAACCCCTTATCCCGAAACGAAAGGGACACTAATACAGTCTTCTCATCCTTGGATAGCATTTCACTTTTCAGCTTACTATTATCAAAATAATGTAATATTTTAGAGATCCCCAACTCTTCTTTTTTCTTTTCTATGTTCGCAACAGCCTTCCGCATACTATCTTCATCTTCACCCGTTATTTTCTTATTCTTATAAAAAACGAGTGCAATTTGATGGTTTTCATCTTTACTTTTTTGCAAAGACAAATCTGCTGCTGTCTTCGATAAAGAACCATCTGGAAGTTTGAACTGTCCTTTTTCTCGTACAAGATCCATCATATTAGGAGCAGTAGAAAGTAACACCGCGAGCGCAATGATCCATCCGATTAGGATGAACCATTTCCCTTTTATAATCGCTTGCACACTCTTCCCTCCATTCAAAAATTGTTTATTCACTACTACCTCGATTCATATTTGAAATGGGTCGTGTAAAAGCATGATTACCGTGAGATGACAACTTCTGAAACAGGACGACGCGGACTCGGTAATCCTTGTAACGTCGGATAACCTAAACGAAATTGAATCACACTTTGCCAATTTGGGTCATTTATAATCCCATTTAATTTCTTACCGATTTTAGTTTCTATCCCTAAAGAAATTTCCCTATCACGGCGCTCTGACAATTGATTTAATACTTGCAACGCAAGACCTTTTGCCGTACCAAAAAGGTGGATTCTTTGCCATAATTGTCCCGCTTTAATTACTTGCTCATAATTGTTCAAATCGCGCACTGCAATAAAGCCAAAAGCTGCTGCTGTAGGAAGCTGTTTCTCCTTCACTGTTTTTAACCAAAATGCATTATTCTGTTCTACTGAAAGAGGAGGCAACATTTTGGCAACTACCCTCATAAATGGAGATAATCCTTGTGCATCTAAAGTGATACCATCTTTATGTGCTTCAATCGCATCCCAAGTTTGTCTCATCCACTTCGCATCATCATTTACTTGATCTTGATCTGCAATAAAAGCTTCTGTAGCCTCAAACATCGCTTCACTAATCATTTTCTTATCTGACGACAAATCAAATAAAAATAGTTTCACTTCTTCTTTTTCCTCGTTTAATTTGTGTAAAGATTGTAGCATATGTTTCGATACAGTTCGCTCCGTGTCATACGGAGCCCGATTCATATGCCTTTTCGGAATGGCATCATATAGTTCTGAACGAACAGTTTTTCCTTCTGAAAGATTGACCTTTGCTATATGATTTTTCTGTGAGGAATCAGGGAAATATTCAATTTCAGAAGAATACCCTTTGGCTGCGGCAGCGATAACTAAATTTTCAAGAGAACATCCTAAACTAGCATGCATTTCTCTCAAAAATGGATCGGCTGTACCGATATTTCTAGCTTTATCCGCAAAAATATGAATATATGTATCTCCAATATCAAAGCACCATGGCTGTGTATTATGTGAATTTGCAGCTAACGTTGCCGCACGCACAATTTCTTCCATCCCTTGAGCACTTGTATTCCAAGCTGAATAAGCGAGGCCTTCCCCCGAATTAAAAACCCCTGCATCAATTGCTCTCCAAAACCCACCAGCTGCTAAAAGCCCTCCTACGACAGCAGATCCCTTTAAAAAATTCCGTCTGCTAACCAACTTTATCGCCTCCATTTCATCACCTCAATCGTTATGATTTGCAATGGATTGTTCAAGAAAATAAAACATCTCCGCAATAAACTCCTTCGCTTCGACCCCATGTTCAAGCAGATAACTTTCCTTACTTAAGGCTAAATTGGACATCCCAATAATATTCGCATAGAGAACAAACGCTGTTTTCGTCACATCAATATCCGCTCGAACACTGGAATCCTTGATACCTTCTTGAAGAAGATTTACTAAATAATGAAATGTTTTTTCACCCTCTAAATCGCTCATAACTTTAAATTCATCATCCGCAGGTAACTCACTCATCGCTCCGTTATACAACACAATCATCTCAAAGTACTTCGGATGAAGTTGGATAAAACGCACATATGCCTTTCCTAATAACTTAAGCTTCATAATTCCATTTAAATCTTCCCGTTCATCTAAAGTATCACTAACAATTCTATTTAAAGCTTGATACGCTCTATAAATGATTCCATGAAGCAATTGCTCCTTACTTTGAAAATACGAATATAGAGTTCTTTTACTGTACTCCGCTACGTTTGCAATTTCATCCATCGTTGCACCTTCATAGCCTTTGGCAAAAAAAACCGCCTCTGCCGCTTTCAGAATATCCTCCCTACGAATCTTTTTTTCCCTCTCTTTTCTTTCTATAATTCCCATGTATCCTCCTTACGTAAAACTTTAAGTTATTTAAAGTACACTATTAGTTTATTTACCAAAATCATACAAAAATACAAATTATTTTTCAAGTATTTTCCATAATAATTGCATATTTTTAACTTTTAAGCATTTAAATTGTATTCTAATTACATTTAGATCGTAAAATATATACAAAATATTTATCCTTTTAAAATAACTTTATTATTTTAGATTTATTGAAATATGTGTTAGGAAAACTTTTGCATTTATGGTAGAGTAGAAAACTTGAACAAATTTCTTTAGGCTATCCAAAACATCAGTGAAACCTATTTTTTGGGGACACAACCCTTCATGGTAGTTCTCTACATGAGTTACAAAATCGACATTCTTTTCTTGACCATTCTCGGCTTAAGTGATGTAGGTTCTGTAATCAAACCGAAAGATTATGATAAAGTCGATGCTGATGATTATGTGATGCATGAGGATGGAGAAAAAACTTATTTTCTTATCAAATCAAAATCAGATGAATATTGCTTTACAAACAAAGGATGAATTCATTTAGATAGGACGAATGCTACAAGTAAAAAGCGTACGTTAAAACGATTTAGTTACAGCAAATATCCAATTAAAAACGTAATGCTTGAAACTGCTGGTACAATCGATTTAGATGTAGAAATTAAATTTCATATGGGGGATGAATATTACTCCATTGATGTTCATAAAAAACATATTTATTAATTAAAATGTTCATATAAAACATTTCTCAAAATGACGTTACCTTACAATACGCTCATAACGGTTTAAATATGGCTTCTCATACGTTTAGTCGTATTACAAACGCACAATTAAATTTAGCAGAACAATTTAAAAAAAATAAATCAAATTGCATTCAATTGGCTTGTCGATACAAAAAAAACAATACAACATAAAAGACTATGGCTTTATCTTTGAAAAATTTATCAATAATTAATCTACAAACAAAAAACCTTGTTATCAATGATAACAAGGTTTTTTATAGCGTCCCAGGAGAGATTCGAACTCCCGACCGACGGCTTAGAAGGCCGTTGCTCTATCCAGCTGAGCTACTGGGACATGGAGCGGGTGAAGAGAATCGAACTCTCGACCAGAGCTTGGAAGGCTCTTGTTTTACCACTAAACTACACCCGCATATTTTATTTTTTTGCTGACGTCTTATCGACAATGTTTATTATATTTGTACGTAAAGATAAAGTCAATACTTTTTTTCAAAGAGGATAAGAATTTTTTATCCTCTTTGAAACGTTACTTGTTCAACAACTTGTCCTTCTAAAGTTTTAAACTGAACTTCTATCTCTTGTTCATTTATTTGCAGCAACGCAAATGTTTTTTCTTTACGAGTCCGCGGCAGTAAAATGCTACCCGGATTAATAAATAACATATCCTTATAAATTTCTGCCCCTAAAACGTGCGAATGTCCAAAGCAAATAACGTTAGCTGCTACTTCTTCTGCATAGTAGGCCAATGTTTGTAATGTCATTTTCACATTATGACGATGACCATGCACAATTAAAAAGCGAACGCCTTTCACATCCATAACAATCTCATTCTCAAAATCATTATGAAAATCGCAATTTCCTTTTACAATTTGAAATCCTTGAATATCTTGATGCTCTGAAGTTAATTCAGAGTCACCGCAATGAATCATCACATCAACTTTTCCTTCATACATTTCTTTTAGTTGCTGTAATTCTTTTACTGAACCATGACTATCACTTACAATTAAAGCCTTCATCAGTCTCTCTCCCTTACTCCTCTAAAAACCATTCCGGGATTTTTTCTTCTAGCTTGCGAAGTGCACGTCCGCGATGACTAATGGTGTTTTTCTCATCTGAATTGAGCTCAGCCATCGCCTTTTTATATTCCTCTACATAAAAAATGGGATCGTATCCGAAGCCATTGTGACCACGGCGCTGTTCTAAAATTTTCCCTTCGCACGTTCCATTTACAATGACCGGTTCTTTATCGTCTTCAGGGAAAGCAACCGCTAATGCACAGTAAAAACGTGCTGTGCGCTTTTCAAGCGAAACGCCTTCTAATTCGCTTAATACTTTATCAATATTCGCTTGATCATCTTTTGGTTCACCTGCATAGCGTGCAGAGCGTACGCCAGGCTTTCCATGTAAAGCATCCACAATTAAACCGGAATCATCCGCAATGACAATTGAGTTTAATTGCTTACAAAGACTATCCGCTTTTAAAATTGCATTTTCTTCAAACGTTTCACCAGTTTCCTCTACTTCTTCAATATGAGGGAAATCATGAAGAGATTTTACTTCTAAATCAAATCTCTCAAATAGCTCAGCAAATTCGCGCACTTTCCCCATATTTTTCGTTGCAATTACAACCTGTTTCATACTTCCACCCCTATTCAATATGAGATACGATATCACCTAATGCTTCTTTTTGTTTCTCAATAAGCTGTAAAATTCCATGTTCTGCAGCATCAAGTAATTCATTTAATTGAGCGCGGCTAAATGTCGCTTCTTCGCCAGTCCCTTGCACTTCAACAAAATGTCCTTTTCCTGTCATAATTACATTCATATCAACATCTGCTTTCGAATCTTCTGCGTAATTCAAATCCAGAACAACGCCTTGTTCTTCCAAAATTCCAACTGATGTCGCAGCTAAATAATCTTTCACTGGAATTTTCGTCACTTTTTCTGCTTGTAATAACTTTTCAAATGCCAATACCATTGCGACATATGCGCCCGTAATTGATGCTGTTCGCGTTCCACCATCTGCTTGAATCACATCACAATCAATCCACACTGTTCTTTCTCCAAGCACTTCTAAATCAACAACCGCTCGCAGCGCGCGTCCAATAAGACGTTGAATTTCCATTGTACGGCCTGTTACTTTCCCTTTACTAGACTCACGAATGGTACGCTGTTCCGTTGCACGTGGAATCATCGCATATTCCGCTGTTACCCAGCCTTTTCCTTCACCGCGCATAAATGGAGGTACTCGTTCTTCAACCGTCGCCGAACAAATCACCTTCGTATCTCCAACTTCAATTAACACAGAACCTTCTGGATGTTTTAAATAATTTGTATGAATATGTACATGGCGTAATTCTCTTACTTCTCTACCATCTACTCGCATAAAATAACCCCCTCATAACTACTATTTGTTAGTATAGCCAAATTTAAATGTAGGATATGTATAACAATAGAAGAAGGGGAATTCAAAAAAGACATTCCCCTTTCTTACATAAGTATATCAAATTATTGATGATTAAAAACTACCAGTATTCACGTTTTGTGGTCGTTGAACAGGTTTTATTAATTTTTCTCCTTCTTCATTCATAAGATTGGCTTTCCCATTTACTTCAACAGATACATTCTTTACCCCTTGCTTTTCCGTTAAAGATAAAACGAGAGACTGCAACACATAGTTCGAAATCATATTTTTATCTTTATTTGCATATATATTTTCGTTAAAGTTTAACGTCACCTTTCCATCTTGTATTTTCGGTTCACTAACGAGTTTTACCCCAGGATTAAAGTCATTTAACAAGGAAGAATGCGATGGTCCTTTCACAAGTTCATTGATTATCGTTTCCACTTCATTTTCTTTCTCTTCCGCAACGCGGCGCGTTACTGGTACATAGTACTGCCTTTTATTATTTTGCGCCATAAAATAAAGTGTCACAGGCTTTGTATTCGTTACATCTGTTATTTGTTCATCATCAAAATTAATACCGTCAGCACGGCTCACACTCTCACCAAGCGGGGTTCCTCCAACAGGCATCTTTGTTAATTTCTCTCCGTTCATTTGAAACTTCACCTGTTTAATATCTTTAAATTGCGTCAACGTCCATGCAACGGATTCAACGATTTGACGTTCTTCTTCTTTTTTATAGTTTTGCATTTCCTTTGAAAAATCAATAACCGCTGTCCCATCTTTTTTCAAATCAACTGTCATAGTTGTGTCTGCTGGTAAAACTGCTCGAAATCCATTTGGTAATATATTTTCTACTGGACCATCCTTCACAAGATATTCTAACGTTTGTTTCACAACTTCACTTTGTTTTGGAATAGGCAACGCTAAAGTTTGTGGTACGACATAACCATTTTTATCAACAAGGTACAATTCTCTTTGTATAGTTTGTCCTTGCTTTTCTTTCATTGTTACTTCTTTCTTTCCTCCGTCTGTGTAGGAAACTTTCTTTGGCGGATCAATCTGTTCTATTTCGTTCTCCTTATTTAGCAAACCACACCCAGATAACAATGCTGTGCTTACCGTAACACAAGCAAGCCATTTGAAAGTGGATTTTGGCATACTAATTCCCCCTAAAATCTAAGTTTGTACTATATGTATACAAGCCTGTTATCTTTTAGAACACGCAATCACAACTTCTCTTATCATTATCGATCCAATATAAAAACTCCTGAACAAAATCAGGAGTTTTTATACGAACCTATTTATTATTTTGTTTCCAACTCAATATGTTTCACATTCTCAATCGGTTGTCCAAACCATTTAGATGCAATCTCTTTAAATAAATCTATTTTACCTGTCGTTAAAAATAGGTGGTCACTTTGTTCTTCACCCTCATTTAACATCTTACTATGATATAAAATGGTACTCACTTCACGCGCTGTTTCGTCTCCGGAACTAATTAACTGTACTTTCTCACCCATTACCCGCTTAATAACCGGACCTAAAATTGGATAATGTGTACATCCTAAAATTAATGTATCAATTTCAGTATGCTTTAATGGTTGTAATGTTTCTCTTACAACCTCATATGCCATTTCACTTTCAAAATTCCCGCTTTCTACAAGTTCGACAAACGGCGGGCAAGCTAAACTCTCTACCATCACCCGATTATTAATAGATTTTAATGCGTCTTCATACGCACCGCTTTTTACCGTTCCAATCGTGCCGATCACCCCAACATGGCACGTATTCGTCACTTTTAAAGCTGTACGTGATCCCGGATGAATTACACCAACAACTGGAATTGGTAATTGTTTTTGCATTTCTTCCAGCACAACTGCTGTAGCTGTATTACATGCAATCACTAACATTTTAATATTTAATGCTAGCAAATATTCCGTCATTTCCCATGTAAATTGACGCACTTCCTCACGCGAGCGCGGGCCATACGGACATCTCGCTGTGTCTCCTAAATATATAATACGCTCTTTCGGCAGCTGACGAATTAACTCCTTCGCTACTGTTAATCCACCAACTCCTGAATCAATGACACCAATCGCTCTATTCAACATAATCACCTATTTCTTATTCATCATCTGTTTCTCTATTTATATATTCTATATACTTTACGATTTCATTTCACAAAGTACCTCTGTTCACAATTTTTCATATGTACCTGTATAGACCAGGACCTTTTTTATTTTGCTCCTTTTTTTCGCAATTTGCAAGACAGAAAAAATAGCCGACCTTTAAAAAAGATCGGCTTCACCTATTACAACTCGAGTTCTCCCATACGAAGAAGCTCAACAACCGCTTGCGAGCGTCCTTTAACCCCTAGCTTTTGCATTGCATTTGTGATGCGTAGTGTTTGCAAAATCAAGTGGCTCCTTCTTTCTAAAAAACAAACCTTTCTAAATTGAATTATTACTTTATATTTGTTATCCACTTTCAAAAACTAAAAAGAAGACACATCCGATACTTTCATATTAAAATATTCAAAGATGAACCTTATAAATATTGCGATTATTTGATAGAATTTACATAAAAAAGTACGAAATGGTGATTTCAATGACTAAAGATACAATGTATCAGTTTTTAGGAACCAAGTTTAAAGAATACATACACTTAAACATGTTTAAGGCAGAGTGTTGAAAAACAACTCTGTCAATACGATTTTCTTCCCAAGTAAACCCATTCCGTTCCAACCAATTTCGACAGATATCTATTTGGTTTTCTACAGATGAAACTTGTTCATCCCTATCAGTTGATACCCGAACATAAATTGCATAAGACTCCATCCATAACACCTACTTTTTTTACAAATCAACATGTAGTATTAATACTTATGCAAATGTAGTGTTAATTAAAATACATTTCACATAAATAAAGACTAGCTGTAGTCAATTTAGCTTGTCCTTATTGTGACTATGGTCTTTTTGCTTATTCACTTTAGTAAATTTAATTTATATTTATGAATAAGAACTTTAAAAACCATTGTATAACTTCTAGATTCCAACTAGAAAAAGCCATGACATTAAATCATGACTTTTAGTGATGGTATAAAAAAATTAAGTTACACTCCTAAATACTCAGTTCTAATCCTTCTAGAGTATACTTCCCCTACTTCTTTAAAAATCTGTATTAACTCATCATATGTATTTTCACAATCACCAATCTTATTCCACATAGCTGCACCAATTAACACACTTGGATCCTCATCCATATTAAACAGTTTATACGGCATTTTATGTGCTTGACTATATAGGTTCCCTTCTCCTGCTGGATTAAATGGTAATGCAAAGTATGGCTCACAATCTGGATTTCCCGATTTTAAATATAACATGTCGCGTTTGGCAGTTTCTGTTTGATCCAAGTTAGGCTTAACAGTTTTAAAACTATAATATTCTTCTCTTCCATCTTGTCTTCTTATGTATAAATCACTTTTTACCGTTACTTCTTCAAAACGTTGATTTTCTAGTGCTAATATTTCTTTTACTTCTTCATCCCAATTTGGGCTTTTTTGATTCTTGCCTTTTCCACGCTGAGATTTTAAGATTTCTTCAATCTTTTCTATTCTCCATGTATTGATAGTCATAACTGTATCATACTGATTAATTGCTGTAGCACCTGTTCCTTCTGCAATTATTTTTCCTAATTGCTCTAGAATTCCTTGTCCTAAACTTGTTACAAATGAACGTTCAAATTTAGCACCTTTCCATACTTCAATTGGGACTAAGTAGTAACCAAATGGGTTATTTCTTTCAATATCAGTTTCTAAAAATGGTTCGTCAACTGTTCTTTTCTGTATGAGACGTTCCATAACTGTAGATAAATGTTCGCGTATCCGTTGCTTTGTCTGTTCATTCATTTTCTTTCTCTCCCTTTACATCCACAAATTGCATAATCCCATTATTTCATAAGATAAAATAAAAAAATAGACAAAAAAATAAAAAGCCATAATAAATTTATGACTTTTTACGTTTCTAGTGTCTCTCGAATTGCACTCCCTAAAATCTCAGCTAACCGAACAGGCACCGCATTTCCAATTTGTGTATATTGCTTCATCAATGTACCTGCTACATAATAATCTTCAGGAAATTCTTGAATAGCTAAGTACTCTTCAATGCTAAGTGGACGATCTTCAAATGGATGCCCTAAGTTGGTACTCTTTTGAGCTGGTGATGTTAACAACGTTGGAGATGGCTTATCTATATTTAATCGGCGGAAGAATCCTACTTTTCCTCCTCCACTTGTATAGGCTCCTCCCATAGCATCTTTTACTACTTCTTCTGGAAGATCACGCCAATTCCCACCACCTGTTGGAATCATCTTCATATATTTTAACCGCTCTGGAGAATATGCCTGATAGTGATGTTCCTTTATTTCAATTTCTTTTAACACTTCTCCCACTGTAACCCACGGCTTTTTTCCATCCGTTCCTTTTTCATTATGTGTCGGTTCAGGAAATACAAACGTTTTACCTAAATCTTGACGAATCCCTACAACAAATACACGCTCACGTTTTTGAGGAACTCCATAATCCGCTGCATTTAGTAGGGTAGGTTCTTGAATATTATACCCCTCAAATTGTTGTAATAAATATGCTAAAGCACTTCCTGGCTGCTCTTCCTCCGTAAGTGGTAAAGCATCTTTTCCCCTCTCACTTAATGGTCGATGCTTTAAAGCTGCAGATAATAATCCTCGCACATTCTCAATCATAAAAGCTTTCGGTCGAATATCACGAACAAGTTCAGCAAATTTCAACATTGCTTGTCCACGAGGATCGGCAAATGCTTGACGCTTTCCTGCTGTACTAAAAGACTGACATGGACTGCCACCGATCATCAAGTCCACTTCACCATCGTGTAAATTTGCTTGTGCCAATACTTGTTCTTTTGTGTATGTCATAATATCACCCTCTACTACATTCCAATCAGGGTGATTTGTTCGCAATGTTTCACAGTATATAGATTCGATTTCCACAGAAACTCGCACATCAAAACCAGCTTTGTGAATCCCCATATCTAGTCCGCCTGCACCTGCAAAAAAGCTAATACAGTTCATATGTCTTACCTCCGACTCTAAAATCCTAGAGGTAGTATAACACAGAACATAGAATCGGTCCAGTAGCAAAACTTGTAAGGTTACAGAAATAATCGTTCAAAGTTCCTAATGATTCTTCTTATTTCAGCCTACATAATTAAGTTATTTTATAAGTTTCTTCATATTACAAACGTTATAAAACACATGTGTTATTTATTTCTGTAGATTTACACGGAATAGTTTTATTTATTACCAAGAAGATTTAAATACTATCCCAGAAGATACCCAATTCGATTTATACTTTTCGGAAACAAAAGGATTCATTAAAAAACCGTCATACTTTTCCAATCCCATGCAATTTATATTACTCTTTAGAAATCGATCATTGGGATTTTTATATTGCTAAGCAATTTGTTTGGGTACATAAAATATAACATGCGGTTTCGCTCCATACCTAAAAGCCTCCTAGTTAATCAGGAGGCTCTTGATCTTTCAATCTTGTAAAATACACCTCTAAAGCTCGTAAGAATACTTTTTCGATTTTTAGTGTTCCGTATGTTTCGTTTCCAAGTTTGAGTGGGGATGCTTTTTTAGCCATTTGACCTCACCTCATCCACACTATATGCAAAAGAAAATCCTATGGACAACCCTATATTTATCTACTTCTTTTAAATCCCATTATAGCCATTGAGCTTTAGCTATTAATATGAATTGTTACTTTAAGATAATGTTTTGTTTAAATATTCTTGCCAATAATTTTCTTCATCACCTTCTATTTCATGCAGCCAACAGTACATCATCAAAATTTCAAATTCTTGCTTCTTTCCCTTAATAAATGATTTCTTTGGCATTCTTTTATAAAGATTATCCAGATTAAATAAATTGTTCTTCTGTCGTATATCGTATTCATACTCCCTATAATCACTTCGACTTTTTCGTTTATGCTTTGCTTGCCACATATCTGGATTACCATAAAAACGATGTACCCAATCAAAAGCAAATGCTACTACATTAACTTGATGTTTTGTCCACGTCTTTTCAATCCATTCGTTTATTTCTTCTGTAATGAAAATTTTATTATGTTCCATAAAACTCTGACTTTGAATTTGATGATGGTTCTTAATAAATAAAAACAACATTTCAGTTTGATCTCGTAAAAACGGGCACTTCTTCTTTAAATAAGCATAGCACTCATACGAAATACTTCTAAATTCGCTATCTGTACTACATAAGAGAAACAACTCTTCTTTTTTCAAAAGATGGCTGATGGAGCGATTGATTTGTTTATCATACTCTTCATAAAGATTAACCAGCCATTCTTGTACTTCTGGTTCATATTGGTTCAGCTGCCTTCTGTACTTTTCAAGTCTTTCATTATTTAGGCTTGTCCGTTCTTCCATCTTGGTAATATCCAAGTAATTATTAAAATACTCGAATACATAACCTACACACTTTTGCAAGTTTTCCATTCGTACTTCTTTATCAAATTCATTTATTTGATCTTCTCGTTTTCGTCGAATAATATATTCCTCTAATGTCAGCACGTTTCTTTCCCTCCAACATTTGCTGATAAATCAGTTCTCTATTCATTGCACCAAAGTACAAGTAATTCTATTCACCTCTGTTTTGTCATTTTTCATGATTATTTCTTGAATACACAAGCGTTCAAAAATAATCATGAATCATATGGTAACAAAATTGCTTATTACCTAAATTTCGAAACCTTACGCTACATAATTTTCAAACTATATTAACCTTTTTGCTTTTCTTATTAACAACTTAGTACAGTTTCTATCAGAGAGCTTTTCACTTTAAAACACAGAAAAATAAAAGACACCCAAACTGAATTAGATGTCTTCACAAAATGATTTTACTTGTTCTTGTAAAACCTTTTAGTGTCCCTCCTAAATTAGCAATCGCACCAATTTTTTCTATACTTGCTTTTATCTTATATAAAGATAATTTTTTGGTCTTTTAAATTTACCTCGTCCTCATTTCATATGTATACTAACCATGAGCCACCTATTTTTGATAAAGTGAATTTGAACGGAAATTGTATCTTTGTACGCCAAATCGAGTTTGAGCATGAAAAATATATGCATAAGGAGAATTATTTAAATCACTTCTTACTTCCGACCGCGCTTTTATATATTGATACCCTACCATCAATCCACCAGCTGCTAGTATACTACATAGCTGAGGCGTATTGTTTGTTAACAGGGTATATGCTGCTGCCCACACCAGCGGATTTCTTACTTCTAATAAAGATTTAAATCCCTCAAACATGAAACTAATACGTTTTTCCTTTAAAAGCCTTTGTATTTTAAGTGTTTCCTTTTCCATTTCTTCTTGAAAGCCCGTTACAAGCAACCTAAATTCATTTTCGTCATCACATTTACTTAAATCCTGTACGTTTTTTAATAACATCTGCCTAAAAGTCAATAACTCTTCTCTTCGCTCTCTTTTAAAAGCAATAATGTCTTCAAAAGGTGTTTGCCTTGAAGGGACAGGGAGACAATTTAACATCCTTATTTGCCCAGCCATTCTTTCTGCATATCTATCCCTTGTAGCATAAATTAAATTTTCATGCACCATTTTATCTGTTGTAGGTATATAGTCATGATATCTCCCCATATGCTTAGCTAATATTCCCATATAGCTATCAGCTACTTTTTTCGGAACCTTGTACCAATCCCCATCTTCAACAAACATTTTATGCCTTTGTAATAAGTCTGTCATTGCGTATGATAATTTGGACTGGTGGATATCAAAATACTGAGTTCTTTTTGATTTTGCGACAATATCTCGATACTCTTTAGAATTAAAATGTTCTACAACTTCATTTTCAAATTCTTCATTCCAAAGATATGGCTCAGGACTTAACATACTAAATTCTCCAAGACCCTGTAGTAGTTCAAAATCGGATCCTATCATATTTTGTAACTCGTAAGGGACAATTGAGGCTATTCCATCTGAATAAAGCAGAACTCTCTTTAACCAATCGTTGCTTGGAAAAGTCATCGTTGGATAATATAGATATCAAAAGCTCATATTATATCACTCATTTCATTTTAATAATTCAGTATATTATATATAATACAACCTTACGAATTCCCAGTACATGTATTTTTTGTAAAAACCATACATCATATTGATGTTGTAATTATATATACCTCTCTTCTTACCATACATAATAAAATACTCTTGCTTTAGCATTAGATTTAATGGCTTCTCCATAATTTCCAAATTGCATACCCTTAATTAGCAACAAACTTCATATACTCCATGTTTTACTTAACTATCCCAAACTGGATATACATGGTATAATAAATTGTATTCAATTCAAGATGAGCGGAGAAAATAAAATGCCAAATGCCTATATTATTAATACCAACCTTACTCATAATCCGAATTGTGAACAACAAATGCTTCAACAAGAAAAATGCGCAGCATACTATTCACCTTGGAAGCACTACATTAGCCTTATTCGCCCAAATGATTTAGTTTTTTTATACAGCAACGGAAAAGGAATTATCGCAAGAGGAGTTGCTACAGGCATAGTAGAAACAACAGATTATGAAAACAATATTGAAGAAGAACACTACATGGAACTAAGTTCATTTGTACAATTAGATACTCCTATGGAAGCTGCTGCTATTACACAAACTTTACAACAAATTGATCCGAAATTTTCAATCAAATTCAATCAAACTATGATTGCACTACCTGATTTATTTGCATCACATCTATGGCGTGTAATTACGAGAGAGTATATTTCTTCCCCTAGATTACCATCAGCTTCTTTATAAAAATGCATACTCTTATTTATCCATTATTACACTCCTTAGGAATAGCCATAATTATTCCTAAGGATTTTCTCTTAATAACCTTTTGCTCCTTTTTTTCGCAATTTGCAAGACAGAAAAAATAGCCGACCTTTAAAAAAGATCGGCTTCACCTATTACAACTCGAGTTCTCCCATACGAAGAAGCTCAACAACCGCTTGCGAGCGTCCTTTAACCCCTAGCTTTTGCATTGCATTTGATATATGGTTGCGTACGGTCTTTTCACTAATAAATAGTTCACTTGCAATTTCTTTTGTTGTTTTATCTTGAACTAATAATTCAAATACTTCTCTCTCTCTCTTTGTGAGTAACGGTTTAGATTGATACGCTTTATCCTTCAACTGGTATAACCCTCCTTGCTTAAGCCAGAGCTGTACATGTGTAAGTTGGGTGTTTTATTTAGTCAAGATATTGTATGAACAAAGCGCACGAGTGGTGAATGAAAATAGGCTACATTTTGTGTGCGAATACACATTTGTATGCAATTTATATTCTTCATGTAACACTATCAGTTCTCAATGCAACTTTTACATCTTTCTGATCTAACAATGGGATTGGAATGACATGCCTATAAATAGGAACTGTCAATGTAACATCCCTTCCAGTCGTATAATCAACTGAAAACGAAAACAATTTTACTTCATTTAGTATGAGATACATATATATCGCGTTTTTATTTCATATAATTGAATTGTCCCTCTATATTATATACAATAAAAGTACATAGAATCACCGATATATAAAAATAGGTGATTCACATACGAAAGGAGAGGAGCGTATAGTGGCAAAACAGTTACGTAAGTCTGAAACTGATAAAATGCTATTCGGTGTATGTGGGGGCTTAGGTGAATATTTTGATATAAGCTCTAGTATGATTCGTATCCTCTGGGTTATTGCGTTCTTATGCTTTGGAACAGGATTTTTAGCTTATCTTATCTGCTTATTACTCATGCCACGCTCTTATTAGCACCGATATTCGGTGTTAATTCCTATCATTTAACAGATACGCCAGTTAACCCGGCTCATAATATTGCATCAGCTTTATTCGCTGGTGGAGAGGCTGTATCTCAATTATGAGTGTTTATTGTTACCCTAATTATTAGTGGTATCGTTGCTGTTATTGTTGGGAGATTTGTATTAAATACTGAAAATAATATGATAAATAAACAAGCGAGCCTTATGTAGAAAGGCTCGCTTGTTTATTTTTGTATTTTCGATTGTAAGCTTGTCACAAGCTGCTGTACTGTTACATTCGCAAGTACATGCTCCATTGCTTCTTGTGCTTGTATTAAAATAATTTCTAATACCGATTGAATATTCGCTCCGACTGGACATTCGACATTTGGATTTTCATGGAAGGAAAATAAATGACCTTCTTCTACTACTTCCACCGCTTTATATACATCAAGTAATGTAATTTCATCTAAATCACGAGCAAGTGATGTACCACCTTTTCCAGCTTGAACATCAACAAGACCTGCTCTTTTCAACATTCCTGTAATTCGGCGAATCACAACTGGATTTGTATTTACACTACCAGCAATCCATTCAGAGGTACAGCGAGAGTTTCGATCGATCGCAAGTAACGTTAACATATGAACACCTACTGTAAAACGGCTACTAATTCCCATCTGCACACCCTCCTTTACGTTCATTCTATCAAAAAACATACATACTATTATATACCATTTCTTCTTTATACATAAAGAAAAAGCATGATTCTCCTTAGAAAATCATGCTTTTATCCTTATTGACGCTTCATAAACTTAGCTAAATCTTTAAATTTCACTTTATCAGAGTAGTTCATAACACCATTGACATAAATGCGACTTGCAATCCAATTAATGATTACAATCGTTAGGAATAAAATCGCTAATGTAGTACTAATCTCTATAGCCCCTGCCTCACCAGCAACAATACGAGAGAATGTAACCATCGGCGTAAAGAATGGGATATAAGAACTAATTACAACAAGTGTACTATTTGGATCTGTTAATGCTTTAATACTAATGAAAAGTGCGCCCATTGCTAAAAATATAATTGGCGTTGCAACAGTTTGCAAATCTTCCGTTTTAGATACAACTGCTCCCATAGCTGCATATAGCATTGCATACAATAAATATCCTGTCACAAAGTAGATTAAGAACATACTAATGACAAATGAATTTAACGCCTCAAAATTTAGAAACAGTCCGAACATCCCGGAATTGTCAAAATCAACCCAACCAATTGCATATGGAATGAAAAATCCACAAGCTGCAATTAATAGCTGGGATAAGGCCGTTGCAATTGTTGCTATAACCTTTGCATACATCAATATGATTGGTTTTACTTTCGGAATCATAACTTCCATAACGCGAGAAGCCTTTTCGGATGCAATACTCGTTCCAATCGCATTCCCATACATGAGAATAAACATGTATAGTATAAATGTAAAGAAATACCCGATACCAAATATGCTCGCACGATCTTTTATCGCTTCTTCTTTTAGTGGAATTTCCACCTGTAATTTCTGTGCTACATCCGGTGAAATATTATTCGTAGTAATCGTTATTTGTGTATATTGTTGTTTGAAATACTTTGTTATAACCGCAGATTCTGCTTCGTTCGGAAATCCACTATATATATATTTCACTTCTGGGATTCCATTCTTTTCTGTTATATGAAACAACCCATCTAAATCGCCTTCTTCAACTTGCTTATGTAACTTATCATACTCTTCTTTCGTACCCAATTTCACCTTCGCATCTGGTAACAATTTATTCAATTCATCTTCTTGTACTTTATAAGTAGAAGTTTCTACTACAATTGCAATCTTATCTTTATCCTTACTTTTATCTCCACCAGATGCAAAGTGATTAAAAGCAAAGACACCAAATATAAGTAAAAATAAAATACCGCTCGTAATTAATGTCTTTTTAGAAAGAAATGATTCCCTAAAATAAAATGAGAATACATGAGAAAATTTACGCATCACTATTTCGCCCTTTCTACAAATATTTCGTTTAGCGTCGGCTCTAACATTTTAAATTGTCTTAAGCTTATATCTTGTTCCTGCAATTTTTTTAAAATCATTAAAGCTTCTGCATCATCATGGACTTTCACATATAGCAATCCTTGTTGTTTTTCGTACGAAATATGTAAGGCTTGCAATGCCTGTTCATTTTCTATCACATCTTCAATTGTTAAGTTACGAAAACCGTATTCTTTTTTTATGTCGCTTAGTTTCCCTTCTACAACCGCTTCCCCTTTCTTTAAAATACAGACGTGTTGACAAAACGCTTCCACTTGTTCCATACGATGGCTTGATAAAATAATTGTTTTTCCCTTTTGTATTTGCTCTTCAATTATATTTGCGAGCATACTAGCATTAACTGGATCAAGCCCGCTAAATGGCTCATCTAAAATAAGAAGCTCTGGATCGTGAAGAAGTGCAGCAATTAATTGTATTTTTTGTTGATTTCCTTTTGAAAGCTCTCCTGCCATTTTATATTTATATTCTGGAATCGCGAGTTTTTCTAACCAGCGATCAATCGCGCGGTCTACTTCTTTTTTCGTCATTCCTTCTAATCTACCAAAATAGCGAAGTTGATCCACTACTCTACTTTTTGTATACAATCCTCTTTCTTCCGGAAGATACCCAATCGTTACACCACTTTCAGAAATGGCTTTCCCATCCCATGTAATGGATCCTTCATTCGGCGTTAATAAACCGAGAAGCATTTTGATCGTCGTTGTTTTTCCTGCACCGTTTCGGCCAAGTAATCCTAATACTTCTCCCTTCGGTAATGAAATATGTAATTGATTAACTGCTTTTGATTCGCCAAATATTTTTGTTAACTTTTGTATTTGTAAACTCAAATGATAACTCCTCCCCTTCTCTATCATGATATTTTATTCTCATATACCTAATTTATCCATCATTCATTTAAAATTGCAAATCGAAAACTACCTATTATCAATTATAATCACACAAATATATAACGTTTTATATAAATATTGTATTTTACTATATAATATAAAATCAATTATTTGCAACTTCAAAAAAACCAATACAGAGAAAGATAAAATTCGTCGAAACAGCTTACAATCATTTGATGAAAAATAAGAAAAGGATGGCTTTCACCATCCTTTTCTTTTATCTACCATATTTTAAACTGAAGACATTCTCCTACTTTATCGTTCCTTGTAAAGGTAAGATAAACACTTCTACACGTCGATTCTTTGCTTTCCCTTCCGATGTATCGTTTGAAGTAGCCGGACGATATTCCCCATATCCAGTGGCACTAAATTTCGCTGGGTCTAACTGTTTATTTTGAAGCAACACTTGCATGAAATTTACAGCTCGCTGTGTACTTAATTCCCAGTTTGACGAAAATTGAGAATTGGTTATCGGTACATTATCTGTATGACCTGATACCGTAATTTCACGTGGAGCAGCTGAAAGTAACAAATGAGACATCTCGTTCGCAATATTTAGCGATTCTGGTTTCACATCCGCTTTGCCCGAATCAAATAATACATTCTCTAATATCGTTATCATCAAGCCTTGTTCCGTTAGCTTTGTTTTAAAAGAAGATGATAATTGTCTTTCCTCAATATATTGATCAATACTTTTTTGTACAGCTTTTAATTCGTTCATTTCTCGCTGTTTTACTTCTGCTTCAGCTTTTTCTGTTGCTTGTTTTTTTATATTTTCAGCTTCCAAACTGTCTGTTGATAACTCTTCTTTCTTTTTTGGTTTCTGGTCACTTAAAAACTCTTTATTCCCAGTTCCCCCTGCTAGTTCACTTCGGAAAGAAAGAGCCATCTGTTTAAATTTCGCTGCATCAATGCTACTCATAGCAAATAAAACAATAAAAAGGGCAAATAACAACGTTAACATATCAGAATATGGAATAAGCCATGTTTCATCAATATGTTCCTCATGTTTTTTCTTTTTCCCTTTTCTACTCTTTTTACTCCTCATTTTGTTCCGCTCCTTTTTCTAGCTTTTTACGCTCAGAAGCAGAAAGTGCGCCTAAAATACGATTTTTCATAATAAATGGATATGTACCTTCTTGTAACATTAATAAACAATCGATAATTAATCGTTTCTTTTCTAATTCTGCTGCAGATTTTTGCTTTAACTTATTGGCAAATGGATGCCATAATACATACCCTGAAAAAATACCAAAAATGGTTGCGATAAATGCCCCTGAAATCGCATGCCCTAGCTTCTCAATATCGGTTAAATTACCTAGAGCAGCTACAAGGCCAATTACAGCTCCTAAAACCCCAAGCGTCGGTGCATATGTACCAGCTTGCGAAAATATAGCCGCACCTTTTGCATGACGTTCCTCCATTGCCTCCAATTCAGCTTCTAAAATTCGCTCTAAATCTTCAGCCGACACACCATCAATAACAAATTTCATACCACGTAATAGAAATTCATCTTGAATGCCATCTAATTGTTGTTCTAAAGATAAAATACCGTACTTCCGACTTTCGGATGTCCATTGAACAAATGACTCTAACAATTGTTCATAGCTTAAATCCTTTTTATTTGAACCAAAAAGAACTTTAAATAACTTCGGAACTCCTTTCAATTGATTCATTGGAAATGCAATACATACCGCTGCTATTGTTCCAACAAAAATAATAAGTGCTGCAGCAGGGTTTAATAAAGCTGCTACCTCAGCTCCCTTAAAGAACATCCCTACTATTACTGCAACCAAACCTAATATAATTCCAATAATTGTTGCAAAATCCATTCCCTTTCACTCCTAGCTTATCCAAGAAGTTATCCACTCTCAATAATCGTTACATCTTCTTATGTATATATATTACATAAAAAATCAATTTCACGAAAGATTTTAGAAATATTATTCTAAAAAAAACTACATATTCAAACATTTTCTGACATTTTCTTTGCAATTCTATTACGTTACGACTCTTATATTTCTTTTTCTACAAACTAGATTTATAATAAAAACAATATAAGTTTAAGAAGAAAGGACTGAGAATAAGCATCTTTATGAAAAAAATAGTTTTTATTTCTACCGCTACCGCTATAATCGGCATCACATCCTTCGCTTATTTCAGCTCTCACTCATTCATGCGAAATGAAGTGAAAGCAGTCGATGATCAAAAGCATGTGAAACATTCAAATGAAGAAATTCCTTCCTTTCCAAAAGCAGCTCATACAGCTCAAAAAATAGATGATACTTTTTCTCTCGTTACAAACCCAGATTCACCACTTGTCTTAGTGAATAAACATCGCAAATTACCAGATGGCCATATACCGAAAGATTTAATAAAACCAAATGTTCCCTTTACCTCTCCTAAAGATAAAGAAAAAACATTACTTCGTAAAAATGCTGCCATCGCCCTTGAGAACATGTTCCAAGCTGCAAAAGAAGATGGATTAGAACTAATAGCTGTTTCAGGATATCGCTCTTATAAACGGCAACAATCTTTACATAACACATATATTAAACGCCAAGGAAAGGCTGAAGCTGAAGCTGTTAGCGCAATTCCTGGAACAAGCGAACATCAGACTGGGCTTGCAATGGATATTAGTTCTAAATCAGCAAAATACCAATTAGAACCTATTTTCGGAGATACAAAAGAAGGGAAATGGGTTGCAGCACACGCTCATAAATTCGGCTTTGTCATTCGATACTTAGAAGATAAAACAGATATAACCGGATACGCATATGAGCCATGGCATCTACGCTATGTTGGGAATCCGTATGCTACATACTTATATAAACACCACTTAACATTAGAAGAAGCAATGGATGATAAAAAATAAAGAGAGCGAAATCGCTCTCTTTATTTTTGCAATAATTTTTGCTTCCATTCCTTAAACCATGATTCTCCTTTTCCTGTTTTCTTAGACACTTGTACCATTGCTCCACGGCCCACTAAACAAATTTCTCCAGACTCATTTTTCACCATATAGTGTAAGTCCAATGATGAATTTCCCACTGCTCCAGCTTTTACATATACTTTTAAGTGTTCATCAAAGAAAATTTGCTTCAAAAAATTACACTGAAGATCCGCAACTACAATCATTGTTTCAGATGACTTATGCGTCCACTCTTGCATAAAACCAAGCTCTTTAAAAAATTCAATCCGAGCTTCTTCAAAATACGTAAACGCTACACTGTTATTCATATGGCCAAACATATCGGTTTCACCAAAACGAACTTTCACAGGAATATAAAATGAAAAACCACATTCCCATTTCTCAAAATCTTCGATATACGAAATTTGCTTCATAATCAACTCTCCTTTTTGAATAAACAGAAAATTTTAAAGTCAGTTCAAAAAAGCATCTATATAAATATTGCCTCTTCAAATCGAAGAGGCAATATTTATTAATAGTTATTATCGCTACCAAAGAAATCCTTAAATGATTGAATTGTTGTATCACGGTTTAAAGCTGCAATGGATGTTGTCAACGGAATCCCTTTTGGACATGACTGTACACAATTTTGCGAGTTACCACAGTTAGCAAGTCCACCATCACCCATAATGGCACGTAAGCGATCTGCCTTATGCATTTCACCAGTTGGATGTGCATTGAACAAACGCACTTGTGACAATGGTGCAGGCCCGATAAAATCAGATTTGCTATTTACATTCGGACATGATTCTAAGCAAACTCCACAAGTCATACATTTTGAAAGTTCGTATGCCCATTGGCGTTTTTTCTCTGGCATTCTTGGTCCCGCTCCCAAATCATATGTACCATCAATTGGAATCCAAGCTTTTACCCGTTTTAACGCATGAAACATGCGACTACGATCAACTTGTAAGTCACGTACAACAGGGAATGTCTTCATCGGTTGTAAGCGAACTGGTTGCTCTAATTTATCAATAAGCGCTGTACATGATTGTCGTGGTCTACCATTAATCACCATAGAACAAGCGCCGCACACTTCTTCTAAACAGTTCATATCCCATGCAACTGGAGTCGTGTGATTTCCTTTTGCATCAACTGGGTTACGACGAATTTCCATAAGCGCTGAAATAATGTTCATATTAGGACGATATGGAATTTCAAATTCTTGATCATATGGCTGTGAATTCGGTCCGTCTTGTCGTGTAATGATGAGGCGGATTGTTTTCTCAGGCATGTTGTTTATCCCCCTTCTCTTCACCCTTAGAAGCTACTTCATGTTTTGAAGTGTAATCACGCTTACGCGGTTTGATTAATGAAATATCAACATCTTCATAATGGAATGCTGGTGCATTTCCTTCGCCATCAAATTTCGCCATTGTTGTTTTCAAGAAGTTCACGTCATCACGCTCTGGGAATTCTGGTTTATAATGTGCTCCCCGACTTTCATTACGGTTATATGCCCCAATTGTAATAACACGTGCTAATTGAAGCATATTTGCAAGTTGACGTGTAAATGAAGCACCTTGGTTACTCCATTTTGCTGTATCGTTAATGTTAATGCGTTTATAACGCTCCATTAACTCTTGAATTTTATCATCTGTTTCTAGTAGTTTTTTATTTTCACGAACTACCGTTACATTATCCGTCATCCATTCTCCAAGTTCTTTATGAAGAATGTAAGCATTTTCATTACCATCTAATGATAAAATATTGTTAAATTTCTCTGTTTCGATCAATTCATTTTGTTCATAGACAGCTGATGAAACAGTATCCGATGCTTTTGTTAGACCTTTTATATATTCAATTGCACTTGGACCGGCTACCATACCACCATAAATTGCAGATAGTAAAGAGTTTGCTCCAAGTCGGTTTGCTCCGTGCATAGAATAATCACACTCACCTGCTGCAAACAAACCTGGAATATTGGTCATTTGCTTATAATCTACCCATAATCCACCCATTGAGTAATGAACAGCTGGGAAGATTTTCATCGGTAGTTTACGAGGGTCATCACCTGTAAACTTCTCATAAATTTCAATAATTCCACCAAGTTTAATATCTAGTTCTTTCGGGTCTTTATGAGAAAGATCTAGATATACCATATTTTCACCATTAATACCTAGTTTTTGTTCCACACATACGTCAAAGATTTCACGTGTTGCGATATCACGAGGTACAAGGTTTCCATATGCAGGATATTTCTCTTCTAAGAAATACCACGGTTTACCGTCTTTATATGTCCAAACACGGCCACCTTCACCACGTGCAGATTCACTCATTAAGCGTAATTTATCATCACCAGGAATTGCTGTTGGATGAATTTGAATGAACTCACCATTTGCATAATATGCACCTTGTTGATAAATAACTGATGCTGCTGTACCTGTATTAATAATAGAGTTTGTAGATTTTCCGAAGATGATACCAGGGCCCCCTGTTGCCATAATCACGGCATCAGCTCGGAAACTTTTAATCTCCATAGATTGTAAATCTTGTGCAACGATTCCTCGGCATACACCTTCATCATCAATAACAGCTCGTAAGAAATCCCAACCTTCATATTTCGTTACAAGTCCTGCTACTTCATGACGACGCACTTGTTCATCTAATGCGTACAATAACTGTTGACCAGTCGTTGCACCAGCGAATGCTGTACGATGATGTTGCGTTCCACCGAAACGGCGGAAATCAAGAAGTCCCTCTTCTGTACGGTTGAACATAACACCCATGCGATCCATTAAATGAATAATACCAGGTGCTGCTTCACACATTGCTTTAACTGGTGGTTGATTCGCTAAAAAGTCCCCACCATAAATTGTATCGTCAAAGTGGATCCATGGAGAATCCCCTTCACCTTTCGTATTTACGGCACCGTTAATACCACCTTGGGCACATACAGAATGCGAACGTTTTACTGGTACTAAAGAAAACAATTCCACGTTTACTCCTGCTTCTGCCGCTTTAATCGTTGCCATTAAGCCAGCCAAGCCACCGCCGACTACTATAAGTTTCCCTTTCATGATCTCCCACTCCTTACTGATTTGCTAGCTGCGGATCAACAAACGCTAATAATGCACTCACACCTACATAAGATAAACCTAAGAAAATTGCTAAAGTTACATAAGTAGAGATACGTTGCGAACGTGGTGATACTGTAATTCCCCAGCTAATGCAGAATGTCCATAGCCCATTTGCAAAGTGGAAAATTGTTGATACAACCCCAACTAAATAGAAACCAAACATAACAGGATTTCCTAAAATATTCGCCATCATATCATAGTTCACTTGCTGTCCCATCGCAGCTTGAATACGAGTTTCCCAAACATGCCAGGAGATAAAGATAAGAGTGATAACACCTGAGATTCTTTGGAAAACGAACATCCAGTTGCGGAAATAGCTGTATGATATTGCATTATTCTTAGCTGTAAAAGCAATATATAATCCATATATTGCATGGTACAGTATCGGTAAAAAGATGACAAAAATCTCTAGCGCATACCGGAATGGAAGGAGCTCCATAAAATGAGCAGCTTTGTTAAAAGCCTCTGCTCCTCTTGTTGCAAAATTATTTACTACTAAGTGTTGCGTCAAAAAGACACCAACCGGGATGACTCCCATTAATGAGTGCCACTTACGAAACGTATACTCGCGGCCTTTCATGTCCCCATTACCCCCCTTGAATGTTTGACTGCTGCTTTCAGAATAGTTTATAACAATAATGTTTTTTCACTACTGCTATAAGAAAAACTGAAAAAATTATTCGAAATATTTCAGCATAATTTGATACCAAGTTCATTTTACTCCTATTTTTGTCGAAGCGTCAAGAAAACGTATACATAATTTGCATATAATTTGCCAATTCTTTTTTTCTTCCTATATATTCATATTTTCCCGTAGAAAGTGCTGTTTTTTATAAGCGAGAAATGTTATATAATAATCCCTATAGAAAGAGGGGAATATTGTGAGCAAAAATAAAGTCGATATAGAATCTTTACAGGATATTTCTTTGAACGCATTCGCTTATGAGCTACTTCGCGAGGAATTATTATCTGATTTAATTGGTAAAGAATTAAATGAAATTTTATACTGGGCTGGTAGAAACTTAGCTAGAAAATACCCACTAGAAACAATTGAAGAAATGATTCATTTTTTTGAAAAAGCTGGCTGGGGTACTTTAAGTATCATCGAGCATAAACGACGAGAAATGCATTTTCAGCTAACTGGCCCACTTATCATAGAACGTGAAAAACAAAAACGCCATTCTTCTTATCAATTAGAAGCTGGCTTTATTGCTGAACAAATTCAAAGGCAACGAAATGTTGTTGCCGAATCCTATGAAGAGCAAAAGAAGCGTTCGGATTCTATCACATTCCTTGTAAAATGGGATGTAAAAGACATCATTGAAGTATAATCTCTCTACTAACAGTCAGCTAGACACATATGTTTAGTTGACTGTTTTATATCTTACACGTTATTCACATATTTTAGAATATTGCGTGATTATAACAAAAAACAGAAGACATTGTAAACTACAATGTCTTGTTGTTCGTTAAATAAGAATAAATGGTTTCTGCTACATGTTGCGGTATTCCCGCTTCAACAAATTCCCCTACAGAAGCTTCCTTCATTTTTTTCAAGGAACCAAAATGCTTTAACAATACTTTTTTTCTCTTTTCTCCCACTCCTGGAATTCCATCTAAAGCAGATTGAATAACTGACTTTCCATGCAGCTGCCGATGGAATGTAATCGCAAATCGATGTACCTCATCTTGAATTCGTTGTAATAAATAAAATTCTTGACTATTTCTTTCTAGTATAACAGGATCTGGTGGATCTCCGATGATTAAATGAGATGTTCGGTGCTTCTCATCTTTTACAAGTCCAGCTATCGGAATATATAATCCAAGCTCATTTTCTAAAACATCACTTGCCGCCGCAAGATGCCCTTTCCCGCCATCAATAACAATTAAATCAGGAAGCGGTAATCCTTCTTTTAATGCTCTTGTATAGCGGCGACGCACAACTTCTCGCATCGATTCATAATCATCAGGGCCTTGAACCGTTTTGATTTTATATTTACGATATTCCTTTTTCGCAGGCTTTCCATCAATAAATACAATCATTGCCGATACAGGATTTACTCCTTGAATATTTGAGTTATCAAAGGCCTCAATCCGATACGGTGTGTCAATTCCTAACCGTTCTCCTAAATTTTCAATTGCTTTTACTGTACGCTCTTCATCACGTTCAATTAAATAAAACTTCTCTTCTAAAGCAATTTTCGCATTTTTATTTGCCAGTTCAACAAGTTCTTTTTTCTTCCCACGCTTTGGTTGCGTTACATCCACTTCTAAAAAACGCTCTACTAATTCAGGATCAATACTTCCTGGCACGGCGATTTCTTTCGGTTTAAAATGATTGTTTTGCTCATAAAATTGGCCAATAAATGTTAGGAACCCTTCCTCTGGTTCATCATAAATCGGAAACATAGAAACGTCGCGCTCAATCAACTTCCCTTTTCGAATGAAGAAGACTTGCACGCACATCCACCCTTTATCTACTGCATATCCAAATACATCACGATCTACAATATCATTCATAATCATCTTTTGCTTTTCCATAATTGCATCCATATGAGCAATTTGATCGCGCAGTTCTTTCGCCCGTTCAAATTCCAATTTCTCAGATGCCTCATACATTTTCGCTTCTAATTCTGAACGAATTTCTTTATGCCCACCATTTAAAAATTTTGTAATTTTATCAACGATTTCTTTATTTTGTTCATCTGTTACTTCGTTTACACAAGGCGCTAGACATTGCCCCATATGATAATATAAGCATACTTTGTCCGGCATTTTTGTACATTTACGAAGCGGATACATACGATCTAGTAATTTTTTCGTTTCATGTGCAGACTGTGAGTTTGGATAAGGACCAAAATACTTTCCTTTGTCTTTTTTCACCTTTCGCGTAATTAGCAAACGCGGCTGCTTCTCTCCAGTAATTTTAATAAACGGATATGTTTTATCATCTTTTAATTTCATATTATAGCGCGGATCATACTTTTTAATTAAATTTAATTCTAAAATAAGTGCTTCTAAATTGGAAGAAGTCACAATGTATTCAAAGTCAGCAATCTCTCCAACAAGACGAAGTGTCTTCCCATCATGTGAACCGGTAAAATACGAGCGCACACGATTTTTTAATACTTTCGCCTTTCCGACATATATGACCGTTCCCTGCTTATCCTTCATCAAATAACAACCTGGTTGGTCTGGTAAAATTGCTAACTTCTCTTTTAAATGTTCGTGCACTCTCATACCTCCATTCTCCATATGTATCATCGCTATTTATAAAGAGGAACATCTCTGTCACTCCCCAACATACGTTCTTTCATTGTAACGGAAAATAAGAAAAAAGGAAAATCTCTTCTATTTATAATGTTACATGCAAATGATGCTGAATTTTCCTTCTGCTTGACACACAATGGATTTAAAAAATAATTCACATATAAAGAAAAACTTTAGTGAGTGGATCTTTCTTCCTCCTCCGCTCATTATTAGATGAAGCAATTGAGCTGTAAGGCTTCTCTTTATCTTTACTTCTCTCTAAATCTTGAGATGAGAGTCTTACTGCCCTAAAATAGCGAGATAAAGTAATGAGTATATCAGAAAAAGAAAAAGAAGAAGAAGGAGAATGAAAATAAAAATGGAAAAATAGTTCATGAATGCTCACTATTTTTCCTCTCATAATAGAACTTACTTAGAAAAGGATTGCATATGTGGCTATTTTTATTGTTTAAAAAATTTCCACCCAATAGAAATTGTGGATAACAACAATACAGCTATTTGTCCTCATTGTGGCATGGACTCTATTATAGGAGAAGGGTTTGGTTTTCAAATGACCGAACTTTTTAAAACAAATGAATGGAAAATAGTTTTAATGAAAAGAAAAAAACGCTGCCAACAGGGCAACGCTTTTCTTTTTAGAAGTGTTTAGAAACTAATTCTACTAACGCTTCTTTTGGTTTGTAACCTAATGCTTGATCAACCACTTTACCATCTTTTAAGACGAAAAGAGCTGGAATGCTCATTACTTCGAATTGACGAGCAGTTTCTTGGTTTTCATCAACATCCACTTTTACTACTTTTACTTTATCGCCTAATTCTGCATCAATTTCTTCTAATACAGGAGCGATCATTTTACAAGGTCCACACCATGGTGCCCAAAAATCTAATAATACAACACCTTCGCTTATTTCGGCTGCGAAGCTTTGGTCAGTTGCGTTTACAATTGCCATTTCATTTCCTCCTTCAAGTGTATTCTACCAAGAGTATATCATTATCTTATATACGTGGCGAATATTATGTATCGTTATGTATTGTAACAAAAAAATGTGCCTTTATACTATACAAAAATATAGAAATACATATAAAAAAGTGAGAGACAAGAAATCTCCCACATTTCCTTATATATAAGGGTCATTCACTTGAAACGCAAAGATCATCGAATTAAGAATGTACTTTTAACTTTTTAAACTCCTCTGTTAAAAGTGGTACAACTTCAAATAAGTCACCAACAATGCCATAGTCAGCTACTTTAAAAATACTTGCTTCTGGATCTTTATTAATTGCAACGATTACTTTTGAGTTAGACATACCAGCTAAATGTTGAATCGCACCGGAAATACCACATGCAATGTATAAATCTGGTGTAACAACTTTACCTGTTTGCCCAATTTGCAATGAATAGTCACAATATTCTGCGTCACAAGCTCCACGAGATGCTCCAACAGCCCCTCCTAAAACATCAGCTAATTCTTGTAACGGTTTAAAACCATCTTCACTTTTCACTCCACGTCCACCGGCAACGATTACTTTCGCTTCTGAAAGATCTACACCTGTTGCTGTTTTACGAACAACATCTTGAATAATCGTACGCAAATCTTTTACATCAACTGTAATAGATGATACATCTCCCGTACGCGACTCATCTTTTTCAAGCGGCGTAATATTGTTTGGGCGCACCGTTGCAAACAATATACCATCTGTTACAATTTTCTTCTCAAATGCTTTACCAGAATAAATTGGACGAGTGAATACAACATTACCGCCAGCAATTTCTAAAGCAGTTACATCAGACACAAGTCCTGCTTCTAGTTTTGCAGCTAATTTCGGCGATAAGTCTTTTCCAAGTGCTGTATGTCCAAATACAATCCCCTCTGGTTTTTCTTCATCATGTACAGCTAAAAATGCTTGTGCATAACCATCGGATGTATATGATTTTAATGTATCACTTTCAACTGTCACAACGCGATCTGCACCGTAATGAATCAATTCGCTTGCCAAACTAGCAACACTTTCTCCAATAAGAAGGCCAACTACTTCACCACCTTCTGCAATTGTTTTTGCTGCTGCGATTGCCTCAAATGAAACGTTACGTAGTGATCCATCACGAACCTCACCCATTACTAATACTTTACGAGCCATAGATTTTCCCTCCTGTATATATAATTTCGTATTTTATTAGATTACTTTTGCTTCTGTATGGAGCAATGATACAAGTTCTTTTACTTGATCTTGCAGCTCGCCTTGTAACACTTTACCTGCATCTTTCTTAGGAGGTAAGTAGATTTCAATTGTTTTTGTTTTTGCCTCCACATCTTCTTCTTCTAAATCTAGATCATCTAATTCTATGTCTTCAAGCGGTTTCTTCTTCGCTTTCATAATACCTGGCAGTGATGGATAACGAGGTTCATTCAAACCTTGCTGCGCAGTTACTAAAAGCGGTAACGATGTTTCAATCACTTCAGTATCTCCCTCAACATCGCGCTCAATCTTCACTTTTGTACCATCAATTTCAAGCTTTGTAATTGTCGTTACATATGGCATATTTAGCGCTTCCGCTACACGAGGACCAACTTGTCCAGATGCACCATCAATCGCTACGTTTCCACCTAAAATCAAATCTGCTTCTTTATCTTTTAAATACTCCGCAAGTATTTTTGCTGTTGTAAATTGATCGCCATTTTCCACATCATCTTCAATATTAATTAATACCGCTTTGTCGCAACCCATTGCTAGCGCAGTGCGAAGTTCTTTTTCGCTCTCTTCACCACCAACTGTTACAACTGTAATTTCACCGCCATGTGCATCTCTTACTTGAATGGCTTCTTCAATCGCATATTCATCGTAAGGGTTGATGATGAATTCTGCTTCGCCATCATAAATTGCACCATTCTTAATTACAATTTTCTCTTCTGTATCAAATGTTCGTTTCATGAGTACGTAGATGTTCATTCCATTTACCCCCTTATTTTTTAGAAAGATTTCATCAATTTAAATATTCTGTTAATTTATATTAAAAAAATAATGTACTACCTACCGCTAAATGAAGGCTTGCGTTTTTCTAAAAATGCCGCTACACCTTCTCTTCCATCCTCGCTTGTAAATACTTCTCCAAAGATTTGCGCTTCGTGTTGCACACCCTCATAATATTGAGGTGATTTCGTCGTTTGCAATAACTCTAGCACAGCACGAACTGTTGCAGGACTTTTCCCTGCAATTTGTTTTGCAATTTTCATCGTCTCTTCTAACAAGGATTCTTCAGAAAACACTCCATTTACAAGACCCCATTCTAATGCTTGTGCGCCAGTAATCGGCGTGCTTGTTAACATCATTTCACAAGCTTTTGCTTTTCCAACATAACGAGGTAATCGCTGTGTTCCTGCAAATCCAGGGATTAATCCTAATGTTAACTCAGGTAAACCAAGCTTGGCACTTTCAGTTGCAAAACGCATATGACAAGACATAGCAAATTCAAGACCACCGCCAAGTGCCGCTCCATGAATTGCTGCAATAACTGGTTTTGAACACTTTTCTACGCGCTCAAATGTAACTTGTCCAAGCTGCGCCAGCTCTGTCGCTTGCTTTGCGTCCTCAACAGAAGTAAATTCCTTAATATCTGCCCCTGCAGAAAAGAAGCGACCTTCCCCATGAAGAACAACAACCCGAATATTGTCGTCTTTTTCAACTTGATCAATTAATTCAGTTACGTCATGCATGACTTGCGAAGACATTGCATTAGCTGGTGGATGATTGAACGTTACCACTGCAATATGGTCTTCAACTGTTACAGATAGGAATTTCAACTTGATCCCTCCCATTATTGACGATAGCCACAAGCTAAAACAAGTAGCTCATGTACCGTTTTTGAAAGTGCGACCAAATCATATTTATGATCGCTCATTACCCAATTGGTCACAACCTCATCTACTGTTCCAAAAATCATTTGCCTTGCTACACGAACATTCAAATTCGCTCTAAATTCTCCTTGTCCTATACCTGTTTCTAAAATTTCATCTATGACTTGTAAGTATCCTTTTAGTACTTCATTTATTTTAAGGCGTAGTTCTTGGTTGGATTGTCTAAGCTCTAGTTGTGTAACAATAGCAAGAGAATCATTTTGTGATAACAGCAAGAAGTGCATTTCTACCAACATAAATAACTTCTCTACAGCGCTTTCAATTCCTGCTGTTTTTTGACGAATTGTTTCGATAAATTCTCCCATCTTTTCTTGGAATAGGGAAATTAATATATCTTCTTTGTTTTTAAAATATAAATAAATTGTTCCATCAGCTACGCCAGCTTGCTTTGCAATTTTAGAAACTTGCGCTTGATGGTATCCATTTTCTGCAATCACAATTACTGCAGCATCAATAATTTGATTATATTTTGGTCTATTCTTTTTCACTTTACTGTCCCCTTCAAGAAGATGACTGAATGAGTAGTCATTCATATTTTAATATTACTGACTATTTGAAACATTGTCAATCCTATATTTTCAAAAAGAAAGGGCCTTAGCCCGTTTGTTCATCCTCTTTCTTTTTTTGCTCTTCTTCAATAAGAGCTCGTCGTAAAATCTTACCAACTGTTGTCTTTGGTAATTCACTTCGAAACTCATATACTTTTGGAACCTTATAAGCAGCTAAATATTTACGAGCAAATCGATCCAATTCTTCTTCGGAGCAAACTTCATCTTCTTTTAAGACAATATAAGCCTTTACAGTTTCACCGCGATATGGATCAGGAATTCCGATTACAACCGCTTCTTGTACTTTATCATGTTCATATAATACTTCTTCTACCTCGCGTGGGTACACATTAAAACCACTGGCAACGATCATATCTTTTTTACGATCTTTCACATAAAAAAAACCTTCTTCATCCATATAACCAACATCACCCGTATGCAACCAGCCATCTTGCAACACTGCTGCTGTCTCTTCAGGTTTATTCCAATACCCTTGCATAATTTGAGGCCCTTTGACCACAATCTCACCAATTTCACCTGGTGGCAATACTTCTCCTGTTTCAAGCGATACAATACGGGCATCTGTATCTGGCCACGGAACACCGATACTTCCTGGCACACGTTTTTCCCATAGAAAATTACTATGAGTAACTGGTGATGATTCTGTCAGTCCATATCCTTCTACTAATTTACCACCAGTAATCCTTTCGAACTTCTCCTGTACTTCTACAGGTAATGGAGCAGAACCACTAATACAAGCACGAATAGAAGATATATCATATTCTTTTAGAAGCGGACTATTTAAAAGGGCAATATAAATGGTCGGAGCTCCTGGAAATAGTGTAACTTTATGCTTCTTTATTGCTTCAAAAACCATTTTCATATCAAACTTTGGAATGAGTACCATTTTATACCCTTGCATAATACTTAAATTCATCACAGCAGTCATTCCGTATACATGGAAAAACGGCAGCACACCAAGAACAACTTCCTCCCCCTCTACACAATTATATAACCAATGAATTCCCATTAAAGTGTTCGATACAAGATTTTTATGCGTTAACATAACTCCTTTTGGAAATCCTGTCGTCCCCCCCGTATATTGTAAAAGGGCTAAATCATTTTCAGGATCACAAAGCATATCTACCGCTGTATCACGCTCTTTTTCGACTGAATTCCATAGGTGAATCATATGACTTTCTTCAACTTTTACGATGAGATTTGTTCGCTTTCTTTGAATGAATGGATAAATAAGGTTTTTAGGAAATGGTAAGAAATCAGCAATGCGAGTTACAATAATATGTTCAAGTTTTGTAGTGGATTGAACGCTTGCAACCTTTGGAAATACGAAATCCATACAAAGAATTACTTTCGCTCCAGAATCGTGTAATTGATACTCTAGCTCCCGTTCTGTATAAAGAGGGTTCGTTTGTACAACTATCCCCCCTGCAAGTAGCGTTCCATAATATCCAATGACAGCTTGCGGGCAATTGGGTAACATAATCGCTACTCGATCACCTTTTTTCACTCCCAGTTTCTGAATAAAGTTTGCAAACTGCCTCACCTTGCTATTTAATTCTGAAAAAGTAATATCCTTCCCTAAAAAATGAAGCGCTTTCCTTTCTGGGTATCTTGAAGACATCTGCTCTAAATATACATGAAGAGGCTGCGTATCATAAGCAATTGTATGTGGAATTTCCTCTGGGTAATTCTTTAACCAAGGCTTTTCCATTCCTACTCCTCCTTTCATTTTCGTAACTATAAAATGAATGCCCATTCACGATGATTGTTTTCATTATATTATAGCCATAACTCCGTTACAATCATAATATTCTGACTTTTATGCAACTATTCAATACTTTTCCTCTATGTACTTGTTCCCCTATTCATTTATTACAATAGAGGGAACTTCATTACCTAATATTTCTAATTTCAAATCAACTCAATCTAATAATCGTCAAAACGGCTCCAGGGGTAGTAGTTGATAAAGTTGCAACAGCCAATATTCCAAATAGCTGCAAACTAATCGCGTCACCAGCCGCAAGCGTTGTAATAATTGTCGCGCTAAATGAAGTCGTTGCCACTAGTGGGGAATTAATGGTTCCCGCAAGCGGTGAGCCATTAACAGTAATTCGAGAACTTACTAATAACGAAGCTGTTATATTAATTGTATATGAAATATAGTAGTTCCCTGCACTTGCAACAGTAAATACGGTATTCCCACCAGAAACAGTAATACCTGGACCAATATTTTGATTATTTGGAAGCGGTACATTCGTTCCGCCAAGAAGAACAGATATAGCCCCACCAGATGTATTATTGGCAAAAGCGTACGTTGCCGTTACACTAACACCCGTTGGACCAGTTGGGCCAGTTGCTCCTGTTGCTCCCGTTGAACCGGTCGGGCCGGTTGCTCCTGTTATTCCCGTTGGACCGGTTGCTCCTGTTATTCCCATTGGACCGGTTGCTCCTGTTATTCCCGTTGGACCGGTTGCTCCTGTTATTCCCGTTGGACCGGTTGCTCCTGTTATTCCCGTTGGACCGGTTGGACCAATTTTAGGAACCGTCCCATCGCAGCTAAAACAGCACGAATGAATATATGTTGTTTTATTACAACCACAATTTGTATGAAAATGATTGTACCATTGAGACATGGTGATTCCTTCCTTCATTTTTTATCTTTAACATACACTTTCGTAACCGAATAAAACATTAACTGATTCGGTCTACAACCAATCTTTGATACGCAACACTTTATTCCCCATATCCTAATAGTTATTACATGCAGCAAATTTTATTTTGCTTGTACTTTTGTCTTTTTTTAACGAATTCACTCTTCTTCAACATTGCTTCCTAAATGTATGTACACACTGTAGCAAAGTGACATAAAGTGAACCTTTAATTCGTGGGTTTTTTCTTCATTCCCCACTGATTATGAGCCCTCACCAATCGGGCTTTTACAGGATAAAATAAAAAGAAGGAAAAACGTCTTCTCTCGTGAATTTATCATTTAAATAACCATAGGGGGGGATAACATGTTTCAAACAATTGAGGGCTTTTTAAAAACATGGAAATATGAGGCTGATTCTACACAAAAAGTATTAGAGACATTAACTGATGAATCGTTAACACAAGAAATTACGCCTGATCATTGGACTTTAGGTAGAGTTGCTTGGCATATCGTTACGGCCGTTCCGGTCATTCTATCAGGAACAGGTTTACAGTTTGAAGGGGAGACGAAAGATTATCCTGTACCAACTTCAGCAAAAGCAATTGCGGAGAATTATCGTAAAGTAAATGCATCATTTGTTGAAGCGATTCAAACACAATGGACTGATAAAGATTTAGCTACAATAAATGACTTCTTTGGGCGTCCAATGCCTAATTCTATCTTTTTAATGACTTTAATCAACCACCAAAATCATCATCGTGGTCAAATGACTGTACTTATGCGCCAAGCCGATTTGAAAGTTCCTGGTATTTACGGCCCTGCAAAGGAAGAATGGGCAGCTGCAGGAATGGAAGCTCCCAAAATGTAATAACGGAAAAAGACAAGGGATTGAGAAGAGGGCACTGAAAAACTCCACTTCATAAGAAAGAGGATCCCACCACCTACTATATAAAGGTTATGGGATCCTTTTTAATTTCAACATATTGATAAAATGCGTGTTATTTTCTCAAAGTAACCACTTTTTCAGTGGCCTCGATTGAGAACCTTGTCTTTTTCTGTAACTTGTTTCATGTGAAACTTTACAGCGCATCTTCATTCTCAATATTTCTAATTCCATAATAAGCAATCATAATGCCAATAGCCGCAAGTGCGAATTGAAGCGGAAAAAAGGTTGCTAATGAGAACTCTGGTTGACTTTGACATGCAATCATTACAACAATTAAGGAAGACACAATCGTTGCTGGAACAGAATATTTACGCATACCAAAATACAATGGAATTAAACCTGTTCCTGCAGCTGCAATGGCAAAAGGAATCACTTTTATCCCTTCTTGCATCAACTCCGCTACCGTTATTGTATTCGGAATAACTAGCATATAACGATTCAAAATAAAGAAGACACCTATTACAAAAATATTGGATAATAAAACTGTTACAAACGTTAGCGTTGCCGTGATTAATAGCTTACTAGCAATGATTTTCTTTCGATTAATTGGATACGAAAACATAAGTAATATTGTTTTGTTTTTATATTCTTCAATTACTAGTTTTGCAATTAATACTCCTGCAAAGACAATAAATGTTCCTCGCACCATTGCACTAGCCATTGAAAGCATCATTTGAGAATTTCTTAGTTCTACATCTCCTTCAATTTGTGACACATAGCTTGCAAGAAACAACATCGCAACCATCACTATATTTGCGATGATCGCCCCCTTCACATACCACCCAAGCTTACATTTCTTCATTTCTAGCTTCATAAGTTGCAACATTTTCTTCCCTCCCTGCTTCTATTTTAAAAGCATTCTCATTACAGTTATAATGATATCTACTCCCCCTATCGCCATTAAAAGTAAAAAAGCTTTCTGCTCAGGGCGTCTGTAATATAAAATTCCTCCGATTAAAAGGGCTATAATCCCGCCTATTAGATTAAGTACCAACAAATCCATAATCAGCCCCCTTGCTTCAATTTATTATTCTGAACACATCTCCTATTCCTAGCAAAACAATACTTAAAGTAAACCACTGATTTTCTCATACACTTCTTTTATTTATACAAATCTACTTGTTCAATTTTCCTTATCGCTCTATACGCAATCCTACACAAGCTAGCGCAAGAGGAATCGCGATAATATGAAACAAAGAATATTCACCGTTTATACTTGACGTTACAAGACACATAATGATGATTGCTGATATAAACGTTGTACGAACTGAATAATTCTTCATCCCGAAGTAAACGGGAATTAAGCTAATTCCCGTTACTGCTACTGCGTTTACAAATAGCATAATGGCGTTTTTACTAACAATTGCTGGCGTGAGTGATTCTGTAATAACTGGTTTATATAAATTCAATATATAAAAAAAGGCAAAAAACAATCCCTTCAGAAATGAGAATAAGAAGCAAGGTAACGATCATAATAATACATATTTTAGCCATCCGCATTTTCTTTCGATTAATTGGGTACATAAACATAACCGGCATTGTTTTCGTTTGAAACTCTTGAATAAATTTTGCAATTAAACTCGCGCCAAATATGATATAGATTCCTCTCATAAAAATATCAATGAATCTAAATACTTCATCATAATGTGTAAACTCACCATCAAACATAAGTAATATTACAAGTAGAGAAAAAACACATATCGCAATAAACGCCCCTCTTATAATCGGCCATAACTTAAATTTTATAAGTTCAAATCTCATTAAATGAAGCACGAATCCCCTCTTCATTCACAATATTTAAAAAATATTCTTCTAATGAACTATGTTTTTTGTTTATACTTTCAATTTCCACATCATTCATAATTAACGTTTTAGAAATTTCTTGCTGCATCACGGTCATTTCATACACACGAATCACATTTCCACTCATTATTTTGTAATTCGTTATGTAAAGTTTATTTTCTAACATGTAAGCTGCACGCTTCACATCTGGAACCGAAATTTCAATATACTCCGTTTGTTTTCCATTAATACTCTTCATTGAAACTTCTTTTAGCAATTTTCCATTTTGAATGACCCCAATTGTATCTGCCATTTGCTCCATTTCTCCTAAAATATGACTAGAGACTAATAAAGTAATTCCATATTCTTTACAAAGCATTTTTAATAAGTCGCGTAATTCTCTAATCCCGACTGGATCTAAACCATTGATTGGTTCATCTAAAATTAGTAACTCCGGCTTCGTTAAAATGGCTCTTGCAATTCCTAATCTTTGTTTCATCCCTAATGAAAAGTCTTTTACTTTCTTATTCTCCACGTTTTGTAAATTGACAAGATGTAACGCCTGCTGTATTCCATTCTTATCATAGTAACCCATATATTCACAATGAAGATATAAATTTTCTTGAGCTGTTAATTTTTCATAAAAAATAGGGTACTCGATCATCATTCCCATACGTTTTAACACTTCATATGATGTACCTGTTAACTTCTCGCCAAAAATTTCAATCTCTCCGCTCGTTGGTTTCATTAAATTTGCAATCATTTTCATAATCATTGTTTTACCGGCACCATTTGGTCCTAAAAACCCGTAAATTTCCCCTTTTTTCACATGCATATTTACGTCCGAAATTACTTCTTTTCCTTGAAACACCTTTGTTAACTGATTCGTTCTTAATATATATGTCATTTCATTTTCTCCTTTCTCCTTTATATCTCTAGCATAGACAATGAAGGTCTCTTTTTTCTTACCCCTTCCTTACAAATTCCTTACGCTTAAAAAAGCTTGTAGAATCCTATTTCTACAAGCTAAAAATCGATTTTTCTCAGCATAATCGTAAATACTGTTTTTTCATATGGCTTACTAAAAAGATGAATTTCTCCCCCTAAAGCTTCTACCAGTCGTTTTGTAATTGTGAGTCCAAGACCACTACCTTGATATAGTCGATTCCTTGAATCCTCTAACGTATACATACGCTCAAATACTTTATCAATATGTGATTCATTAATTCCTTTACCGCGATCCCATACATCAACATATACATATCGTTCATCATCGCTTAACGTAATACCAAGTATTTTTCCATCATATCCATACGTAAGGGCATTGGATATTAAATTATTTAACACACGACCTAATACTTCTGTATTCCCAAATGCATACATATTTTTCTCTGGTATATCAATATGTACCTCAAACCCTTTAGTCGTTATCAAATCATAAAACGTTAAAATTTTTTCTCGGCACACTTCATTCATATTCACCTTTGTTATTTCAATTGCTTTATCTCCAGATTCTAATCTCGCCAAATCAAAGAATTTATGAATAAGTTCCATTACTTCTAACGTTTTTACATGTACCTTTTCTAACAGTATGTGTTGTTCTTCTTTATTCATCGTTTTATCTTTATTTAACATTTCCGTATATCCAAGAATAACAGTGAGCGGCGTTTTCAAATCATGAGAAATGTTAGAAAGCATCTTTCTCATCGAAATTTCAACCTTCGCATGATTCGCATTCGTTTTTTGTTTCGCATCTAATAAATGATTAATTGCTACTAATAATTGTTGTAGTTCTTTATCATCCGTTACAACTAATAATTTCTCACCGGTTTGTTGTTTTATAATATTCTCTAATTTTTCATACGTATAACGTATATTCGCACTCTTGCTTTTCCCTATTCTATATTGAAAATAAATGACACCTAATAATATAAAAATAACAATCATGAGCAGAGAAAACATGCTACATCACTTCCAACTTATAGCCAATTCCCCATAATGTTTTAATATATTCTGGATTGGATGGATCTGTTTCAATTTTCTCACGTAATCTTCTCATATGAACGTTAATAACATTATCATCGCCATAGTATTCTTCATTCCAAATGAGATTATATATTTGCGCTTTTGTAAATACACGATTTTGATTCCTTGCGAACAATTTCAAAATTTCGAATTCTTTTAAAGTAAGTTTTAACTGTTTTTCTTTTTTATACACAGTGAAGTTAATCGGATCTATTTTCAAATCACCAATCTCAATCATTTCTTCTTTTTGCTCCGTAGCTGAATACTTTGTAAATCTTCGAATACTTGCCTTTGCTCTCGCTGCCAATTCAATCATAGAGAATGGTTTGCAAATGTAATCATCTGCACCAAGTCCTAGCCCCACCGCCTTATCGATATCTGTATCTTTTGCGGACATCATTAAAATCGGTACAGCGCTTTTTTCGCGAATAATTCTCACAACTTCTAAACCATCTAGCTTTGGCATCATAATATCAAGAATAATCAAGTCAAATGATCCATGAAAAAATTTCGCAACGCCTTCTTCTCCATCAGAAGCAAATGTAACTTGAAATCCTTCTTTTGATAAATATTTCTCGACCATTTCTTGAATCGAAATGTCATCTTCTATTAATAAAATATGACGTGACATGCTCCTATCCCCTTTTTACAAATATTAACAATTTCATTGTATCGTAACTGTTATAAAGTGGAAAGAATTATATGAATGTGCAAACCAACTTCCTTTCCTTCTGTAACAATGATATGATGAAATTTACAGCTCATGTTTGTAATGTACTTTATATAAAGGAGACTCACTATGTCAGAGAATAAAAAAGTAAGCTTGGCGGATTTAATGCGCGGGCAACTTGCGAAGAAAAAGCAAGAAAACAAAGGTGGAGAAAATCTGAAAAATAAAGACCTAGCAACAAAGAAGTTACAAAGTCAACAAACAAAAAAGCCAAATAATCAACGTAGACGTACAGGTGTATAAATGAACGGACAAAAACGAGCGAATATTTCACCTGATCTAGAAGTAGATATTGTTTTAAAGAAAAATCAACGGACTGGTACTCTCACTCGAGGGATTGTAAAAGATATTTTAACAAACGCACCATCTCATCCACACGGGATTAAAGTTCGATTGAAAGACGGACAAGTTGGCCGCGTGCAGCATATTGTGCAATAAAAAAGAAGCTCAATTGTAAATGAGCTTCTTTTTTATTATTATCCTTTAAACTTTTTAATAAAGACTACTTTTAAATAGTTACCTTCTTTAAATTGATCGATTGTACGGAAATCTTCTGGCAAGGAATGTTCTTCTAAAACTTTATACTTACCATTCATCTCTTTAAAAGCTGTATCGATAAAACCTTTAAATTTTTTCATATCAAATGTACTACAGTTTGTAGAAGCAACGATAATCCCGTTGTTTTCTGTAATGGCAATTGTTTCTTTTAATAAGTTTTTATAGTCTTTTGCTGCGCTAAATGTATATTTTTTCGAACGTGCAAAGCTTGGCGGATCTAGTACAACCATATCAAACTTCATCTGCTTCTTTGCTGCGTATTTAAAGTAATGGAATACGTCCTCAACGATAATATCTTGTGTTTCATAGTCAATGTCATTTACGCTAAATTGTTCAATTGTTTTACTTAAACTGCGATTTGCTAAATCGACACTTGTTGTTTTGATTGCTCCTCCAAGGGCCGCGAATACGGAGAAAGCACCTGTATAAGAGAACATATTTAAAACAGTTCTGCCCTTTGCATACGTATCACGAATTTGTTTTCGAACGTTACGCTGATCTAAAAATACGCCTACCATTGCACCATCGTTTAAATACACCGCAAAGTTTACACCGTTCTCTTTGACGAGAAGGGGGAATTCACCACGCTCTCCTACTACAAAGTCGTCTTCTTCAATATATTTTCCTTTTGTATCAAAGCGCTTCTTCTGATAGATTCCTTTGACATTTGCTACCTTTTGAAGAGCTCCAATGATTTCATTTTTAAAGGAATATATCCCTTCGCTATACCAGCTAATCACATAAAACCCAGCATAATAATCAATGATTACACCGCCAAGACCATCACCTTCACCATTTACAACACGGAATGCTGTCGTATCATTTGATTTATAAAAACCTTTTCTCTTATGCAACGCTGATTTTATTTTTCGTTCAAAGAAAGCTTGGTCAATGCGTTCTTTCTCTTTTCTCGTTAAAATCCAACCATACCCTTTATTTTGCTTACCGTAATATCCTTTTCCAAGAAATTGATTTTTCTCATCTAATATATTAAGAATCGTTCCTTCTTCCTGTATGTCATTTACATTTTGAATTGCCTCTTTTAGAATAAGTGGATAGCCACTTTTCAATTGTTTTGTAAATTTTGGTTTTATTTTCACAGCTACTTCAGATCTCATATAATGACTTCCTTTCTACTTAAATGCTTTCTAATGGATTAGGAAGCACGAAAAACGAGGCTGAAAAAAAGCCTCGTTTCACTATACCATATTATCACTTTGTAAGTACAACGAGCTCCTTTTTCAGAATACTCTCGTCGCTTACTCCTCTATCACAACTGCCCTCTTTTGAAACATAGACACAACATATCCGACAAACATACCAATGATTCCTGGAATTAGCCAGCCCATTCCAACGCTATAAAGTGGTATTTTTTCTAAAATAGGTGCAAGTGTTGCAATCTCAATATTCGCATTGTGCAAACCATCGAACAGACTAATTGCAAACGCTCCTATCATCCCTCCTACGTACATCGCTAATGGAATCCGAATATAATTTTCCACAAGAGATAAGATAATCAACACAATCCCAATTGGATACAATGTAATTAAAATTGGTAATGCTAATGCAATGAGCTGTGTTAACCCAAGATTTGCCACCATAAATGCTAATGCACAGAAAATAAAAACGACTGTTTGATAAGGAAATTTTGGTAATAGTTTTGAAAAGAACTCTCCGCACGCTGCAACGATTCCAACAGATGTTGTTAAACATGCTGCTGTGATTGCTACACCTAGTAATAAAGTTCCATATTCACCAAATAAATGATGAACAATATTCGTTAAAATAACACCACCGTTCTCCCCCATTCCAAGAGAAACACTAGACGCTCCTAAATAAGCAAGCGCTAAGTAAATAAGAAATAAGGCAAGCGCAGCAACAATCCCTGCAATAATTGTCACTCGTGCAATCCTTTTCTTATCTGTAACACCTTTTCCTTTTAACGTATTCACAACGACATTTCCAAAAACAAGCGCCGCTAATCCATCTAATGTTAAATATCCATCAATAAATCCTTTGAAAAGTGGGTCTTTATAAGTTTCAGTTGGTGCACGAAACTCTCCAATTGGAGAAATCAATGCTTTCACAACAATAATCACAATAATTGCTAATAAAATTGGTGTTAATACTTTTCCGATGCGTCCCACTAGTTTTGATGGATTCAATGCTAAATAAAATGTAACGGCAAAGAAAATAAATGTAAATATAACAAGTGGATACTGTGCACCAGCTACTTCAGTTGGCAAAAATGGAGCAACTGCCATTTCATAAGCAACTGTGCCTGTACGTGGTACACTTACAAATACACCTAAACATAAATAAATCGCAACAATGAAAACAAGTGCAAATAAAGGATGTACACGACCGGCCAGTTTATTAATATCTCCCTTTAAGGCGATTGCGATGACTCCTAATAACGGAAGTCCCACACCTGTAATGACAAACCCAAATAACGCAATCCATACATTTGTTCCAGCCCCTTGTCCTAATGCTGGTGGAAAAATCATATTTCCTGCACCAAAGAAAAGTGCAAATAACATTAAACTAATTGCAAATATTTCAGATACCTTTAAAGATGACTTCACTTTCATTTACCTCCCTAAATAAACAGAATATTCAGAAACAAAATTCATTACATCCCCTTTTCCATATCGTACTTTCTTTACAAAAGAACGCAAAAAACACCCGTCCCTAACAAAGGGACGAGTGTTGAAATCGTGGTTCCACCCTTATTCTAATAAAATGAATGTATAATAAAAAAATCCATTTTATAGCTCGTGTAAATTGATAACGGTTTTATCCGCCAAGAATTACAATGCACATGCAGTTCACTCTTGAAGTTTAGAGGTGGTAAGTTTATCTTTTCGTATTAGGAAGCTCACAGCCTAAGACCTCCCTCTCTGAGAATCGTAAAAAATAACTCATGTCCTCATCATTACTTTTACAAAATATATTGTCGAAACTTGTTGTTTTTTATTATATGGGGTATTTTAAAAAAAAGCAACAGTTTTATTGTTTCTGACAAAAAACATACGGAGCAAACAACTCTCCCTATAATGCTCCTCGTAACTCTTGTAACTCTTCATCGGTAAGATAGCGCCACTTTCCAACCTCAAGCTCACCTAATTTTATATTCATAATTCGAACGCGCTTTAGTTTTGTTACTGTATAACCAAAAGCACGGCTCATTCTCCGAATTTGTCGATTCATTCCTTGTGTTAAAACGATGCGAAATGTAGAGTCATCTACTCGCGTTACTTTACAAGGCTTTGTCATTCCATCTTTAATTTTCACACCGCAACTCATGCCATGAATAAACCCATCCGTAAACGACTTATCAACAGTTACGACATATTCTTTCTCATGTCCATGATCTCCATGTAAAATTTGATTGGCAATCTTCCCATCGTTTGTTAGTAAAATTAATCCTTCTGATGCTTTATCTAAACGGCCAACTGGAAAGATTCTTTCGGGATAGTTGATATAAGCAATAATATTCCCTTCGATATGTTTCGCAGCTGTGCAAGTGATGCCAACTGGTTTATGGAAAGCTATATATACTTTTTCTTTTTCTTCTTTTTCAATAACTTTCCCATCAACCGTGACAACATCATCGGGTTTTACAAGTACACCATGCGTACAAACTTTATCATTCATTGCAACGCGCCCAGCTTTAATAAGACGATCTGTTTCTCGCCTTGAACAAGAGAGGGCTTCACTTATAAATTGATTAATTTTCATTGTCTATTCCTTTTTCTTATAGATTGTCCAAAAAGAAAAAGCATCAATCTCAAAGCATAGTATGATGCCGAGATTGACACTTCTTTACTTTGCAAAAACCATTAAATAAATAACCCCAATCACCAAAAATATGCCGCAACATGCTAACAATACTTTTGCAAGTTTGTCCATAAACATAACGGTTTACCCCTTTATTTGGCTTTTTGCTATTTTAATTCGACAACTGTAACGCCAAGGCCTCCCTCGCCCATATCACCGTAGCGGAAACTTTTCACACCGCGATGGTTCTTCAAGTAGTCTTGTACACCTTGTCGAAGCGCTCCTGTTCCTTTACCGTGAATGATTGATACACGTGGATAGTTAGCGAGCTGTGCATCATCTAAGTACTTTTCAACACGCATCATCGCATTTTCAAAACGTTCACCGCGAAGATCCAGTTCTAAAGAAACATGGTAGTCCCGTCCTTTTACTGTTGCAACTGCTTTTTTCTCAAGCTGCTTTGGTGTATTAATATATTCCATATCAGATTCTTTTACTTTCATCTTCAGAATCCCAATTTGAACGTTCCACTCACTATCACTTACTTTTTTTAGAAGTTGACCTTTTTGGCCAAACGTTAATACTTTTACTTCATCGCCTGGTCTTAACTGTTGTTTTGGCGCTGTATTTTTCACTTTTACTTTTTGCTTTTTCACAAGCTCAGGCGCTGCCCCTTCTAGGCGACTTTTCGCTTCAATCAATTCATGATCTTTCACATTGGCAAGCTGCGCTTTACGCAATTGACGAAGTTCACGAATAATCGCTTCTGCTTCTTTCTTCGCAGCTTCGACCTTTTCTTCCCCTTCTTTTTGCGCTTTTAATAATCGTTCATCACGTTCTTCGTTAAATTCAATAATTTGACGTTGCAATTCGCGATGAAGCTTTTCAGACTGCTTACGAAGCTCTTCTGCTTCTTTCCAATCACGTTCTGCATTCTTTTGGCTTTCTTCTAATTTCGCAATCATATTTTCAATCTTATTTGTATCTGTACTAATATGATTGCGAGCACGATTAATTACGCGTTCAGATAATCCAAGGCGCTTCGAAATTTCAAAAGCATTACTACGTCCTGGTACACCAATTAATAATTTGTAAGTTGGACTCAATGTATTCACATCAAATTCCACACTTGCGTTAATCACTTGATTACGATTATATCCATATGCTTTCAATTCTGGATAGTGCGTTGTTGCAACAACGCGTGCACCGCGATTATGTACTTCATCTAAGATAGAAATGGCAAGAGCTGCCCCTTCTTGCGGGTCTGTTCCAGCACCTAATTCATCAAATAGCACTAAGCTTTCAAAGTCAGCTTTCTCTAAAATATCGACAATATTAACCATATGGGAAGAGAATGTACTTAAACTTTGTTCAATGGATTGCTCGTCACCGATATCAGCAAAAATATTTTTAAATACGCATATTTCCGATTCCTCTTGTACGGGAATATGAAGACCAGACTGTGCCATTAATACGCATATTCCAACCGTCTTTAACGTAACGGTTTTCCCCCCTGTGTTCGGACCTGTAATGACAATTGTTGTAAAGTCTTTACCAAGCACAATATCGTTTGGCACAATCACTTTTGGATCGATAAGCGGATGACGTGCTTGGCGTAACTCCATATAACGCTCATTATTGACAATCGGTTTTGTCGCTTTCATTCGTTTCGCATACAAAGCTTTCGCAAAGATAAAATCAAGATTCGCAATCACTTCGACATTTGCTAGTACGATATCAGCTTCTGCTGCTACTTCTTCCGTAAGCATCATTAAAATACGTTCTACTTCTTGTTTCTCTTTCACACGTGCTTCTTGCAGGGCGTTATTCAGTTCCACGATGACTTGCGGTTCAATAAATAACGTTTGTCCTGATGCAGATTGGTCATGAACAATGCCACCATATACGCCACGATATTCCTGCTTAACCGGAATTACATAGCGATCGTTACGAATCGTTACAATGGCATCTGATAACATCTTTTGCGCATTTGAAGAGCGCGTCATATTTTCGAGCTTCTCACGAATGCGACTTTCCGCTGTACGAATTTGATTGCGAATACCACGCAATTTATCGCTGGCGCTATCGAGTACTTCGCCGCCATCTCCAATACAGCCTGTAATTTTCTTTTCTAAATCATATAAAGAGACAATTTGCGCAACATGAGTTTCTAAAATCGGAAGCTGAGCGCCATTATCAACTATATCTTCAATGAATCGTTTCATTTGACGGCTGCCATACATCGTACTTGCGATATCCAGTAATTCATGCGGGCTCAGCATACTTCCTATTTTTGCACGCTTTACATTCGATCGAATGTCAAAAATCCCGCCGAGTGGTGCATGTCCTTTTAAACGGATCACTTTCGCCGCCTCATCAGTTGTATCTTGCATTTCCACAATTTCTTCAAAATCTGTGCTTGGCATAAGGCGCTTTACTTTATCTCGGCCAAGCGAAGAAGCTGTATGCTCAAGTAACTGTTCTTTTACTTTGTCATATTCTAATACACGCAACGTTCGTTCTAACATAAGTTGCCTGTCCCCCTTGTGTTACTTATTACGTTTAATAAAATCTAATAAACGTTCAATATCCCATGTGTTAATCACAGTATCTTTTTGAATCCAACCTTTGCGCGCTACCGCTACACCTGTTTCCATATCCTCTAACATCTCAAGTGTATGAGCATCTGTATTAATTGCGATTTTCACACCAGCATCTTGTGCCTGTTTTAATAATTTCGCACTTAAATCTAGACGGTTCGGATTTGCATTTAATTCTAAAACAGTATTTGTTTCTTTTGCGAGCTCAATTAATAAATCTGTATCTACATCATAGCCCTCACGGCGTCCAAGAAGACGTCCTGTTGGATGAGCAATCATTGTTACATGCTTATTTTCAATTGCGGTGCGCAAACGTTTCATAATTGTTTCACGATCTTGTGAGAAACTGGAATGAATCGCACCAATTACATAATCAAGCTCCGCTAATACCTCATCATCAAAATCTAATGTCGCATCTGGCAGTATGTCCATTTCAATCCCACGTAAAATTGTGATATCTGGGTATTTCGCATTGATGCGCTCAATTTCTTTTGCTTGTTCACGAAGTCGCTCTTTCGTTAAGCCATTCGCTACTTTCAAATATTGAGAGTGATCCGTAATTGCCATAAATTTATACCCACGCGCGCGGCATGCTTGTACCATCTCTTCAATGGAAAAAGCACCATCACTCCATGTTGTATGCATATGGAGATCACCTTGTATATCAGAGAACTGAATTAAGTTTGGATATTCCTTAATGAGTTCAATCTCTTTTCCATCCTCGCGCACTTCTGGCGGAATAAACGGAAGGTTGAAATGAGCAAAAAACTCTTCTTCTGTTTCGAATGTTTTCACTTCACCTGTCTCCAAATTTTCCACACCATACTCACTGATCTTTTCACCGTTATCTTTTGCAATCTGACGCATTCTTACGTTATGATCTTTTGAACCTGTAAAATGATGAAGCGTTGTAATAAATTCCTCAGGTTTCACAAGGCGAAAATCAATTGAAATATCATATTCATATTGCAGGCGAACAGATACTTTTGTATCACCGCTTGCAATCACTTCAATCATATTATCAAATTGCAGCAAATGTTCACGTACTGCTGCTGGTTCTGTCGTTGCAATAATGAAGTCTAAATCTTTCACAGTCTCCCGAACGCGGCGCAAACTACCCGCGCGCGAAAAACGAATGACTTCTGCAATGTTCGACAATTTTTCTTCTATTTCCCCGGCAATAGGAAGTACCATTGCAATCGGTAAACGTTCAGGACGAGAACCAGCTTGCGCAATTGCTTCTAATATTTTCTCTTCCGTCTTCTTCCCAAACCCAGCAAGCTCCTGTACTTTCTTTTCTTCACAAGCTTGCTTTAATGTTTCCATGTCAACAACGCCCAGTTCTTTGTAAAGTTTCGCCACTTTCTTACCACCGAGTCCTGGAAGTTTTAATAATGGCAATAAGCTACTAGGCACTTCTTTTTCAAGCTCCTGCAATACTTCGGACGTTCCAGCTTCCATATATTCTTGAATAACTGCTGCAGTTCCTTTTCCGATGCCTGGAATCTTTGTGAAATCTTCAATTTCAGAAAGGCTGCGATCATCACTTTCTAATGCTGCTGCCGCTTTACGAAATGCGGATATTTTAAATGGATTCTCGCCTTTTAATTCCATAAAAAGGGCGATTGTTTCTAATAATTTAATCACTTGTTTTTTATTTACTTTCATACGTTCCCCGCCTTTCCTTCATAGAAAAAAACTTCTCTTTCCGAAAAAGAGAAGTTATACTCTGCTACCTGTCTGCCATAGTTCCTTCACCTTTTCAGAAAGAATCGGTGTATCGTCTACAATTATTTTGCTAATTGATGATTTTTGTAATGGTGTTTGCACTTGTTCAATCGGAAGAATCGTGCCAATAATAATTAAAACAAACAAAATAATGTATACTTCTAAAAAACCAAGAATTGCTCCAGCAAATGCATTAATTTGCTTTAACACTGGTATTTCCGCAAACATATTTAACAAATTACCAAGTAAGGAAAGTGCAATCTTTGTAACAATGAACAGTATAATAAACGCAATTGCTTGATAAAATACTGCCTCAATATTGTTTGCATCAATCCATTCTGGAACGGATACATTTTTATCAAACGGATACGGAATCATTTTCGCCAACGCTGGCGCTAAATCTTTACAGTACCAGTATGCAACAAGGTATGCGATAATAAAGCTTGTTAACTTTACAAGTTGTAGAATAAATCCTCTTCTTAAACCGAGGAAAAATCCCATAACAAGCAATAAAATGATAATGATATCAATCATGTTATTCCATTCCTTTTTGTCTCATACTTTCTTTCAGTTTTTCATGTTCTTCTTTTAATTTTATGTAATCGTGTATGACGTTTACCGCCGTCAATACCGCTAGTCTACTCGTATCAAGCGAAGGATTCTTGGCATTGAGTTCGCGCATTTTATCATCCACAATCGCTGCTACCATGCGGATATGACTTGTACTTTCATCGCCAACAACTGAGTACTGTTGACCATAGATTTCTACATTAATTCGACTTTTCTTTCCCTTTTGTTGTGACAACTCACCGGCCTCCAATCACGTACAGAATCCTAAAGTTTATCATACCATGAACTTTCCCAATATGGAAACAGAAAGAATAATCCGATATGATAAAAATAACACTATTGAAAAAGGAGCGACCATTTTGTCAAATTCTATCGTATTACAAACAAGTTCTACAGTCATTGAAGAGATGAAAAACCAATACAAACAAGCAATCAGTCCAACAGTTCCGCAAGGCGGTATCTTTATCGCGAAAGTACCATCTTGTACAATTACTGCTTATAAATCAGGAAAAGTTATGTTTCAAGGTGGACGTGCTATGGAAGAAGCAGCACGCTGGAAAAATCTTGTCCAATTACCAGCATCTCCTGCAAAAAAAACAGTACACGCACATCGATTCGCTCCGCCCGCTTTAATTGGAACAATGTCGATTATTGGTTCTGATGAAGTAGGTACTGGAGATTATTTTGGACCAATGACAGTTGTTGCTGCATATGTAGATGCAAAACAAATTCCACTTTTAAAAGAACTTGGTGTAAAAGATTCTAAAAACTTAAATGATGCTCAAATTACTGCCATTGCAAAACAACTTCTTACCGTCATTCCTTATAGCTCTCTCGTGCTTCATAATGAAAAATATAACGAGCTATTTGATAAAGGAAACAACCAGGGCAAACTAAAAGCTTTACTGCATAATAAAGCGATTATCAACTTATTAGCGAAAATTGCACCGACAAAACCAGACGGTATCTTAATCGATCAATTCACACAACCTGATACATACTATAAATATTTAGCAAACCAAAAACAGGTACAGCGTGACAATGTTTATTTTGCTACCAAAGGCGAAAGTATACATTTAGCTGTTGCAGCGGCATCTATTCTAGCTCGTTATTCATTCGTAAAACAATTTGATGAACTCAGTAAAAAAGCAGGTATGCAACTTCCAAAAGGTGCAGGCAAACAAGTGGATATTGCTGCCGCTAAACTCATTCAAAAATTAGGAAAAGAGCGTCTTCCTGAATTTGTGAAGCTTCACTTTGCTAATACAGAAAAAGCGTTTCGTTTATTGAAAAAATAGCTATATTTTAGTATCGACAATATGTAAACGAACTAAACAAAGAGAAAAGAAGTCTTATTTCTTTTCTCTTTTATTTTTTGTTATAATTAGAATATACAGAAATACCCACAACTTTAAACTCATATATAAAGGGTGATTTCATTGCTATTTTTACAAATAATTTTAAACATTTTGATAGGAAATCCATACGAAAAACAATTAAAGATTCGTGAGAACATACGATTACTAAATGAACACCCCGAGTTCAATTCAATATTGGAACGATATGGAAGATCTGTTTTACTAAAATTCCGAGTGAGAAAACATATTAGTAAATATGATGCCCAAACATTGATTCATAACCCAATACAACTTAAAAAATTTTGCAATGAGCTTGAAGATATTATTAAAAAATAACATCTTGATAACAACTAAGGAAAGACAGCAACGATAAAAAACTATTCAGTTTAAATGGATATTTTGAATAAAAAGGAGCCATGTGAAATGACTCATACGAAAGTAAAAAAATCACTATACATACTCGTCCATTTTATCAGTCCTCTTACTTACTTTATTATTTCCCTTATCTGAGGCATCCTTTTCACTTCTAAACCTCTTACGGAAAATATAACAGATAGTCTATGCATTATGGCGATATATTGCTTGTTCGTTAGCTTATTATGGTTTTTCTATTTTGAACACTTAGACAAAGACATAGATAAAATGATAAAAGAAATAAAAATAAAAACATATAAAAGGAGTCATTCGAACGAATGACTCCTTTTATATGTTAACTTCGCTTCTGTTTCTTATTTGATGAAGGTACTTTATAAGCACCTGTTTCATGCGTCGTTGTTCCTTGCCCTTCTACTTCTGGAGAACCTAAAACTGCTCGTGAAGGATCTTTTTTCACCTTTTTACTCATTCCTATTCACCCCTTCACGTTACTTTTTGCTTTTCAATAAAAATCTATACGAAAAAGCGAGAGGGCCTTCCTCTCGCTTTTTTCATATTTTAAAACTCCGCAGAACCTGGCGTTCTTGGGAATGGAATTACGTCACGGATATTCCCCATACCAGTGATGTACATTAAGAAACGTTCAAAGCCTAGACCGAATCCAGCGTGTTTTGTACCGCCGTATTTTCTAAGTTCTAAGTACCACCAGTAGTCTTCTTCTTTCATGCCTAATTCTTTGATTCTGTCTACTAAAACATCCATTCTTTCTTCACGTTGACTTCCGCCGATTAATTCGCCGATGCCAGGAACAAGAAGATCAGTAGCAGCTACTGTTTTACCATCATCGTTCATACGCATGTAGAATGCTTTAATATCTTTTGGATAGTCTGTTACGAATACAGGACGTTTAAAGACTTGTTCTGATAAATATCTTTCATGCTCTGTTTGTAAATCAATGCCCCATTCTACTGGGTATTTGAAGTCAGCACCTGATTCTTGAAGTACCTTAATTGCTTCTGTGTATGTGATGCGACCAAAGTCAGAGTTAATGACATTGTTCATGCGCTCAAGAACTGTTTTATCAACAAATTTGTTGAAGAATTCCATTTCTTCTGGTGCATGCTCTAACACGTATTTCATTGCATATTTTAGCATATCTTCTGTAAGATCCATTACATCTTCCAGTTCAGCAAATGCAATTTCCGGCTCCACCATCCAGAACTCAGCTGCATGACGAGTTGTGTTTGAGTTTTCCGCACGGAATGTAGGTCCGAATGTATATACATCACGGAACGCTAATGCATAAGCTTCAGCAGGAAGTTGACCACTTACTGTTAAGTTTGTTTCTCTACCGAAGAAGTCTTTCGAATCGTCTACTTGTCCATCTTCTCCTTTTGGTAGGTTGTTCATGTCATGTGTTGTTACGCGGAACATTTCACCTGCACCTTCTGTATCGCTACCAGTAATAATTGGTGTATGAACATGGACAAAGCCGCGCTCCTGGAAGAACTTATGAATCGCGTAAGCTGCGATAGAACGCACACGGAACGTTGCAGAGAATGCATTTGTTCTTGGACGTAAGTGAGCGATTGTACGTAAGTATTCAAACGTATGGCGTTTCTTTTGAAGTGGGTAATCAGAATCTGATAAGCCTTCAATTTCGATTTTTTCTGCTTTAATTTCAAATGGTTGTTTTGCAGTAGGTGTTGCAATGAACTTCCCTTCTACTCTAATAGAGGAGCTAAGCGGTAATTTTGTAATTTCCTTAAAGTTATCTAATTCTGTATCAAAAACGATTTGTACACTTTTAAAGAAGCTACCATCATTTAATTCGATAAAGCCAAATACTTTTGAATCACGTAAGTTACGAATCCAACCAGATACTTGCACTTTTTGATCTACATATTTATCTGTTTCTCTGTACAGACTTTTTACTAATGTGTTTTCCATAGTGAATGTCTCCTTTACGAATATTTAAATACAAAAAAACCTTTCATCCATAAAGGGACGAAAGGTTAAACTTCGCGGTACCACCCAATTTGTCATAAAGACCAACTTTCATTCGTATGTAATCCATACTTTCCAATTTGTAACAGGTCGGACTCCCGTCTAAGTCTACTCTTGAACAGTAACATTCAATTTCGGTTAGCAACTCCAAGGTGTTCTTCATATATACCGCCTCACCAGGCTCTCACCGTCCCTGATTCGCTATGGATTATAGTATATACTACTTTTCCTTATCATCGTCTTTCATTTTGTTAAACTAAAATTAATGTACTACATTCGCGGGAAAGATGCAAGACGTCAGAAAATATATCAGCTATTTTTCTATTGTTGATTCGATATAGAAAAATAGCTGCCCAACATCATTCATATAAGGTAAAATTTTAATCAGCGGGGAGCTTCATCCCCATTGATGATGAGCTCTCACCAACCCGGCTGTTACTGCCCTAAAATAGCGAGATAAAAAAATTGCCGGATTGATTCCGGCAATTTTTTTATTATTTACGTAACTCCGCACCAAATCTCTCTTCTACCACTGCTAATACACGGTTATGTGCTTCTGTTACTTCTTCGTCTGTTAATGTGCGTTCTGGATCAAAGTAATTCATAGAGAATGCAAGTGATTTCTTACCTTCTTCCATTTTTTCACCTTCGTATAGATCAAACAACGTTACTTCTTTTAGAAGTTCTCCGCCCGCTTCTGCAATAACTTTCTTCATTTCACCAGCTTTTACATCTTTTGCTACAACAACAGCCATATCACGTGTCATAGATGGAAAACGTGGAATTGTTGAGTAATACGTTTCTTCTACCTCTGCACTAAATAGTTTTACAAGAGAGAGTTCGAATACAAATGTATCTTTTACATCTAATTGTTTTTGTGCTTCTGGATGCAATTGACCGATAAAACCAATTACTTCGCCATGTAATAAGATATCAGCTGTACGACCTGGATGCATACCTTCACGTTTGGCTGGTGTATATGTGATATGATTTGTAACGCCAAGTACGTCAAATAATCCTTCTAATACTCCTTTTACAACAAAGAAGTCAACCACTTTCTTTTCACCTTGCCATGCATGATGAAGAGCAAGACCTGTCATAACACCCGCAAGATGCTGTTCTTCTTTTGGAAGCTCTCCTTCTGCTGTCGGTAAAAAGATAGAACCTACTTCATATAAAGCAACGCTATCATTTTTACGAGCAAGGTTGTAAGAAACTGCTTCTAACAATTGTGGTACTAAACTTAAACGAAGCTGACTACGCTCTTCACTCATTGGAAGTGCCAAGTTCACAGGAGTTTTTTCATTTGGTTCAACGATATATTGTTTCGCTTGATCCGCACTTGTTAATGAGTACGTAATTGCTTCGTATAAGCCAGCCCCTTCTAGGAAGCGGCGCACTTTACGACGTTTTGTTTGTGCTTCTGTTAACTGCCCACGTGTCATTGTACCTTTTGGAAGTGTTACTGGAATATGATCGTATCCATACAGACGTCCCACTTCTTCCACTAAGTCTTCTGCAATTGTAATGTCAGGACGACGAGACGGTACATTTATATGGAATGCTCCTTCTACTTCTGTGAATGGAAACTTTAAGTTTGTGAAAATTGTCCCCATTTCACTTGCAGTAATGTCTGTACCTAATACACGGTTGACTTTTTCTACTGTAATTGATACTGTATGTTCTTTTACTTGTAGGTTATCAACTTCTACTACACCTTCTAACGCTTCACCACCAGCGTATTTCACCATTAGAGCAGCGGCATGTTGAATCGCTTCAAACGTGCGTGTTGGGTCAATTCCTTTTTCAAAACGTGCACTTGATTCACTGCGAAGACCTAAATCTTTTGATGCACGGCGCACTGTTTGACTTGTAAAGTATGCAGCTTCAATTAGAACGTTGACTGTACCATTGGTAACTTCAGAATTTGCCCCGCCCATTACACCTGCAATACCTACTGCTTCGTTTCCATTTGTAATCACAAGGTGATGTGCTTGTAATGTACGTTCTTGATCGTCTAATGTTTGAATCTTCTCGCCCTCTTTTGCAAGACGAACAACGATTTGTTTTGAACCTAATTTATCATAATCAAATGCATGTAATGGTTGACCATATTCCATTAAAATGTAGTTTGTAATATCAACTACATTGCTAATCGGACGAATGCCAGCTGCCATAAGACGTGTTTGCATCCACATTGGCGACGGACCAATCTTTACATTTTTCACCATTTTTGCAATGTATAATGGATTCTCTTCTTTTGCTTCTACACTCACAGCAATATAATCCGATGTTTTTTCTGCTGACTCTTGTAAATCAATAGCTGGAAGTTTTACTTCGCGACCGTAAATAGCAGCTACTTCATAAGCAACACCTAACATATTTAAGCAATCCGCACGGTTTGGTGTTAAACCAAGTTCAAGAACTTCATCGTGTAAGTTTAGAATTTCAAGTGCATCCGCCCCCACTTCAACGTCACTTGGGAAGATGAAAATACCATCTGCATAATCCTTTGCAACTAGTTTCGCATCAATGCCAAGCTCTTGTAGAGAACAAACCATACCATGAGACGCTTCACCACGTAATTTTGCTTTTTTAATTTTGAAGTTACCAGGAAGAACAGCGCCAACTTTCGCAACTGGTACTTTTAATCCTTTTGCAATGTTAGGAGCACCGCAAATAATTTGTACGGGCTCTTCTTCACCGATATCGATTAAACATTTACTCAATTTATCAGCTTCTGGGTGTTTTTCACATTCTAATACGTGACCGACTACAACACCTTTTACACCTTTATTTAGTACTTCAACGCCTTCTACTTCAATACCACTTTTCGTGATTTTGTCTGCTAACTCTTGTGCTGTTACATCTTTAATATCTACATACTCTTGTAACCAACGATATGATACGAACATACTTATCCTCTCCTTCCCTTACGCTCGTTTGAATTGTTGTAAGAAACGTACATCATTTGTATAGAAATGACGAATGTCATCTACGCCGTATTTCAACATTGCGATACGCTCTGCACCCATACCGAATGCAAAACCTTGATATTCTTTTGAATCATAACCAGCCATTTCAAGTACGTTCGGGTGAACCATACCTGCGCCTAAAATTTCAATCCAGCCAGTTCCTTTACAAGTGCCGCAACCTTTACCATGACACATCATACAAGAAATATCCATCTCTACAGATGGCTCTGTGAATGGGAAGAAACTTGGACGAAGACGAATTTCACGATCTTCACCGAACATCTTTTTCACGAATACTTGAAGTGTACCTTTCAAATCACTCATACGAATATTTTTATCAATTACAAGACCTTCAATTTGCATGAACTGATGTGAGTGTGTCGCATCATCATCATCACGGCGATATACTTTACCCGGACAAATAATTTTAATCGGACCTTTTTCTTTATTGTTTTCCATTGTACGTGCTTGCACAGAAGATGTATGTGTACGTAGTAACGTTTCTTCTGTAATATAGAATGTATCTTGCATATCACGTGCTGGGTGATCTTTCGGTAAGTTTAATGCTTCGAAATTGTAGTAGTCTTTTTCTACTTCTGTTCCTTCAGCTACTTCATAACCCATACCGATAAATACATCTTCAATTTGTTCAACAACAGCTGTTAACGGATGGTGACAACCTGTTTCAACAGGACGACCTGGCAGTGTAACATCAATTGTTTCAGAAGCTAGTTTCGCTTCCATTACTGCTTTTTCTAAGTTGCTCACTTTTTCTTCTAGACGAGTTTGAATTGCTTCACGCACTTCATTTACTAATGCTCCCATACGTGGACGCTCTTCTGGGGATAATTTCCCCATGCCGCGTAATACTTCTGTAATCGGGCCTTTTTTACCTAAATACGCTACGCGTACGTCGTTTAAACTCTTTAGCTCTTTTGCTTCTTCAATAAGCTTTAACGCTTTTTGCTTTAGCTCTTTTAAACGTGCTTCCATTTGGAACCCTCCTAATTTTAAAAATAAAAAAACCTCGCTCCCAAAAAGGGACGAGGTAAATTCGCGGTACCACCCTAAATTGACAGAACAAGTCTGTCCACTTCATTAGTTATAACGATCAATTCTGACCGGAACGCCTTTACATATACATGGTCCTGGCGTCAACTCCAGAGGTGAATTCACTTCCGTCTACCATAAGAATGCTTTCAGTCTAAGGCATTCTCTCCCTATATGGCGATTTTGAAAGTTACTCTTCTCTATCAATGTTTTTCATTCTATTCTTTTTATTATATGTTCAACTTATTATAAGAAGTTTTTTAACGATTCGCAACCGGGCTTTGTAAATAATACGTTAAAATTCCAGCAGCTACTGCTACATTTAGCGACTCGGCCCCGCCATAAATCGGAATATATAAGTTTTGATCACATTTTGCAAGAATATCTTGGTGCACACCATTTCCTTCATTTCCTACAATTAATGCGAAACTTCCTGTTGGTGTTATTTCGCCATATGGAACACCATTTTCTAGCGCTGTTCCGTATACAGGAACGTTATGTGTTTTTAACTTGTCTATCCATTCTTCTAAATTCCCTTTGACAACTGGCAAATGAAAAATAGAGCCTTGTGTAGAGCGGAGCACTTTACTATTATAAGCGTCTACACATCCTTCTCCAAGTACAACAGCATGAACACCTGCTGCATCAGCCGTGCGAATAATTGTCCCTAAATTGCCTGGATCTTGAAGACCATCGAGCAAAAGAAATTTCCCATTTGAAAGCTCTACTTCTTTTTCTTGTTTCTCGCAAACTGCAAATACACCTTGTGTTGTTTCTGTTTCCCTAAGCACCTTTACAATCGGTTCAGGGACAATATACATTTCGACATCAGAAACGATCCAATCTTTCGGAAGGTCCGTTTGATCTGAAACGATAAGTTCTGTAACAATGTCTGCTTTTAAAGCTTCTTCTACTAAATGGAATCCTTCTACAAAGAATAGTCCTTTCTTATCGCGTTCTTTTTTTGTTTGTAACTTTTTCCACTGCTTCACACGCGGATTTTTTACTGAATCAATATTTTTCATTCTATGCATTCCCTCTCTTCTTGTCTTCTCATTATAGCCTATTTTTCATACATATTTACATAAAAAAGAACAAAAACTAATGGCAGTTTCAATTCCGAAAATGAGGTGACTGAAATGAACTTTAATTTACGCGGGGCAGTATTAGCAAATATAGCTGGTAATACACAAGATCAATTACAAGAAACGATTGTTGACGCTATTCAAAGCGGCGAAGAAAAAATGTTACCGGGACTTGGTGTTTTATTTGAAGTAATTTGGAAAAATGCAGATGAAAATGAAAGGCACGATATGCTCGAAACACTAGAACAAGGATTAAAAAATAAGTAATATCACAAGCCTGTCTCCAAAAAAAATTTTTTTTGGAGACAGGTGTTTTTTACCTTGTATACAAAATCATCGTATATCGGCGATTTTTCAAATATATCGGCGATTCGACACAAGATATCGACCAGTCGACAAATTCCGTCATCTTATTACTACTAAAAATAATAAAAGCCCGTCTCTTTCCTCTAAATCTTTCTACTTTACTAATACTGCTTAATGGAGTACAATGTTCAAAATATATTTTAATCGGTTAAAAAAGGAGTAAATGTTTTATGCGCCACGTTACACTTGAACAAATTTTCGAACATCATATTACACAAAAGTACGTAAGCCGTTCTGGAATGGTTCATGCGATTGCCGTCGCTTATCATGCGTTTCACTTAGCGAAAAAGCATCACGCCTCAGTCGATGCGGCAACAAAGGCTGGCTTTCTTCATGACATCGGACATCATACATGGTATAGCGATGGAAAATGGGACTATGAATTATATAAAAAGAATGATATCCATGCAATTAAAGGAGCGGAAAGAGCTCATAAATTGTTGATTCGATTAGGAGAACACCCTAGACTTGCAAAAGAAATTTCCATTGCGATTCTTCTGCATACAGACTCTTTCCTAGTAAAGCAAGAGATTGAAAGAACACCTCTTCAACAGGTTATTAAATGGGCGGATGAAGCAGATGAAGAGCCGGGTGGAGCACATCATTACCGAACAATTTCTTATGAAAAAGCATTGAAAGCTATTCAACAATTAGATCAAATGGTAGAGCGTGAATTACAAACACAACAAACGAAATCCAATAAAAAAATAGCGCAAATTTGTCAATAAATAAGAGGTATCACTGCATAGCGATACCTCTTTTATTATTTTCCTGTTTTATCTTTTTTGGAACAGGACTACTAAGCGGCTTATTTATATTACTCCCACTGGCGATTTATACTGAAGGCATTTCAAATAAAAAGACAATTACTCTATATGAATCTCTTGGAAATGCTACAAGCATTTTTATCATAAAAATAAATTTATTTTTAATCATATCTAAAATAACCCTAACATTGTAAAATATAACTTATTAACTAGAAGGAGATTTTATATGGATATTTTGGCTTTTGTATGGATTTTCTTTATGCCTATCCTCGTAATGTCAGGCGTGATTGGTGGAATGTTTTTAATAATAGCAGGCGTGAATTATCGGAAGTTACTCGTGGTCTTAATGGGATTGCTCTCTTTTTCCTTTGTGGTACTCCCTTTTGTTTTCTGGGGCATGGGGATTGATAGTGATAAATTTCTTCGTATTCCAACCGTTCTATATTGGATTCTATTCTCTTTAACTGGTTTGTTAGCAGGAGTCAATGGCATACAATTAAAAGTGAAAAGTATACGCAATATGGGATTCATTATTTTTTCTACAGGAATGTTAGGTGCTATTTTCTATTATTTGATGTCCCTACCTAATTCATTCTCTATATAACAGAATCGTTTACAGTTATTGCTCATCAACTTCTCGTTACAGATTAACTATAAAAAAGCAGGGACATTAATTCCCTGCTTTTCGATTTGGCTTATTACCTGATTTCAAGAAGAATGATAATACCCAGGCAATACCCGCTAATATGGTTGCAATTAAGAACGCATCATTAATACCGTTAATTGCAGATAGCTTTGAAATTTGTCCGTATAATAGTTGCGTACTCATCACATCTCCAGCTTGTGCGGAACCAGCTAAAGCTGCTAAGCTTTGTCCCATTCCGTGTACTTTATCAACTAAAATCGGATTTGTCGTTGTTAACATATTTCCGTAATCTGCTACGTGATAGTTTGTTTGCTGCGTCATAATTGTAATTAAAATCGCTGTACCAATTGAACCGGCGACTTGTCTTGACGTATTTTGTGTTGCTGTACCATGCGAAATCAATTTCATCGGCAACGCATTCATACCAGCTGTCATAATTGGCATCATAATAAACGACATTCCGATTGAACGTATGATGTAGTCTCTCATGATTACACTATATGGTGTCTCCATTGTTAATTTCGTAAATTCATATGTTGCATATGTTGTAATTGCTAACCCAATGATTGCTAAGGGACGAATGCCATACTTATCAAATAGTTTCCCTGCAATCGGTCCCATAATCCCCATAATTAATGATCCTGGAAGAAGCAGTAGACCGGATTCAATTGGCGTAAAACCACGAATATTTTGCAGATAGACAGGAAGTAATAACATACCTCCAAATAGCGCCATTGTTACAATTGCGTTAATTAACAATGTGAAAGTAAATGTTGGATACTTAAATACATGTAAATCCAACATTTTATTATCCGTCGTCATTTCTCTCCAAATAAACAATGCAAGACCAATTGTACCGATGATCAGAGAAACAACAACTTCTGTACTGCTCCAACTATTATTGCCGGCTTCACTAAATCCATATAATAAGCTACCAAGTCCAATACTTGAGCTAATTACACCAAATAAATCCAATTTCGCTTTCGATACTGGCTGTGCTAGTGTAAAGAATTTTAATGATAATAAAGTAATGATTAGGCCAATCACAAACATCACATAGAACATTAAGTTCCAGCTGTAATTTTCAATGACCCAACCTGTTACAGTCGGTCCAATAGCTGGTGCTAAAATCATCGCTACCCCTAATAATCCCATCGCAGCTCCTCGCTTATGGGGAGGGAACAGTGTCATAAAAATATTCATACCAATTGGCATTAAAACACCTGCACCAACTGCTTGAATTACACGGCCTATCATCATCATCGTAAAGTTTCCAGATATAGCACAAATAATAGAACCTACTGTAAAAAATACCATTGCTGCTATAAATAAATTACGATACGTAAAGCGCGATACTAAAAAGGCACTGATTGGGACTAAAATCCCGTTTACAAGCATAAATCCTGTAATTAACCATTGCGCTGTTGAAGTTGAGACATTAAATTCATTCATTAATGGTGGCAAAGCAACATTAATAATCGTTTGGTTTAAAATCGAAACAAACATGCCAAGAATCAATACTGTCACAACTGCTTTTACATTTACATTTTCTATTGGCAAATGCTTTTTGGGTACTTCTTTCTTAGCTGCTTCTAATTCTACAAGATTGGAAGCTTTTTGTTCCGGTTGCTTCGTTTCTATTTTACTTACGGCTGGGACCTTCTCTTCTCCCGCGTTTGTTTTTTTCTTTCTAAAAAGACGATTTACCAGGAAGAAGACGATAATACAAAATATAGCATATCCTACTATTAAAGATGAGGACATTTTATCTCCCCCCCTTATTTATGAATACGAACTGTCACATTCATTCCAGGAACAATATTTACTGACTTACTGTGGTCTAAAGAAATTTTAACCGGTACTACTTGTGTCACTTTTGTATAATTTGCTGTTGAATTGCTTGATGGTAACATCGAGAACGTATTTGCTGTTGTTAAACCAATTTGTTCTACTTTTCCTGTTAATGTTGTATCAGGATACGCATCAACATATACATCTACTTCTTGTCCTTTTTGTACATCATCAATATCTGTTTCTTCAATGTTTGCTGTTACCCATAGATCATTCATATCAAATGCGTATGCAATTGGGCTACCTGCCCCAACAAAAGCATTTGTTGTTGCATTAGATTGTACAACTGTTGCACCTTGTGGAATTGTCACATCCATTGTTTGTTCACCATTTGAACCTGATGTCGTAACGGCACCTAGTTTATCATTTTCATTGTAGCTTTTACCTACTTCTGCTTGCCATTCTGTTAATTTCCCTGCTACTGGTGATGCAATTGGAATTACTTTCCCATCAATTTTCGCATTCTCTGTCTTTAAATAGTTTTCGGATTGGTTGTAGTAGTAGTAACCACCGATACCGCCGCCAACTAATACGATTAATGTGATGATGTTGATCATCACCATTCTTCGAAATTGATTCATTGCTTTTCTCTCCTTATATCGAATATAATTTTTCTCTAAACGATTTCTATCCTTTTGTTTATATTGTTTAATTATTAATTATATTAACAATTAAACAAAAAAAGCACACCTTTTGCATGATAAAGTAAGCTTTTCTATCCATCATACGAGTGGTGCTGTTTTCTAAAGGAATATCGTTTATAATTATAAATAATTATTTCAAATCTACAACCGACAAATTAAGCATATATGTTGTTTACCCAACATTTAATTATGTATATGTTGATTAAATAAATAAAACTCAACAAGGAGAAACAAAAATGTCTATTAAAAATACAAATGATCCACGTGTAAAACGAACGAAACAGCTCATACAGGATGCTTTTATTACTTTAGTAGGCGAAAAAGGTTTTGAAAATGTAACCGTGCAGCACATTGCGGAACGCGCTCCTGTTAATCGTGCTACTTTTTATAGTCATTATCATGATAAATACGACCTGCTTGAAAAAACGATTACTGAAATGTTAGAAACACTAACTGAAGCAATTAAACCAAAAAAGCGAAATAAAGAAGATTTTCAGCTCACATTTGATTCACCACACCCAAGCTTTTTAGCTCTATTTGAACATATCGCAAAAAACGAAAAGTTTTATCGCGTTATGCTCGGTGATCAAGCAGCTGGCAATTATGCATATAAAATGATGAAAACCATTCAAACTCATTTAACTTTAAGTTTATCCATCGCACAGCCAAATGATGAAAAACTTATCGTTCCACGTGATATTCTTATTAGCTATATCACTGGCGCTCACCTTGGCATCATTATGTCTTGGCTCAAAAAGGGAATGATTTACACACCTCACTTTATGGCACTTCAATTAACGCGTTTAATCATTTTAGGAGTACATACTGCAGCTGGATTAGAGCGCCCTTTTTAAATAACAAAAAGCGAAGAGACATCTCTTCGCTTTTTGTTTAATCAAATGTAATATTATGTACAGCCTCTTTATCAAGACGTTTAATCACTTCTACAATGAGTTTCACTGCATTTTCATAATCGTCACGATGCAACATAGCAGCATGAGAGTGAATGTAACGAGTTGCAATTGTAATTGCCATAGATGGAATACCATTTACAGAAATATGAATCGCCCCTGCATCAGTTCCGCCTCCAGCTACAAAGTCGTATTGATATGGAATATCTAGCTCATCAGCAACATCCACTACGAAATTACGAAGCCCAGTATGACCAATGACAGATGCATCATATAAAATGATTTGTGGCCCATCTCCCATTTTACTTTGCGCTTCTTTTTCTGTTACTCCCGGTGTATCGCCAGCAATTCCAACATCTACTGCAAACGCAATGTCGGGTTTAATATAGTTTGCTGACGTTTTCGCACCGCGCAGTCCTACTTCTTCTTGAACTGTTCCAACACCGTATACAATGTTTGGATGTTTTTCATCTTTTAATTGTCTTAATACATCAATCGTAATAGCACAACCAATGCGGTTATCCCACGCTTTTGCAAGCAGCAGTTTTTCATTTTTCATCACTTGGAATTCGAAATATGGTACAACTTGATCTCCTGGTCGTACGCCCCATTCCATTGCTTCTTCTTTGCTAGAAGCACCGATATCGATGAACATGTCCTTAATTTCAACTGGTTTTTTACGAGCTTCTGCTGATAAAATGTGTGGTGGTTTTGAACCAATTACACCTGTTATATCCCCTTTGCACGTTATAATTGTTACACGCTGTGCAAGCATAACTTGTGACCACCAGCCACCTACCGTTTGAAAACGAAGAAAACCTTTATTATCGATTTGTGTAATCATAAAGCCCACTTCATCTAAATGACCAGCTACCATAATTTTCGGACCGTTTTCTTCTCCTACCTTTTTAGCAACTAAACTTCCTAAATTATCTGTAGAAAGTTCATCCGCAAACGGTTCAATGTACTTTTTCATTACTTCACGTGGCTCACGCTCATTTCCCGCAATACCGCGCGCATCTGTTAGTTCTTTCAGCATTGTCAATGTTTTATCTAACTTTTGCATTGTCAATCCCTCCTTTTTCTTCATTTAACCTATTATATAATAAGTAAATTGAAATATTCAAAAAAACAAAGTGAAACTTTAATCAGTGGAGATTTTCTTTATGCTCCACTGATTATAAGCCTTCATCCATTAATATCCTTGCGTTTGACGTTGATGATTCACTTTATTTTTATCCAAATATGCTTTTTCAATTTCTTCTTGACTAAATTCAAGAACTTGTCCAAGACGAAGATAGCTTGTAAATAATTCGATATAGTTTGTAATAGACGGTTGATCCGTGAAACGAATTACTTTTGCATATGTGTCTAAGAAACTTTCCACCTGTGTTTTATTCGTTTGTGCACATTTATAAAATAGAAAGTTCTTATCAATTCCTAAATCAATACCAATTGATAAAATAAAATGTAAACCATCTACATATTCTTCTAGTATGACTTCACGTTCAGATGCTGGCTTTGTACTCCAATATTTAAAACAACGCGTTTCATTTGCAAGTTCTCCAATTTCAACAAGGAGCGCTAACATTTTTTCTTTTAATAGCTTCTTCGGCTGTAAGTCATGTTCTTTTGTAATATGATCATCTAATTCTTTTTGCAATTTAAATAGCTGTAGTAAATCCATTCCATCGTCCTCCTCTAACATCGCACAAAGACAATGTTGTTTCATCTCATATTTCACATAAGCTAAAAGCCCTACCCTTATTACCTATTTCGCTTTCTATTCCCTTATGAAATATCTTGTCCTTAAATCATGAATACATTTCAATCATCAGTAAATGATATGATAATACTTCTATATTATCTTTACATTATAACAGTGTCGTTTCTACTAGAAAAGATACCTTTCAGAAGCAATAAAAAAGTTAGAGAAGTCCCTCTTGACGTTTTATTACATAATTATAAAATTTATACACATTTTTCCGTTTATTCCATCAAGATGACGTGTTTCTATCATCGCTTCTACTTTTTCTTCCTCATCAAGTTTTTTGCGAGCTCTACTAAGGCTCCTTTTTCATATATCTACTTCTTTTCTTCATTTCCAGATAGGTTAATCTTAGGAACACATAAAAAAACCTTAGAAGAAAATCTTCTAAGGTTTTCAAGCAATTATTTTAAGTTGTTTTTTGCAACTGTTGCTAATTCAGCGAAAGCTTTTTCGTCATGAACAGCTAAGTCAGCAAGCATTTTACGGTTAACTTCGATACCAGCAAGTTTTAAACCGTGCATTAAGCGGCTGTAAGAAAGACCATTCATGCGAGCTGCTGCGTTAATACGAGTGATCCATAATTTACGGAAGTCACGTTTCTTTTGGCGACGGTCACGGAACGCATATAATAAAGACTTCATTACTTGTTGGTTAGCAACTTTGAATAAAGTATGTTTAGAACCGTAGTAACCTTTCGCTAATTTAATCATTTTTTTACGACGTTTACGAGTAACTGTACCACCTTTTACTCTTGGCATAATATTACCTCCTAGTGTGTTCTATATATCAACCGAACTTATTTTAAGTTGTCAAGCATTTGACGGATACGTTTGTAGTCACCAGCACTTACTAGACCAGCTTTACGTAGTTTACGTTTCGCTTTTGTAGACTTATTTGCAAATAAGTGGCTAGTATAAGCGTGATCACGTTTAAGTTTACCAGATCCAGTTTTTTTGAAACGCTTTGCAGCGCCGCGATGAGTTTTTTGTTTAGGCATAGGTATTTCCTCCTCTATCTATTACTTATCGTTTTTCGGTGCTAAAATTAAGAACATGCTACGTCCTTCCATTTTAGGCTTAGATTCAATTGTTCCTACTTCAGCACAAGCTTCCGCGAAACGATCTAAGACACGTTGACCGATTTCTTTATGAGTAATGGCACGTCCTTTAAAGCGAATAGATGCTTTAACTTTGTCGCCTTTACCTAAAAATTTAAGAGCGTTGCGAAGTTTTGTGTTAAAGTCATGTTCATCAATTGTTGGACTTAAACGAACTTCTTTCATGCTAATTACTTTTTGATTTTTACGCTGCTCTTTTTCTTTCTTTTGTTGCTCAAAGCGGAATTTACCATAATCCATAATGCGGCATACTGGCGGTTTCGCATTTGGAGCAACTAATACTAAATCAAGATTAAGATTTGCAGCCATATCTAAAGCGTCATTACGAGACTTAATACCAAGTTGATCACCATTTGCACCAACTAAACGTACTTCACGAGCACGAATTTGCTCGTTAATCATCATATCCTTGCTAATAGTAAGCCACCTCCAAGATTTTCTCAGAATATGTTTGCAGTCATAGAACCCGAACAAAAAAAGTGCGGGCATACGACACCCACACTTGTACTATCTTACGTAAGAAATACATTTACCTGTTAACTGCGAATGCGTCAATCAGGTGAGAAGCGGGTGCTTCTACTTGCTCTACAAAACAATATTCTATTATCCTTGATGAGTTTACCATAGGATATAATGTCTGTCAAGAAGACACGTTTTCCTAACAACAAGAAACATTGTAACAAACAACACGAATACATGCAATACTTTTTTATGATTAGTATCATTTCATTACTATATGTATTCAGCAAGAAAGTCGCGGCATGCCGCGACTTTCTTATCGTTTCCCTTCAACTTTAATCATATCAACAAAGGCATCTAATGCAATTGTTTCTGATTTTTGTTCACCATATTTACGTACATTCACGCCATTTTCAGCAACTTCATTATCACCTACTACAAGCATGTATGGAATTTTTTGCATTTGTGCTTCACGGATTTTGTAACCAATTTTTTCTTCACGTGTATCTACTTCAACACGAATACCAGCACGTTGCAATTCTTCTTGCACTTTCTTCGCATAGTCTAAGTGCACTTGCGGAGAAACTGGAATAACTTGTACTTGAACTGGTGCTAACCAAGTTGGGAATGCACCTTTATACTCTTCAATTAAGAAAGCAACGAATCGTTCCATAGTAGATACGACACCTCGGTGAATAACTACTGGACGATGTTGTTTTCCGTCTTCACCAACGTAAGTTAATTCAAAACGCTCTGGAAGTAAGAAGTCTAATTGAACTGTTGACAGTGTCTCGTCTTTTCCAAGTGCAGTACGAACTTGAACATCAAGTTTTGGACCATAGAATGCCGCTTCACCTTCAGCTTCATAGTATTCAAGTCCCATTTCGTCCATTGCTTCTTTTAACATTCCTTGTGCTTTTTCCCACATTTCATCATCCGCATAGTACTTTTTAGTATCTTCTGGATCGCGGTAAGATAGACGGAATGAATAATTTTCTAAACCAAAGTCTTTGTATACTTCTAAAGTTAAGTTCACAACACGTTTTAACTCTTCTTTAATTTGATCTGGACGGACGAAGATATGTGCATCATTTAAAGTCATTCCACGTACACGTTGTAGTCCAGATAACGCACCAGACATTTCATAACGATGCATTGTTCCAAGTTCTGCAATGCGGATTGGTAATTCACGATAACTGTGAATGTCGTTTTTATAAACCATCATATGATGAGGACAGTTCATTGGACGAAGAACTAATTCTTCATTATCCATCTGCATAGATGGGAACATGCCATCACGATAGTGATTCCAGTGACCAGAAGTTTCGTAAAGTTCTCTGCTTCCTAATACTGGAGTATATACGTGGTTATAACCTAAGCTTACCTCTTTATCAACAATGTAGCGCTCAATAATACGGCGAATTGTTGCACCTTTTGGTAACCAAAGAGGTAAACCTTGTCCCACTTTTTGATTATTTGTAAATAATTTCAACTCTTTACCTAATTTACGATGATCACGTTCTTTTGCTTCTTCAAGCATACGCATATGTTCATCTAATTCTGCTTTCTTCACGAATGCAGTACCGTAAATACGTTGTAGCATTTTATTGTTGCTATCACCGCGCCAGTAAGCACCTGCAACGCTTAACAATTTAAACACTTTAATCTTCCCTGTAGATGGAAGATGCACACCGCGGCAAAGATCGAAGAATTCGCCTTGTTCATAAATTGAAATAACAGCATCTTCTGGAAGGTCGTTAATCAATTCTAATTTTAGTTCATCATTAATTTCCTCATAACGACGAAGAGCTTCGGCGCGAGGCACTTCATGACGAACAATTTCTAAGTTTTCATTTACAATCTTTTGCATTTCTTTTTCAATTTTTGGGAAATCTTCAACGGTAATTGCTTCTTCCATATCAATATCATAATAGAAGCCGTTTTCGATTACTGGTCCAATACCAAGCTTCACATCTTTATATAAACGTTTTAACGCTTGAGCTAATAGATGAGCTGTTGAATGGCGTAAAATATATAAACCATCCTCAGAATCTAATGTAACAATTGAAATTGCACCGTCTTTTTCAATTGGTGTACGAAGATCAAGCATCTCATCATTCAATTTTCCAGCCACAGCTTTTTTCTTTAAGCCTGGGCTAATAGAAGCTGCGATTTCTTCAGTTGTTATTCCTTTAGGAAACTCCTTAACAGCTCCATCAGGGAAAGTAATTTTAACTACATCTGCCATCACTGGTCACTCCTCTTCTTCTCAAAATAAAAAACACTCATCCCCATAAAAGGGACGAGTGTTGAATTCGTGGTTCCACCCTTGTTCCAATTAACTAAACTGTTAATTGCTCAAGTTCAACATAACGGTGTTGTCCGTTAGCAATTACTAGACAAACGTTCACTGCTAAAGTTCAGAGGTGGTAAGTAATAAACCCGTATTAGGAAGCTCACACCTTCATACTTCCCTCTCTGAAAATCGTAGTAAATTACTCATGTCCTCATCGTGACATTTCAATATATTTCGTTTATGTAGGTAATTATATGCTCAAAAACTTAGAAAATCAAGGGCGTCACCCTTATTTTTTATTTTTTTCATATTGTGCTCAAATTCATGTAATGCATACAACTGCACCCTTTCCTGAAATACATTTTGCAGGGTAATAATCACATTGTGATCCTGTTCCTTTGCGTACAAATAAATCTTTTTTGGTGCAATCGACAAAAGCGGTGCAATTACCTTCGTATCAACATAGATATCTTTTTGATTTACTAAATCTTCATCTATATACTGCACTAATTTCTCTTGTTTTAAACGTACTCCTTTTTCATTATAAAAAATAAAACTTTCATCAAATACAAGGTGCAAACAAGACAATCGGGATTTTCTATTACTTACTTGTTGCCTTAGCATTTCAATAAACATTTGATATTCCTGCTCCATTTTATATTCATCAATCGCGACTATAGCGAGTCGATTGATCCTCTCTTTATATGCGCGAAGACGAAATTGAACGTAGGATGAAAATGAAAAGGATAAAGGGTCTCTTAGCCAATCTTTTAACGAAGAAACAACTTGAGACTCCATCTCTTTCTGCGTTAAATCTTGTGCGACTCCTTTTCGTTTCCCCTTTAAAATCTCATGTGCCATATGTAAAATTTGGCGACACTCTTCTTGATCCTCATAAAAAAACTTCTCTTTCAAAATCGTACGGAGCCATTCATTTTGTTTAATATTCACAATAAAATAAAGAAGCACTGGAATCAGAACTTTTCTAATATAGTTCGATTCACATATCGGAATATGGATTACTACTTTCTTTTCACTTACATAAATACTCGTTTCTTTATATAAAGCTTCCGTCCTTTTCATAAGTTGTCGATATACATATACAGCTTCATTTTTTTCTTCGAAACAAATTTCAATCACTTTTGTCCCCCCTTTTATCCCCGTTCCAAACAAAGCCTTCTCTTACGAAGAAGCGAAAGAGTCTACCATCCGGAAAGCTTTTACTCTTCGCTCGATATTTCTTGCTAATTTTATATATATTAAGGGCAGGGGAAAAAAATGATACAAGCTCATATGAATTTTGGTTGCTTTAATAAAAAAAAGAGCAAGCATCCACTTACTCTTTTTGTCACGATTTGCTTCGCAACTCGTATTCTTGATCCGAATCGTTGCAATCTCATATCATAGGTATGAGATATGTTTACATATGACGACGGTTCTTACCACCAATTGCAACAGGTTTTGCTAGGTATTTAATCCGTTCCATAATCCGAGCCGCTTTCATCTCTTCCGCTTCTCCACGTTGCGTATATGTTAAATGATGTTCTAATTGTTTAAAATCAAAATTAGATGTAAAAAACGTTGGTAAGTTCTCTAGCATTCGGAACTGCAATATCGCACCTAGGACATCATCACGTACAAAGCTCGACATCGCCTCTGCTCCAATATCATCTAGCATTAATACCGGTACATATTTCACCGCATCAATTTTCTCGCTAATTGTATTGTTCTGTAATGAGCTTTTTATTTCGCGTAAAAATTCCGGTAAGTAGACAATCATCGAGCTTATCTTTCGCTGCGCTAATTCGTTTGCAATTGCTCCTAAAATAAATGTTTTCCCTACACCAAATGGCCCATAGAAATATAGTGCTTGCACCTTTTTCCCTGGTTCATATGCATTTAAAAATTCATTGGCAGCACGTATCGCTTCAAAACGATCTCCATCTGATAAATCAAGCGAAGACATAGAAGCTTGCAATATATCCTTTGGCATATATACACTTTGAATTAACTTTTCTTGTTTCTTTCTCTCATCGTAAGCCACTTGTCGAACGCAGCGATCATATTGAATGTCTATCATTTTACCTTGAATAATTAATTTCGGTTCATATCCTTGAATGATATTTTTACACGATTCTAAGTTCGGACAATCCGCACACCCAACACTTTGGCCAATGTATTCATATAGTTTCACTAAACTTCTCTCGATCATGGAAGTTGTTACTTCATCTTTATGTTCTTCAATAAATGCCTTTACACGCGGATGTTCCATAACTTCTGCTTTCAATATTTCATATCTATTTTTAAAGTTTTCATTTTGCATTAATTTTGCAAATGAATTTTGAATATGCTCCATTCTTTCACCTCAAAGAGCGTTCATTCTCCTCTATTAATCACGCTTATATTTTTTCAATTCTTCTTCTAATCTCTTTCGTTCTTCTTCTAGCTTGTTCGTTTTTCGTTTTGAACTTGCCTTTTTCTTATCTGACGATGATTCTTTTGATTCTGCTTTCAGCCAATCCGGTACCATTTCTTTTCGTACTGTTTTTGTCGATGGACGTCCCTTTTTCTTTGTCTCCGCCCATTCTTGATATTGACGATTTTCTTCTTTCGCTAAAGCCATCGCTTCTGATACTGTGCTTACTTTTTTCCTTGCCCAATGACCTGCAATCTTTTCAACATATGTTTTAGCAAGTTTCATATCAGAACGCAACATTACATAATAAATAAGAACATTCACAACTCCCGGTGCTAATTTTTGATTCAACATAACATCTTCTACAATTTGTAAATCTGCCTTTGTTGCCTCTGCGCCACCTGAAATTTCTTTTAATAACTGCTTTGGTGAAATTTCTTCTAATTGTTTTATTAACAACTCTTCTTGCGTAGAAGGTTCTTTCTCCGCCATTGTTCGTGCTGAATGAGGTTGTACACGTTCACTTAATACCGGAAGTGCTTGTCCATGTTCAAATTGATACCAATCACGAGCCCCTTTACGAAGACGTTCCATATCAATTGTTTGCATTTCCGTCATTGCACCAAGAACAATATTTTGCATGGATAACACATCCACTCCGTATACATAAGCTAGTGTAATCACGCATTCACGAACTTGTTCTGTAATTGATTTTTTAGGAACAAGCGCCGATAATCCTTCAACAAATAGTGAAAAATCAAAGAAATCATTCCAAATTGCAGGTGCATTTCCTGTTTCATTTTTCGGCATCACTGTTACCTTTGGAATACGAAGTTCTTCTTGTACATGTTCAAACTGTTCTGGATTAAACGAACCAAATACATCATTAAAAGAATGCGTAATATTCTCATATGAAGTAAAATCAAACGTTTCTTCTAAGAAATATTTTTTTACTTGGTTGTACTTCGTTCTACTTAACCTATTGTATAAGAAAATACTTAAAACAATATCATCAAAAAACTGTTTTGGAGATAATGGTGGTTGCAGTTCATATATAAACATACGAATGTCTTTTTCCTTTTTGATATAGACATTTAAAAGCCCAATTGCTTCTAGCTTTCTTCGTTCCTCATATATTTCAGGAAGCTGCATTTGCATGGTTACCATAAGAGAGTGGTGCGTATTCTCTTTACCAAACAAGCGATCTTGTTCCAACTCCCCCCATAGTGTCATGTATAAACTAAAAGCTTTGCTACCTACTAAAGGTTGGTATAGCATGGTTAATACTTTCCGGTCATAGCTATGCAACAACCCTTTTGCGCTTACTTTATAACGATCAATTGGCAATAGCTCCATCCATGACTGTTTTTCCATCCTTGAAATTCCTTTCTTTCATCCATTCTACCCTAACATCTACCATGTGTTCACCTTATAGAACTTCTTAGTGAAAAAGAGCTATTAGCTTACGCTTCTAGCTCTCCTGTCCCGTTATTCGCAAATCAGATTTTTGTCCCGCTATTTTAGGGCAGTAAAACTCCCACCTTAAGATTTAGAGAGAAACAAGGAAGATAACGGGCCATAATACCCAATCAGCGCGAGGTGAAAACCTCGTCTTATTCTCTCTCTTTTTGCAGTATATCTTTTAATTCTTCAATAAACACATTTAAATCTTTAAATTGGCGATATACTGAAGCAAATCGTACATAAGCAACATCATCGATATCCCTTAATGCTTCCATCACAATTTCACCAATCATATCGCTTTTTACTTCCGATATTCCTAGATTCCGAAGCTCACGCTCTACATTTTGCGTTACTTCCTCCAATTGCTTTAAAGATACCGGTCGTTTTTCACAAGCTTTAATTAAGCCACGTAAAATCTTTTCTTTATTAAATTCTTCTCGTGTACCTTCTTTTTTTACAACAATAAGAGGTGGTTCTTCCACTCGTTCAAATGTTGTAAATCGGTTTAAACAACTTTCACATTCTCTCCTTCTTCGAATAGAGCGTCCTTCATCTACTGGACGTGAATCCAGCACTCTCGTACCATTATGAAAACAGGATGGACAACGCAACGTATTCACTCCCTTACAAAATAATCTTTACTCTTTTTCATTTCTCTACACGTAAATATATATCCACATTATATAACTTATTTATCTGTGCTTACCACTTTAAACTTATTTTATATAAATTAAAAAAAGAGGTGTATTATACACCTCTTTACATTTTAAATCAATTATGTCCTTTTTTAAAGAGCTTTTGTTTCTCTTTGCTTAATTTCGAAGCTACCTGTACCTCGAGGAAGCTCGATGCTCTCGCGCGTTTTCGCATTTAAGCCTTCTGCAATATATTCTGCAGCAACATTTGGATCGATACGATCCCCGCAAGTATAAACATCAATACTCGCATAGCCGTGTTCTGGAAAGCTGTGAATTGTTAAGTGTGATTCCGAAATAATTACAACTCCACTTACACCCTGCGGTGCAAACTTATGAAAGGCAACCTCACGTACTTCAGCACCAGCTCTTAGCGCTGCATCCACAAACAATTGTTCAATAAACGGCATATCATTAAGCTTGTCGAAATCGCAATCCCAAAGTTCAGCGATTACGTGACGACCCATAGTGTCCATAGTATCCATTCTACAGTTCCCCCTTATAAATTTAATCTAACTGTTCGAATTGAAAACTAATTTGCAATTTGGCTTGCTCCACTACCACGGGGGAAAGTTAGTCCAGAGAGGTCCTAACCCTTTAAGTAGTGACTACGTACCTCAGCTCTTAAGTTTACGAGTGTTAGTATACTTTGTTTATTTTCATTTTGCAACAACAGTTTTTTTGATTTTTTGTCAAATTCTCTTCTTTACTTTTCCCAAAATGAAATAAACGATTCACAAATACAGTAATCACAATGTTTTTCAGTATGTATCTTACTTAATAATATATCCATATAACTTTTTCATTTTTTTGAAAAGGAAAAAGAAGGCAAGCAATTGCTTGCCTTCTCATTTTTTCACTTAAATATGTTGAACATTTTCTTGTTTTGCTAGTTCTGCAGTAACTAATTTCACAAGATCGACAACACGGCGAGAGTAGCCCCACTCATTATCGTACCAAGCAAGAACTTTCACTTTACGTTCAGCCATTACCATTGTGGATAAACCATCAATAATCGCTGAGTGTGTATTCGTATTGAAATCAATAGAAACTAAAGGCTCTTCACTGAACTCAATAATTCCTTTCATTGTACCATTTGCAACTGTTTTAAACGCTTCATTAATGTCCTCAACTGTTACATCACGTTTTAAATCAACTACTAAGTCAACAAGTGACACGTTTGGTGTTGGCACGCGAAGCGCCATACCGTGAAGTTTTCCATTTAAATGCGGAAGAACTTTCGCTAATGCTTTTGCAGCTCCTGTTGTTGTAGGGATGATAGACTGCCCACAAGCGCGTGCTCTTCGTAAATCTTTATGTGGATTATCAATATTTTTTTGGTCATTTGTATAAGCGTGAACAGTTGTCATTAAACCGTTTTCAATTCCGAACTGTTCATCTAACACCTTCACAACAGGTGCTAAACAGTTTGTTGTACAAGATGCATTTGAAATAACTGTATGTTTTGTTACATCTAATTGTTCTTCATTTACACCAACTACAACTGTTACATCTTCATTTTTACCAGGCGCTGTTAAAATAACTTTTTTCGCACCAGCTTCTACATGAAGCATCGCTTTTTCTTTTGCATTAAATTTACCAGTTGCTTCAATTACAACTTCTACACCTAGCTCTTTCCAAGGCAATTCTTTTGGATCGCGATTGTTTAGAAGGCGAATCATTTTTCCATCCACTAGTAAATGATCTTCAAATGCTTCAATTGTTCCATCAAACTTTCCATGAATTGTATCATACTTAATCAAATGTGCTAATGTTTCCGCTGGATAGCTTGCATTAATCGCCACAATTTCGAATGCGCTTTCTTTTATTGCCTGACGAAATACCATTCTTCCAATACGTCCAAAACCATTAATTGCCACACGAATCATAATATGTTATCCCCCTTGAATGCGTTATACTATTTATCTCCAATCCCAATAATAGTATAACATAAAAAGGGAATATGTCACTAAACATTTTCATTAATTTCAAAATTTTTTAGTTAATCATGCTCCATTCCTTTAAAATCCGCTGCAATTGTTCTTTTGTCTCAGCAATTGTGCCATCATTATAGATCACTTTATCTCCTAATGTTATCTTTTCTGCTAGCGGCATTTGTGAATGAATCCTCACTTTCGCTTCTTCTTCTGAAAAACCATTTCGCTTCATTAAACGTTCTAACTGTATACTCGGTGAAACTGCTACAACTAAAACATAATCTACAAGATTTGTTAAATTCCCTTCAAACAAAAGAGGAATATCTAACACAACCGCTTGTACTCCTTCTTTTATGTACCGATCCTTTTGTTCATTCATCTCTTTGCGTACAGCAGGATGCACAATTCCATTTAATTGCATTCGTTTTTCTTCATTATGAAACACAATACTCCCAAGCTTTTGACGATTTAATTCTCCATCCTCCTGTAATATTTCTTTTCCAAAAACCTCTACAATTTTGTTATATGCTGGTTTCCCTTGTTCTACAACCTCTCTTGCAACAATATCCGCATCAATAACAGGAATGTTACATTCACGTAACATTTGCGAAACGGTGCTTTTTCCGCTTGCAATACCTCCTGTTAGTCCAATTACAACTGTCATTCGTTTTCCTCCTTAACAATAAGGCGTGAAACTCATGTTCCACGCCTCTATATTTTCCAAAGTCCAATAATAATCAGTAACACTCCAGGCAGGAAAGTAAATCTTTGTAACCACCGCATATTTGATAACATTGTGCCCATTTGCATGCCAATAAATAAAAATAACGAACTCATCACTGCGACTAGCATCGCCATCATCACTGGTGCATAGCCTAATAAAGATGCGCCTATTCCAGCCCCAAATGAATCTACTGAAAGTGCAATACCAAGTAATAAAGCCTCTCCAGCAGAAATTGTCCCTGACCTGTCAAAATCAGCAACAGTTGGTTTTCGTAAAATTTGAATAACTAATCCAAGAGAAGCAATTTCTAATTTCCAAACTTTTTCTTCTTGCTTTATTTCCTCTTTTTTATCGCCTCGAAAAAACTGATATAACACCCACGCACCAATTCCGACAAGAACAAACCCGCCGATGCGTGTTGCAATCATGGGCGAAAATACTTTCGCAATCATATTTCCGATTCCCATAGAAACAAGCATTACTGCTGCTGAGCATATCCCAATGATTATAATGGAGCGCAGTGGAATCCGCACGTTCCTCAGCCCATACGTAAGCCCTACACTACAACTATCCAAACTTAATGTAAAAGCTAATAAAATAAGAGAAAAGTAAAGAGACATCGGCAAGCTCCTTCCTATACACAACTCTGCTGTATGTATATGATAGATGCCTATCCGATGTTCACTTTCTTAGTTTCTCGGCTGACAATGCGGGCAATAATGCGTACCGCGTCCACCAACTACTATTTTTTCAATGGCTGTCCCACATGTTACACATGGTTCACCTTTTTTTCCGTATACATTCAACAGATTTTGGAAAGAACCAATTTCTCCTTGTGAATTGATATACGATCGAATTGTGCTGCCACCCCGCTTCACTGCTTCTGTTAATGTTGCTACTGTTGCAGCATGAATCTTTTCGATTTCATTTTTTGCAAGAGATGAAGCTTCTCGTTCTGGATAAATACCGGAACGGAACAACACTTCATCTACATATATATTTCCAAGCCCCACTAAAAGTCGCTGATCTAATAATGCAACTTTTATTTTGCGGTTTGTCTTTTGTAATTTCTTTTGCAAATACTCCACTGTTAGCTCAGGGTCAAATGGTTCTGGTCCTAAATCAGCAAGCGGCATCTCTTTGTATTCCTCTCCCTTTGTAAAAAGATGCATCGTTCCAAACTTTCTTACATCTTTATAATGGAGCTCTGTACCATCCGTAAATTGAAAGCGTACATGTGTATGCTTATCAACTGGGTCATCACTTTTACAAAGGAAATATTTCCCTTCCATGCGCAAATGTGAAACAATTACATAATTTGTTACATACAAAAGAAGAAATTTTCCTCTTCGTTCAATTCGTTCAATCGTTTCCCCCCGCAACAGTTCTTTAAAAAGCTCTGCATCATCTGGTCGTTTCACTAATTTAGGATATGTTACAATTACATCTTTCATTGTTTTTCCTGTTACAAGATTTTCAAGTGTTCTTCTTACATTTTCAACTTCTGGTAATTCGGGCATTTTATCACTTCCTTATTTTGCATCATACCAAGTTGGCCCGTATGAATAATCAACCTTTAGCGGAACAGCAAGTTCAATCGCATGTTCCATTACTTCTGGGACAAGCTTTTCAAGTTTTTCTATTTCCTCTTTTGGCACTTCAAAGATTAATTCATCGTGTACTTGTAAAAGAAGACGCGCTTGTAGTCCTTCTTCTTCTAAACGATCTGCCATAACGATCATTGCTTTTTTAATAATATCAGCGGCACTGCCTTGAATTGGTGTATTCATTGCTGTACGCTCAGCAAAACTACGCACATTAAAATTCCGACTTGTAATTTCTGGAATATAACGACGGCGATTTAATAAAGTAGAAACATATCCCTTTTGTTTCGCTTCTTGGACAATTTCATCCATATACTCTTTTACACCAGGGAAGCTAGCAAAATACTTCTCGATAAATTCTCCTGCTGCTTTTCGTGTAATTCCTAAGTTTTGTGAAAGTCCGTAATCGCTAATGCCGTACACAATCCCAAAGTTTACTGCTTTTGCTTGTCGTCTCATATTTGCTGTTACTTCATCTTTTTCAACACCAAAGACATCCATTGCTGTCTTTGTATGAATATCCATATCATGCTGAAATGCTTCTATTAATCCTTTATCTTTTGCAATATGTGCCAGTACACGTAATTCGATTTGTGAATAATCAGCCGCATACATAACCCATCCTTCTTGTGAAGGAATAAAAGCCTGGCGAATCTTTCTTCCCTCCTCTAAACGAATCGGGATATTTTGTAAATTCGGTTCTGTAGAACTTAAGCGCCCCGTTTGTGTTAATACTTGATTAAAACGAGTATGAATTTTAGATGACTCATCATGAACAACTTTTAGTAGACCTTCAATATACGTTGAGTTCAATTTGCCAAGTTGACGATAATGTAAAATCTTTGGAATAATTTCATGATGATCCATCAACTTATCTAGTACATCAGCTGATGTAGAATATCCTGTCTTCGTCTTTTTAATCACTGGTAAATTCAGCTTCTCAAATAGAACAACACCGAGCTGCTTTGGCGAATTAATATTAAATTCTGTACCAGCAAGCTCATAAATTTCTTGCTCCATTTCCTTTAGTCTACCAGCAAGTTCATCTCCCATATTACGCAAGCGCTCTGTATCAACTTTCACACCTTTTACTTCCATGTCAGCTAAGACGCACGCTAGCGGCATTTCAAGGTTTATGAACAGTTCATATTGTTTATTTTTCTCTAATTCATCTATAAATGTTTGTTTTACATCATATAAGACATGTACTTTGCGCGCTACGTGTTCCGCAACAATTTCCTGCGCCGGAACAGCACGTTTTGCTCCCTTACCATACACTTCTTCATCCGATTTCACCGCATGTGTTTCTTTCATTTTTGCTACCGTACGGAAATCTTTGTCTGTATCAGCTGGGTCAAGTAAATACGCAGCGATTAATAAATCAAAATCAACCCCTCTAATTTCTACGCCTTTCCATTTAAGTGCTACAATGGCACGTTTAGCATCAAATGTATACTTTCTCATTTCTTCATCCTTCAGCCATTTTATGAACGCCTCAGACGCAAGAGCTATATCCGTTGGGATGAAATAACAGCCATTGTCATTTTGAATACCAAATCCTTGAATGTCTGCTTTATGATAATTCTCTTCTTGCACTTCTACAATGATTGCACTATCTTGCTGCAGCATCTCTTCTGTTACTTCTTCAGCAATTTCAAATGAAATATCATCTAATTCAGCTGAAACAGCTTCTTCAGAAGGAGCCCCAAGCTTATTTAATAAAGACGTAAAACCTAGATTTTCAAAAAGAGGAATAATGTCGCCTGCCTCATATCCTTTATATTCAATATCATCTATATGCACAGTAATAGGTGCATCCGTAATAATTGTCGCAAGTTCTTTACTCATAAATGCTTGCTCTTTATGTGTCTCTAATTTTTCTTTTAACTTCTTACCGCTCACTTGATCTAGATTTTCATATACAGCTTCCACTGTCCCAAATTGCGTTAACAGTTTAATCGCCGTTTTCTCTCCAACACCTGGAACGCCAGGAATGTTATCCGATTGGTCCCCCATTAGCCCTTTCATATCAATAATTTGTTTTGGTGATAAGTTATACTTTTCAAAGAGTGCCTCTTTTGTATACTCGTCCACTTCTGTAATTCCTTTACGCGGAATACATACACGTGTATGATCAGAAACGAGTTGAAGTAAATCTTTATCTCCGGAAATTACTTTTACCTGTGCCCCTTGTTCACTTGCTTCTTTCGCTAACGTCCCCATAATATCATCAGCCTCGTAGTCTTCTAATTCATAACGAGGTACACGAAAAGCATCTAACAATTCGCGAATGAAGGGGAATTGCTCTGAAAGTTCAGGTGGCGTTTTTTGACGTCCCCCCTTATAATCACTAAATGTCTTATGGCGGAATGTTGTCTTCCCAGCATCAAATGCCACAAGCATATGCGTAGGCTTTTCTTCTTCCAATATCCTCATAAGCATCATTGTAAAACCATAAATTGCGTTCGTATGTATCCCCTTATCGTTATTTAAAAGCGGTAGTGCGAAAAAAGCACGATATGCGATATTATTTCCATCAACTAATACAACTTTTTTTTCCAAATTTGAAACCTCCCCATACAAAATTGAACTGTTCTTTCCCATATAAAAAAACCGTTCTTTCCTTCTCTCTATATTAACACGACTAAGAGAGAGAAGAAAAATAACGGTTTTCCTTATTACATAAAAATATAATATTTCACAGAAAAGGGAAGTGACGAGAACAGAGCATCTATTCTCGTCCCAATTTACTACTCCTTGGATGAAGGGGTTTTCATGTATTATATTAACAGGTCTTTGTTAATCTTTAATGAAGCTATTGTTAATATAATGTAAATATCCCTCAACCAAAATCTAAAGATTTACTTTTGGTAAAGCGACCGTAAACATTGTCCCTTCCCCTACTTTACTTTCTACAGTAATCATTCCGTGATGAGCTTCCACTAAATGTTTAACAATAGATAGCCCAAGCCCTGTTCCACCTGTATTTCGGCTTCGCGCCTTATCTACACGATAAAAACGCTCAAAGATTCGTGGGATTTCTTCTTTACTAATCCCAATTCCTGTATCAGCTACTTGCACGTAGGCATTCTGTTCGTCCTCAAATAATGAAACAGAAACGGTTCCACCAACAGGCGTATATATAATTGCATTATGAACTAAATTAATAAAGATTTGCTTCAAGCGGCTGGAATCTCCAATAACAGATACATGCTGCATAGCATCCATCTGTAACACAATCTCTTTATCTTGTGCCTTTTTATCTAACACCATTTTAATATCTTCCAGCAAGTCCTTTATATCCACATTTCCCATATTTAATTTAAAGCCTTGTTGCTCGATTTTCGACAAATCTAACAAATCTTCAATCAAGTCTTGCATACGCTCACTTTCTTTTAAAATAATGTGTAAGAAATGCTCACAAAATTTTTGATTCTTCATTGCTCCGTCAAGCAATGTTTCTGAAAATCCTTTAATAGAAGTAATTGGTGTTTTCAATTCATGAGAAACATTCGCTAAAAAGTCTTTTCTCATTTGCTCAAGTTTCTTTAATTCGGTTATATCATGAAATACAAGTACAATCCCTTTCCACTCATGATTCGTCCCAATAATAGGTGCGCCATATACTTCAAAATGCTTTCGTTCAATATCAAGCGGCAACAGCACTTGTTTGCGTACTTTCACTTCTGTCATAAAGATCTCTTCTACCAGTTCAATAATCTCAGTGTGATGAAACGATTCATAATATAAACGATCCAAATACTCTTCATCTGTAACATGAAAAATCTCTTTATACGAACGGTTTACAAGACTAATATATCCTCGGCTGTCAATTAAAATCATACCGCTTCCCATATTTTCAATCAGCGTATGTAAGCGATCTTGCTGCATTTCTTGCTCCAACGTCATCTCTTGTAAATTACGGGCTAAAATATTAATTGCTTTGCTTAACATTCCTGTTTCATCAGAATGACTCTCATACGCTCTTGCCTTATAATTTCCCTTAGCCAACTCAATAGCTACTTTTGTAACAGATTCTATCGGGCGAATATACTGTCCAGTAATTTTCATTCCAAGAAAAATAACTACAAGACAAGCAATTACAAATCCAACAATTAATAGTCCCCATGTTTTTTGATGAACATCTTTTAAAGGTTCAATTATACTTTTCACGAGAATATATCCTTGCTTTCCTTGCGCATCTTGTACAAATACAGCATGGTAAAATACATTGCTCTGCTTTGATTCTTTTGTAATGACCTTACTTTTTTGACCGGCTGTTTCAGAAGTAAGCTCCTCAATCATTTTTTGATCAAACACCGGCTTATCACTCTTACTATATTGAACCTTTTTCGCTTCATCAACAAAGAGGATCGAAATCGGTATTTGTTCTTCTAATTCGGTAAAAACATTCTGTGCATGTAAGACCTTATCAATACCTAACTCTTCTACTAATAAAGCAACATACCTTGTTTCCTTTATCGTCCTCTCTTTCGTATGCTCGATATAATAATTCTCAAACAACGTCTCTAACAGTACACCAAGTCCCACTAAAATAAAAATAATAAGCGAAACAAATGTAAAAAGAAGCCTGGAGCGAAATTTATTCATCTCCTTTTGGCTCCTCTAATTTATAACCTAATCCTCGAATTGTCTTAATATACGCTGGTTTTTTTGTATTGTGCTCTATTTTATCGCGCAGATGACTAATATGAACATCAACAATTCTCGTATCACCAGCGAAATCATAATTCCATACCGCGCTTAATAATTGATCGCGCGTTAATACTCGCCCTTTATTCCTCGCAAGATAAACAAGTAATTCAAACTCTTTCGGAGTAAGTTCTAATTTTTCTCCTCTGAAATATGCCTCATAAAATTCTGGTAAAATCTTTAGTTCAGAAATCATAATGCTATTTTCATCTGGCACTTCCGGAATTTGTTCTTCCTGCAACTTTGTTCGACGTAAAATTGCCTTCACTCGTGCAACAACTTCCCTCGGGCTAAACGGCTTCGTCATATAATCATCTGCTCCAAGCTCAAGCCCTAGTACTTTATCAAATTCATCATCTTTTGCAGTTAGCATAAGAATAGGTGTCATAACGCGCTGCAAACGTAACTCCTTACATACTTCCATTCCATCCATCTTTGGAAGCATTAAATCTAATATAATCAAATCTGGACGCTCTGTTGTCGCCTTTTGAAACGCAACTTCACCATCCATTGCTGTGATCACTTCAAAACCAGCCTGCTGTAAATTAAACTCAATTAAAGTTAGGATAAACTCTTCATCATCAACAACTAAAATTCGATTGCTCATTCTCTTCCTCCAAGTAATAGACTTGAAACCTTCTTCATCCTAGTATTTTCCCCGTTATTCTCATCATACTAGAAAACAAAGCCCCTCTCAATAGAATTGTCCATTCGGAAAACCTTATCGTTACAAAGTTGAATCGATAAACTTAAAAACAGCACGACACCGTTCCTATCGAATGGAGGAACAGGCATATGGCATTTTCATTCTTTTTGAAATTGGCGTGGTTCTCTCATTTCAAAATGGTTAGGAGAAGGCCATTCTACTTGGAGACACCATGTTATGCTTATACCGTACTATGAATTATGTTCAAGTTTTGAACGTGTACATGCAAATGATGAAGGTATATTTATTATGAGGATAAGCGATCCATTAGAAAATCACGGTTGGTGAGGGCTCATAATGAAAGAGACTTGACTATGTAACTTACCTATCTTAAAATGAATTCCATAAAATATAACTATATATTGATATAACGTTTTATGAGGTGCCTTTGTAATGAATCAAAAAAGATTGATATTATCCAGTATAGCCTTCTTATTTGTTGCTACATTTGTTATCGGATTTTCTAACTGGGAGACATTACACTCCTTCTTATCTGATTTTGGAGAAGGATTTGTAGCAGGATTTTTTAACTAAATGACTGCTATATGAGCATACGAAAAAAGTAGTACTCGTCCAGTGAGGCAGCACTACTTTTTTCTGTCAAACTAATTTGGCTTGTAGATTAGAAGTTATCTAATGTTTTTTCTAACATGGACACCGATTGGTAAGGAGGCGTTACTGTTAATCTTCCTTTCACAACCACTTCTTTACTTTCGTCATAAGCAAATACACGCATATCAATTGTATGTTCTTCTTGGGAAACCTCTATCACTTCAAAATGAATTTCTAATGTTTCATAATGATGAACTGGTTTGACAAACATAAGATCCTTCCTAACAACATGACTTCCTGGACCTGGTAAATATTTTGTAACTGCTGTTGTAATCATTCCTGTTAACATCATGCTCGGTACAATCGGCTTTTCATATGGAGTTTGGGATGCATAATCATGCTGAATATATAAAGGATTCGCGTCATTTGTTAAACCTAAATACAATAATAAATCTTTATCTTCTATTTTCTCAGTAATGGATAACTTCTCTCCTACTGTAATTTCATCCATTCGACGACCGATTTGAACTTTTTTCTTTAACATGTCACATTCCCCTCCGATTTCCACCTTATTATCCCACTAAAAGCGATTTTTATCCGAAGCGTTGCAATAACGAAGGCAATGTCTGTTACAATTCTATCGTTCTACTATAGGACATGAAGATTGATAACGTTTTCAAATTATCTCAAAAAAACAATCTACTAAATAGCGGAAAAAGATTCGGAACCCGAATCTTTTTCCTAGCACATATTTAACTTAAGAAAGAATTTCCATAACGTTACGCACAGATTCAACTGAACGATCTAACGCCATTTTTTCTTCTTCGCGAAGCTCTAACTCAATCACTTTTTCAATACCGTTACCACCTAAAATTACTGGTACACCTAGGTAAAGATCACGATAACCATATTCCCCTTCAAGATATGCAATAGCTGGTAACACACGGCGCTGGTCTTTTAGGATTGCTTCCGTCATCTCAACGAGAGAAGCAGCCGGTGCATAATATGCACTACCATTTCCTAATAGATTTACAATTTCACCGCCACCTTTACGTGTACGCTCCACAATTGCATCTAAACGTTCTTTCGAAATGAGTGTTTCTAGCGGTATACCACCTGCATACGAATAGCGAACAAGCGGTACCATATCATCACCGTGACCCCCAAGAACAAATCCAGTAATATCTTTAACAGAAAGGTTCAATTCTTGTGCGATAAATGTACGGAAACGAGCTGTATCTAATACACCAGATTGACCAATAACGCGTTCTTTTGGAAATCCTGCTTCTTTAAATACAGAATATGTCATTGCATCAACTGGATTTGTTAACACAATAATAATTGTATCTGGTGAGTGTTTTGCAATTTCTTTTGTAACACTTTTCATAATTTTAGAATTCGTCGCTACTAAATCATCGCGGCTCATACCCGGTTTACGCGCGATTCCTGCTGTAATAATTACAACGTCAGAATCAGCAGTATCTGCGTAATCAGATGTACCGATAATGTTAGCATCAAAACCTTGGACAGGGCTTGCCTCTAACATATCTAACGCTTTCCCTTTTGTTGGATTTTCAAGCTGTGGAATATCCACTAGTACAACATCTGCAAGCTCTTTTTGAGCTAATAAGAACGCCGTTGTTGCTCCTGTAAATCCCGCACCGATGACTGATACTTTTTTGCGTTTGATTGTCATACGTTCACCCCCGCTTTTATTATGCGTTTTTAATTACTGCTACGTCCATATTGTTAATAAGAGCATCAGCAAATTCAGAACATTTCACTTCAGTTGCACCATCCATTAGACGTGCGAAGTCATATGTTACCACTTTTGAAGCAATTGTTTTTTCCACTGCCCCAGTTACTAATTTTGCTGCTTCATTCCACCCTAAATGTTCTAACAATAATACTCCTGAAAGAAGAACAGAAGATGGGTTTACTTTATCTAAGCCTGCATATTTCGGAGCCGTACCATGAGTAGCTTCAAAAATTGCATGACCAGTCACGTAGTTAATATTTGCACCTGGAGCAATACCAATGCCACCTACTTGAGCTGCAAGTGCATCAGAGATATAGTCACCATTTAAGTTCATTGTTGCCACAACATCAAATTCACGTGGACGTGTTAAAATTTGTTGTAAGAAAATATCTGCAATAGAATCTTTTACGATGATTTTACCAGCTGCTTCAGCTTCTGCCATCGCTTTATTTGCTGCATCTTTGCCATCTTTTTCAACAATACGATCATATTCTGCCCATGTAAATACTTTATCACCAAACTCTTGTTCAGCAACTTCATAACCCCAATTTTTGAAAGCACCTTCTGTGAATTTCATAATATTTCCTTTATGAACTAATGTAACAGAGGAACGTTTTTCGTTAATTGCGTATTGAATTGCAGCACGAACAAGACGCTTTGTCCCTTCTTCTGAAATTGGTTTGATACCAATTCCTGATGTTTCTGGGAAGCGGATTTTATTTACACCCATTGTATCTTTTAAGAAAGCAAGAACTTTTTCTGCTTCTGGAGATCCTTTTGCATATTCAATACCAGCATAAATGTCTTCTGTATTTTCACGGAAAATAACCATATCGGTATCTTCCGGACGTTTTACAGGTGAAGGAACACCTTCAAAATAACGAACCGGACGTAAACATACATATAAATCTAACTCTTGGCGAAGCGCTACGTTTAAAGAACGAATTCCACCACCAACAGGAGTTGTAAGCGGACCTTTAATCGCAATTAAATACTCACGAATTGCATTTAAAGTTTCCTCTGGTAACCATTCACCCGTTTGGTTGAATGCTTTTTCCCCTGCAAGCACTTCTTTCCAAATAATTTTCTTCTCACCATTATAAGCTTTCTCTACAGCCGCTTCTAATACACGAGATGCAGCTGCCCAAATATCCGGTCCAATTCCGTCCCCTTCGATGAAAGGAATAATTGGATTGTTCGGTACATTCATAACACCATTTGTTACAGTAATTTTTTCTCCTGTCGTCACTGTGATAACCCCCATGTTTGAAATTTCATATGTATGAGACTGAGGGAATAACCCTCAGTTCAAACCGTTAGTCAAATTAAAATATTCCAATCATTACTTCTTTCCTAAACAGTCAGACTTTTAAAGGTTTATTTCTACTATCGAAATAGTGCTTTTTACTTAGCGTTGTGCTAGCGGAACGTATCTTTGATGCGTCGGTCCACTATATTCAGCACGCGGGCGAATTAAACGGTTATTTTCATATTGTTCTAAAATATGAGCTAACCAGCCTGACATGCGGCTAATCGCAAAAATTGGTGTAAATAAATCATGGTCAATTCCTAAACAATGGTATACAGAAGCAGAGTAGAAATCGACATTTGGCGGAAGAGCTTTTTCTCTTGTTACAATCTCTTCTATTTTCACAGACATATTATACCATTTCTCTTCTCCTAAAAGCACGCATAATCTCTTAGACATTTCACGTAAATGTTTTGCACGTGGATCACCATGTTCATATACACGATGACCAAATCCCATAATCTTCACTTTATTTTGAAGCGCATTATGAATATAGGATTCTACATTTTCTTCTTCACCAATTTCTTTTAGCATCTTCATTACATTTTCATTTGCCCCGCCATGAAGAGGCCCTTTTAGCGCGCCAATCGCTGCTGTGATACCAGAATATACATCTGAAAGTGTAGCAACACAAACGCGCGCTGTAAATGTAGAAGCGTTTAATTCATGGTCTGCATGAAGGACAAGCGCCTTATCAAAAGCCTCAATTTCAACTTCATTCGGTTCACGATTATTTAGCATGTATAAGAAGTTTGCTGCTAATGATAAATCTTTTCTTGGTTCAACAACCTCTAAACCTTTACGAATTCTTGCGTATGCTGCAACAATTGTTCCGACTTGAGCTTGTAATTTAACCGCTTTCAAACGATTGAACTGTTCATCCATGATTTCAGCGCTCTCATCATATAATGCTAGCATGGAAATCGCTGTTCGTAAAACTGACATCGGATGCGCAATCTTTAAGTCTACTTGCTTTAAATATGTGAAAATCTCATTTGGAACTTCCAAATAATTGGATAAAGTTTCCTTGAATTCCACTAATTCAGCTTCATTAGGCAATCTGCGATTCCATAATAAGTATACGACTTCTTCAAATGTAGCGTTTTCTGCTAAATCATCAATATTATACCCAACATACGTTAATGTATCATCAATAATTGAGCTCACAGATGATGTTGTTGCTACTACCCCTTCTAAACCTCGAATAACAGTCATGACACTCTCTCCTTTTCCTGAAAATTCTCCCAACCTTGTATCCACTTGCGCTCCTTCTAAATTATGAACGCCCGTTCACTCTTTAGACAAGCAAAATGCACGATCATGCAACTTGTTGTGATATCCCCATCATGTAAGTTCTATTGCTTTATTTGTCTAAAGCATGAGCGTGAGTTTCTCCCCGACTCCTCACACTTAGAACTACAGATGGTGAGGAAAACTAGTTTCGAAGAGTTTATGATAAAAACAACATAAAACAATATCACTAAAAATTGTTTTATGTTGTTTTTATTTTATCTGGTGTAAGTCTTTGTTGTTATGTAACCTTTTTTAGTTTCTATCCTTATTATAAACAATTATCTGACTTTTGTGAATGGAAAGAATTCAAAAAATTTATATTACTATAAAATTTTTCACTTAAACATCTGTATAATGTTCATGACTGCATAGGCAATTCCAGCTCCGATTAACGGTCCTACAGCTACCCCATTAAATAGAGCAACTGCAATAATAGTTCCAAATACAAGTGCAGTTGTAATATGTGGATCGTTCGTTAGCAACTGCAAACCACCCTTTGCCAATAGCGCAACCGCTATTCCTGAAGCTAAAGCAATCCATGCATAATAAGATTTCGTCGCTTCACCCAGTTGCTTAAAACCAATTTCACCTGTCGCAATTGGAACAAGAACCGCTATTGTAATGACTGTTACTCCGAGATTAATCCCTTTCGTTTGTAAATAGGGTAGAATTTTATCTCCCAAAAATGTCCACTTTAATACAAATAGCACACAAATGGCTACAATTAATGATTGATTTTTAGCAATTAACCCAATAATAAGCAGTATGAATAAAAATAACGTTGATTGACTAATCATGATTATACTTCCTTTCTGAAAATAATGAACCTGTTTCCAAACAAAAATACTGTTAAACACATCGTTATACCAGATATAAAGTCTTTATCCTAAGTACTTTATGGACGATACAAATGTTGCATACAACTTTTACGTTTTGAAAACTTAAGCCAGAATGAATAATAAGTATACAGCCATAAAGTGAAACTTTAATCAGTAGGAGTTTCTTCATCCCCACTGATTATGAGCCCTCACCAATCGGGCTGTTACGGGCAGCCCTACTCCCACCTATCTTCCTTGCTACTCTTTGAACCTTGAGGGGGAGTCTTACTGCCCTAAAATAACGGGATAAACCAGATTCCTTTTCTTTCTTTTCTGAAAAGAAACAGGTAAAATAAAAAGAAAATAAAGTGAGGTTCTTACCATGTGAAAATAACTTTTCTGTTTGGTTAATTCTTATCATCAAGCTTTTACGAGAGGGTGGTTTGCCGTTTTCGTTGTATCCTAACACTCGCAAATAGCAGGATAAATCCATCATTCCACTATAACACAATACAATTTGGAATGGGAGGTAAGCATCTTTGAATCGTAACTCACTATATATCTTATTACGATTGATCTTAGTCATTATGATAACAATAATCGGGTTTTATGTTCTCATCTATATTGCAGGACTCATCTATCCATTTATTATCGCTCTAGCATTTGCTTATTTGATTAATCCAGTCGTAAATTTTCTGAACCGAAACCTACACTTTCCTCGTGCATTATCGGTACTCGTCAGTTTAATTCTCGTTTTCGGCGCTATCGTTGGGCTCGTCACATACCTTGTGACAGAAGTTATTTCTGCCACAACTTACTTATTGCAAATTGTTACCGACAAGTTTCCGACTATCGTTCAATATGCACAACAATTTGCACTTAACAATATTATGCCTCTCTATGACGATTTAATTTCTAAATTTAATCATCTTGGAGAATCTCAACAACATACCATTACACAAAACATTCAAAATCTGGGCACGGAAGCTACAAAGCAAATGAAAGATTTATTAACCGCTATTATTAGTGGGTTAACAAACTTTATTAGCGCACTTCCAACTACGTTAACTGTGCTTGTTTTTATTCTCTTAGCAACTTTCTTTATTAGCTTTGATTGGCATAGACTTGCTCACAAAACAAGACATTTTCTTCCAAACCGAGTACACGGATATGGAAAGACCATTTTTGTAGATTTAAGAAAAGCGTCATTTGGATTTGTGAAAGCACAACTTACCCTTGTATCGATGACAACGATTATTGTATTGGTTGGTTTATTAATTTTACGAGTACCGTACGCAATCACAATCGCATTAATAACTGGTATTGTAGACTTACTTCCTTATTTAGGAACAGGAGCTGTCTTTGTTCCTTGGGTTATATATGTCTTTTTTACAGGAGATACAGCCTTTGCAATCGGCCTGCTCATTTTATATATCATCGTAATTGTCCAAAGACAAATTATGGAGCCAAAAGTCCTATCATCAAATATTGGACTTGATCCTCTTCCAACACTTGTTGCTTTATTCGTTGGATTTAAACTCTATGGTTTTTTAGGGTTAATTGTCGGTCCAGTCACATTAGTACTCTTAAATACATTGCATAAAGCACATGTCTTCCATGATTTATGGAGATTTATTAAGGGAACTCCCTTAAAATAATACCTTTCTTATGTAACACTTTTATTAGAAACAAAAAAATCAGGGACTTAGTCATCTATCATGGCTAACCCCTTATTTTTTTGCATAAAATATCATGAATTGAGGATGATTTTGTATTTTAATTCTATTTTCAGTATTTTTATCATCACCTTTTCTTCCTTTTTCTACAAATGAATAAATATACATCTTATAATTCGACAAAAAAATAACTCACAGAACCCCCTCGTTCTATGAGTTATTTTTGTACAATAATTGTTGTATTTCTTCTCAATTTCCACTCTAGCCATCTCATTACTATCTGCTTCCATACCTTTCGCGTCACTGGCATGATGAAAACAAGACCAATTACATCTGTTACATATCCAGGCACTAACAAAAGCACTCCACCTGCCAGAATAAAAATCCCATCTAATACAGCATCTCCCGGCATCTCTCCTCGGTTCACTCTAATCCTAATTTCCCTAAGTACCTTAAAGCCCTGTTGTTTCGCTAAATAAGCACCTAAAGCAGCTGTAACAATAATCATAACAAACGTTGGCCATACACCAATCAAATGACTTGAAGCAATCAAAACCGTCACTTCAAGAGCTGGTATTAAAATAAATAAAACAAGAAGCCATTTCACTTGTCTATCACTCCTTTCACCTGCCTCTAGCAAGCTGCACAATCTTCCAGAAGAACCAGTCCCCATATCCCTAATCCCTTTTCTTTGTAACACCCCTCATCAATCGAAGTTTTACTAATTTCCTTTTAAGTTGTAAAAAAAAGAGAAGGATCCTCATCCTTCTCTCCATATTACTTGTTATAGCACTTCCGCATGTCCATTATAAACAATTCCGCGAGCTGCATCAACTGTTACTTCTTGGCCATTTTTTAAAGTTTCTGTTACACCATTTACACCAACGATAACTGGAATACCAATTGAAACACCTACGACAGCTGCATGGCTTGTTAAACCGCCTTCTTCTACAACTAAAGCTGCCGCTTTTTCAATTGCAGGAATCATATCTTTATCAGTACTTGTTGTAACTAGAATATCTCCTTCTTTTACGTTCGCAACAGCTTCAGTTGCTGTTTTCGCTACAACCACTTTACCTTTTGCCGCTTTACGACCAATTCCTTGTCCTTTCGCGATTTCTTCGCCAACAACATGAATTTTCATTAAGTTTGTTGTACCCGTTTCAGCAACTGGAACACCAGCTGTAATAACTACAGTATCACCAAGTCCAATTAGACCAGCATCCATACCTGTTTGAATAGCAGTATCTAACATTTCATCAGTAGACGCCGCACGTTTACTAGCCATAAACGCTTGTACACCCCAAACAAGTGCAAGACGACGACATACTTGCTCATCAGATGTTACAGCTACGATTGGAGATTTTGGACGGTATTTCGAGATCATTTTTGCAGTATAGCCACTTTCAGTTGGAGCAATGATTGCAGCTACATCAAGAGCGATTGCTGTATGTGCAACAGATTGACTAATCGCATCTGTAATTGTTGGTGTAAGCTCTTTAATACGTTTCTTAAATATATCTTTATATTGTAATGACTTCTCAACGCGTGTTGCAATATTCGCCATCATTGTTACTGCTTCTACTGGATATTGCCCTGCTGCAGTTTCACCTGAAAGCATGATTGCATCTGTACCGTCAAAGATTGCATTTGCTACGTCACTTGCTTCCGCACGAGTCGGACGTGGGTTACGTTGCATAGAATCTAACATTTGTGTTGCAGTAATAACTGGTTTGCCTAATACGTTACATTTTTTGATTAGACGTTTTTGTACTAATGGCACTTCTTCTGGTGGAATTTCTACACCCATGTCACCACGAGCTACCATTAAGCCATCAGAAACTTCTAAGATTGAATCGATATTATCGATACCCTCTTGGTTTTCAATTTTTGGTACGATTTGGATATGCTGTGCATTATGTTCTTCTAATAATTCACGAATTTCTAACACGTCAGCCGCTTTACGAACGAAAGATGCTGCGATGAAGTCAACGTTTTGCTCGATACCGAAGATGATATCTTTTACGTCTTTTTCAGTAATACCAGGAAGCTTAATGCTTACGTTTGGTACGTTTACACCTTTTTTATTTTTTACAATACCACTGTTTAGTACTTTTGTACGAATATTTCCATCAACTTTCTCGATTACTTCTAGCTCGATTAAACCATCATCGATTAGAATGCGAGAACCTGGATTTACATCGTCATATAAACCAGCATAAGTTACTGAGAACTTTTCTGCAGTTCCTAATACTTGCTCAGTAGAAATAACTACTTCTGAACCAGTTGTTAGCTCAGCTTGTCCGTCTACGAAGTCATGTGTACGAATTTCTGGACCTTTTGTATCAAGCAAGATGGCAACTGTTTTACCAGTCTTTTTAGACGCTTCACGAATGTTTTTAATACGTGCTCCGTGCTCTTCATGGCTACCATGAGAGAAGTTTAAACGAGCAACGTTCATACCAGCCTCAATTAACTGTTCTAATTTTTCAATACTTTCACTAGCAGGACCTATAGTACATACAATTTTTGTTTTGCGCATATTGCACCTCCGAAATTTCTGAAACCGTTCCCAAATATCCGACATTACGTCGATTAGATGGATAATTCTTTAGATAATTGATACATATCTATATCAATTACATGTTTTTGAGCTAACGCTTCGATAATATCATGATCAACGAGTTTGTTGTTTTGGATACCAACACAACGTCCGCCCTTACCTTCCATTAATAATTCAACTGCTCTTGCGCCAAGGCGACTCGCTAACACACGGTCTTGTGCACTTGGTGATCCACCACGTTGTACATGACCTAATACTGTTACACGAGTATCAAAGTTTGTCGCTTCCTCAATTTTCTTACCGATATCAATCGCACTTCCAACACCTTCAGCTACAACGATGATACTATGTTTTTTACCACGTTCGCTACCGCGTTTTAAACGAGCAATTACATCATCCATATCATATTCTGCTTCTGGAATCAAGATTGTCTCTGCACCATCAGCTAAACCAGCCCATAATGCGATGTCGCCAGCGTGACGCCCCATTACTTCAATAACGTATGTACGTTCATGAGATGTAGCTGTATCACGAATTTTATCAATTGCATCAATAACAGTATTTAAAGCAGTATCGAATCCAATTGTAAAGTCTGTTCCAGGAATATCATTGTCGATTGTACCTGGTACACCTACACAAGGGAATCCTTGCTCTGTTAGTTTTTTAGCTCCTTGGTAAGAACCGTCTCCACCAATAACAACAAGTCCTTCAATGCCATGTTTCTTTAATTGTTCGATTCCTTTTTCACGAACAGCTGGATCTTTAAACTCAGGGCATCTTGCTGTATATAATTTTGTACCACCACGGTGGATAATATCGCCAACAGAACCAAGTTCTAATTTTTCAATGTGACCAGAAATTAGTCCAGCATATCCATGGTAGATACCATATACTTCAATATCATGGTAAATCGCTTTACGAACAACTGCACGAATAGCAGCGTTCATACCAGGTGAATCTCCACCACTCGTTAATACACCAATACGTTTCATTTGTACTCACCTCATAAAGATTATTTGCCTTATAATAAAATAACATGAAGAAATATAAAAATACAATGGAGAAGATGTGTCTTTTCACAATAAAAACGTGCATTCGCGAAAGGGAACGCACGCCTTTATTATTTTACCCAAATGGAAGCGTTTGAAAACGAAACTTGCCCAATTTTCATATATTTTTCATAACGTTTTTCAATTAATTCGTCTTTCGAAATACCACTTAATTGTTCAAACGTTTTCTGCAACACAACATTGATATTTTCTGATTGTTTTAAAATATTACGGTGTGCTCCACCTCTTGATTCTGGAATAATTTCGTCAATTACACCTAATTCTTTCAAATCAGCTGCTGTAATTTTCAGTGCTTCCGCAGCATCTCTCGCTTTTGTCGCATCTTTCCAAAGAATAGTCGCCGCACCTTCTGGACTAATTACAGAATAAGTAGAATTTTCTAGCATATAAATGTAATCCCCTACTCCAAGACCTAAGGCACCACCGCTACCACCTTCACCAATAACAATACAAATAACAGGAACAGTAAGTCCCGCCATTTCAAATAAATTGCGAGCGATTGCTTCACTTTGGCCACGTTCTTCAGCCGCTTTCCCTGGATAAGCACCTTTTGTATCAATAAAACAAATAATCGGACGATTAAACTTTTCCGCTTGTTTCATTAAACGCAGCGCTTTACGATAGCCTTCTGGATGAGGCATTCCAAAATTACGGCGAATATTTTCTTTTGTATCTTTCCCGCGCTGATGCCCAATTACAGTTACAGGCATGCCATTATACTTCGCAATACCGCCAACAATCGCTGCATCATCACCAAAGAATCGATCTCCGTGACATTCGAAAAAATCAGTAAATAAGTGCTCAATATAATCAAGCGTCGTTGGTCTTTCCGCATGCCGAGCAATTTGAACGCGATCCCAAACCTTCATATTGCCGTATATTTCTTCCTCTAAATTTTCTAGCTTATCTTCCAAAATACGAATCTCCTCACTGAAATCCATCTGGCTGTGTTTCGTATATTCTTTTAGTTCACGAATTTTATTTCTTAGCTCAACAACCGGTTTCTCAAATTCTAGTTCTGCCATACAGCCATTCCCTCCCCTTGATGAACTTCTAAAATCTTGCGGAGTGACTCTCTCATCTCATTGCGATGCACAACGGCATCCAACTGGCCATGTTCTAACAAAAATTCTGCGGTTTGGAAATCTTCTGGGAGTTTCTCGCGCACCGTCTGTTCAATAACACGTCTACCTGCAAAACCAATCAGTGCACCTGGTTCCGCAAGATTATAGTCACCGAGTGAAGCGAAACTCGCTGAAACTCCGCCCGTTGTCGGATGCGTCATAACAGAAATAAATAATCCTCCAGCATTACTATATTTCTTTAAAGCTACACTTGTCTTTGCCATTTGCATTAGACTTAATATACCTTCTTGCATACGAGCGCCACCCGAAGCAGTGAAAATGATAAACGGCACTTGTAATTCATATGCCTTTTCGACTGCACGCGCAATTTTTTCGCCTACTACAGAGCCCATGCTGCCCATTCGAAAACGAGAATCCATTACAGCCACAACAACAAGCATTTCATCAATTGTTCCCTCACCTGTCACAACCGCTTCATTTAATTCTGTTTTCTTTCGATCGTTCTCTAATTTCTCTTCATAGTTTGGAAACTGAAGTGGATTTACAGAAACCATTTCTTTATCATATTCACGAAATGATCCTTCATCCAATATACTATCGAGACGTTCCCATGCATTCATCGGATGATGATATCCACAGTTCACACATACTTTTAAATTTTTCAGAAGCTCTTTTGTATACATAATTTTTTTACATTTTGGACATTTGGTCATAACACCGTCCGGTACATCTTTTCGTACTTGTTCTGAAGGAATTGCAGCGTACTTTTTCTTTTTCACGAATAAATCTCTTAGCACAATTTGACCCCCTTTGTTGAGAGCTAAGGTTAGGAAGAAAATGGGGCTAACACCAAAGATTGATGTTAGCCTTCTTTTCTTAATCTGTCTAATAACCTCTCTCTTTACGTTTAACTTTAACCGCTATGCAGTAGATTGTTTGTCATAACGTGTCATGGTCATTTCGACAAATTTTATACATTACGAGTGAAACTGTATTTTCTCTATCAATTCATCATAAATGTTCAGTGTCTCTTCTTCCTGTTTTGCTTCCAAAGCTTTGTAAAGTTTTCTATATACCTCTATAGAGTCTATTAACACTTTACAAGAAAGGGTTGCCACATAATCATTTACAATCATCCAAATGCGATATAGTAAATAGTTATCCACTTGTTCAATAAGTGTTTTGAAAAACGTTTGATGAAACGCTTGAATTGAACTTTCCTGTCTCTCAAGCGCCTGTTTTAAATTACTTAACACCGTAGAGAATGTATCATCTGCTAAATTACAGACAATCCGAATCATATCTTTTTCAATTAATCGTTTCGTTTGTAATAAATCCTGTCTAGTTTTTTCATCTTGCAATAAAAATGGTGCAATCAATTGAACGAGACCATTTTCATAGAAGTTACGAATAAACGTCCCTTCACCGCGCCTTGTTTCAATTAATCCTACCAGTTCTAAAGCACGCAATGCTTCTCGTACAGACGAACGCCCAACATTCAAACGTGCACTTAACTCACGCTCTGACGGCAAACGGTCACCTGCAACTAAACCATCCTCCTCCATAATGGAGCGAATTTTCTTTACAATTTCGAGGTATACTTTTGTATTTGATGATGTCAATTAAAACTCCTCGCTTATTCGTTACCAATCAACGCTAATCGTTTTGTTTTCTCAGCAACTTCATTTGGATCTACTTGGCGACGAGCTACCCCTGTCTCCATTGCAGCTTTCGCTACATAAGCCGCTACCTGAGGCGCTACACGCGCGTCAAATGGCGCCGGAATGATATAGTCTTCATTTAATTCATCAGCTGTTACAAGCTCTGCTATAGCCGCTACAGCTGCCATTTTCATTTCTTCATTAATTTGGGTAGCATGTACATCAAGTGCACCACGGAAAATGCCAGGGAATGCTAACACATTATTTACTTGGTTCGGGAAGTCAGAACGACCCGTTCCAACAACCGCTGCACCCGCTGCTTTTGCTGCTTCTGGCATGATTTCTGGAACCGGATTTGCCATTGCAAAGATAATCGCATCGTTATTCATCGTACGAACCATTTCTTCCGTTAATGCACCTTCTACAGATACACCGATGAATACATCCGCACCTTTTATAACATCCGTTAAAGAACCTTCTACACGGTCTTTATTTGTATATTTTGCAACTTCTTCTTTCACTGGATTCATACCAACAGGGCGGCCGTCGTAAATCGCTCCTTTACGGTCACACATAATAATGTCGCGCACACCGTAGCGGTATAAAAGTTTAATAATCGCAATACCCGCTGCACCTGCACCATTTGCCACGACTTTAATATCAGACATTTTCTTTCCAACTAACTTCAGAGCATTTACAAGACCTGCCACTGTTACGATAGCTGTTCCGTGTTGATCATCATGGAATACAGGAATATTCGTTTCTTTTTTCAAGCGTTCTTCAATAATAAAACAGTTTGGAGCTGCAATATCTTCTAAGTTTACACCGCCAAAGTTTGGCTCCATTAATTTTACAGTTTCAATAATTTTTTCTACATCGTTTGTATTTAAAGCAATCGGGAATGCATCTACGCCAGCAAAGCTCTTAAATAATACCGCTTTACCTTCCATTACAGGTAGAGATGCTTCTGGTCCAATATTCCCAAGACCAAGTACTGCTGTCCCATCTGTTACAACAGCTACCATGTTTCCCTTCATTGTATATTCATATACCTTACTTTTATCGTCATAAATTTCTTTACAAGGTTCTGCAACCCCTGGAGAATATGCAAGACTTAAGTCTTTTGCATTTTCTACTTTCACTTTTGATACAGTTTCTAATTTTCCTTGATGCACTTTATGCATGTGAAGTGCTTCTTCACGAAGTGTTGACAAACTATCCACTCTCCTCAAATTATTCTTGCTGCTATCAATTTTTCCGAGTGGTCTGACCACGAACACTACTACTATAATAATCGAACTATAGGGGCGTTGTCCATTATATTTTTACGACCACATTTTCTTTGCCGACAATTTCACGAAGTGTTCTTAAACATTCCTCGCTCGGATGGATTGACAAACTACGAGATAATTGTACCACTTTATGTTCCTTTTCATAATAAATTAGTACTTTCGCAAAACCTGAATAGTGAAATAATATTTTTGTAACTTGATTGAATAACTTCTTATCGTACTGCGAAGGTAATTTGACATAAATGGATGCTTCTTTCATTTCGTTATATACATCCATTTGTTCTAATGAATACAGCCCATTTATAATCCACTGTAATTTATTATTTCTAGATTCTACCGTTCCCTCAACAAGAACAATTTCTCCTTCTTGTAACCTTTCTGAAAAATGAATGTATGTCTCTGGAAAAACAACCGCTTCCATTTCATCATTCTGATCACAAAACGTAACAAATGCCATTTTTTGCATTTTTTTTGTGCGAATTATTTTCACTCTTGTAATGTAAACAATCGCGCGTTGTACTTTTCCTTTTTGTCTCATTGCTTGCGCAAGAGAAGGGATTTCTAATTCTTTTACTAAACTTGCATACTGAGCTGTCGGATAACTTGATAAATAAAAACCAAGCGTTTCTTTTTCCTTATTCAATTGTTCGATAAAAGACAACTCTTTCCCTTGCACGTAAACTGATTTTGGTACACTTTCTTCTCCTAATTCACGCGCAAGACTTGCGTATTCTAGAGCACCCTTTATGCTGTTAAACAAAGTTGTTCGTGAAACTTGAAAATCATCGAAACAACCAGACCAAACAAACGCCTCTAAATTGCGCTCTGTTACAAATTTCACTGGCATTCGAAGACAAAACTCAAATAAATCTTGAAACGGCGCTTTCTCTCTTTCTTCAATCAAAGCAGTCACTGTTGCCATCCCAATATTTCGAATGGAAAGAAGGCTATAACGAATCGCATTCCCTTCAATTTGAAAATGATAGCCACTTCTATGAAGTGATGGCGGCAAAACACAGAAACCTTTGCGTTTTGTTTCGCGTATATATTGCGTAATCTTATCTTCATTTCCAATTGCACTGGATAATAGAGCGGTCATAAACTGAAGTGGATAATTCGCTTTTAAATATGCAAGTTGATACCCAATCATACTGTAGGCCACCGCATGGCTTCGGTTAAAACCGTAATTTGCAAATCTAACAATTAAATCGTAAATTTGCTCTGCAGATGTTTGATCATATCCATTTTGTAAACAACCTTGCACAAAATGCTTTCGCTCTTCCTCTAAAATATCTCGACTTTTTTTACTGACTGCACGGCGAAGTAAATCCGCTTCTCCAAGTGAAAATCCAGCTAATTTAGAAGCAATTTGCATAATTTGTTCTTGATAAACAATTACACCATATGTACTCTCTAAAATCGGTTTCAAATCTGGATGTAAATATTGAATGTTTCGTCTTCCATGTTTAGATTCAATAAAGACTGGAATTTGTTCCATCGGTCCTGGGCGATATAAAGAGTTGACGACAACGATATCTTCAAATTCATTTGGCTTTAACCCGCGAAGTACATTTCGCATTCCACCTGATTCAAGCTGAAATACCCCTGTTGTATCTCCTCTTCCGAGCAATTGAAATGTCTTTTCATCTTGGAGCGATACATTCCTTATATCAATTTGTTTTCCAGTCGTTGTTGTAATAAAAGTAAGAATATTTTCAAGCAATGTTAAATTGCGCAACCCTAAAAAGTCCATCTTTAGGAGTCCAAGTTCTTCTAAAACATCCGCTGGATATTGCGTTACATATACGTCATTATGCCCCTCTTGAATCGCAATACTTTTTGTTAGGGGCTCTTGACTCATAATAACGCCAGCTGCATGGATAGACGTATGACGCGGTAATCCTTCCACACGTTTTGCAATTTCAAACACACGTTCATGCAAAAGATTTCCTTGAATAAAATCACGAAGTGCTTCTGACTCCTCATAAGCTTCTTTCAATGTAATCCCAAGTTTCGATGGAATCAGTTTAGAGAACAAATCAATATCTCGAGGCGGCAATCCCATTACACGAGCAATATCACGGATTGCTGCTTTTGCAGCCAGTGTTCCGAACGTAACAATTTGAGCAACACGAAGCTGGCCGTATTTATCCTTTACATAACGAATCATTTCATCGCGTCTTACATCAGGAAAATCAATATCAATATCCGGAAGTGTAACACGTTCTGGATTTAAAAATCTTTCAAATAATAAATTGTATGCAATTGGGTCAATATCTGTAATCTCTAGTACATATGCGACAAGTGAACCCGCTGCCGATCCACGTCCTGGCCCTGTTAAAATCCTATTCTCGTGTGCATATTTCATAAAGTCCCATACGATGAGGAAATAATCACTGAACCCCATGCGAGAGATAACTTCAAGTTCATGATATAAACGGTTCACATGTACCTCTTTTGGCGTTCCATAGCGTTTATATAGCCCCTCTTCGCACATTCGGCGCAAATAAGCATCGCTCGTTTCATTAGTAGGAACAGGAAATTTCGGTAATTGATTCACATGAAATGGAATTTCTACATGGCAACGTTCTGCAATATGAATGGTATTACGAAGTGCTTCTTCCACATGAGAAAATAAGGCTTCCATTTCAGCGGATGATTTCAAATAGTACTGATCCGTTTTCAACCTTGGCCTATCCGGATCCGTCATTTTTGTACCGCTCTGGACAGATAATAAACATTCTTGCACAAGTGCATCGTTTTGATTAATATAATGAACATCATTTGTTGCCACGATTGGAATGTTCATATTTCTGACAAACTCTTCTATTTTTTCTTGCAACAATAATTCATCTTGAATTGCATGATGCTGCACACTCATATAAAAATGGCCAAACATATTTTGGTACGTGCGGGCAACTTCTTCTGCACGCTCATCTTTTCCTTGCAATAATAATTGTTCAATTTCTCCATCTTTCCCTGGTGAAATTGCGGTTAATCCTTTCGCATAATGGACAAGCCACTTTTTTGGAATTCCATCTTTAGACTTTGTCATAATGGTGCTAGAAATTTTCAATAGATTTTGATAACCTACTTCATTTTCAGCCAATAAAACAAGTGGATAAGCGAGTTCTTCTTCCTCATTAAAAACGGAAGCTGTTAATCCGATAATCGGCTTTATCCCCATCTTCTTACATGCTTTATAAAATGGAATAACTCCGTACATCACGTTTTCATCTGTAATTGCAAGAGCTGAAAACCCAAGTTCTTTCGCTCTAGCCACAAGTTCATCAATTTTACAAGCACTTTTTAACAAACTATAAACGGTTTGACATTGTAAATGCACAAACTTCACTGTTGTACCCTCTCTTTACCTATTTGACTACTTTCATTATAGGTGATGAGGAAAGGGGAAATCAAAACATACTTCTCACACTTTGTCCATATATATGATGAGGAAAGGGGAATGACAATGGACATAAGAGAACAAACTTTTTTCTCTCTTCTTATTATTAGTTACTTTATTGCCTTTGGGGTCCTACTCGGCGGCTCGTTAATCGGAGGAATTGGAGCATTTCTTATTGGCAAACCAGCCCTTACCTACATCAATCAATTCGCACAAAACTTACGAATTTGGGCACTGGTAGCGGCAATTGGTGGTACTTTTGATACATTTTATAGCTTTGAGAGAAGTTTTTTTGAGGGAGATATGAAAGATATTGTGAAACAAATTTTACTTATCTTCTTTGCAACAGGTGGCATGCAAACTGGTCTTATTATTATTAAATGGTTAACACAGGAGCATGTATGAGAGTTCCCAGCGCTTCTACTGCCAAACGATGGTATTTATTTTTAGCTGGTGCTGCTGTTGGCGGTGTAATTAGCTGGTTTATCTTCCTCTACATATATGGCATCTTCCAGCAAGAACAAGCTAGTCAAATTGCAGAACAAAAATACATTATAAATAAACAAGAAGAAAAACTACGTGTGCTTCTTGAAGATCAAGATAAACTGAATAAGGAGAATAAACGACTCTTAACAATTCAAGAAATTAAAATAAAAATTATCAACGGGGAAAAATATGACTTAGACAACCTTACACTTGAGAACATGACTACTTCTATTCATAACGACCTCCAGCATCTTTTAACGAAAAATATTCAAAGTATCGCTAAAAATAAAGAACTGCTCAAAAAATTAATTGAAAATAAAACCTATAAACATTATGACCGTATGTATCGCTTTAAAGTCGACATGATTTCTTTTGATACTGTACTTGAAATTAGTGTTCATATAGAAAAAGAAAAGTAGAGCCTTTTCGCTCTACTTTTCTCCTCAGTCTATTGAAATAATTCCAACAACGATAGCATTCCCTCTACTTACTTGCAAATGACACGTAAATCTTCAAAAAGACGATCTGCTTCTTCCCAAGAAGATACTTTCGCACCAGAAGCCATCGGATGTCCCCCACCATTATATTGCATTGCTAAAGTATTAATAACAGGTCCCTTTGAACGAAGACGAACACGAATAACATCGTCCTCTTCTAAAAACAGAACCCATGATTTCAATCCATCAATATTACCAAGCGCTCCTACAACACCAGATGCTTCTGAAGGAAGCACATCAAATTGTTGTAATATTTCTTTCGTTAACTTAATGTAGGCCGCACCTTCTTCTGTCATCGTAAAATTTTGTAAAATGTAGCCGTTTAAACGAGCGATTTTCTCTTTCGTTTTATACATCTCATCATATAATTCAGTAAATGTAACACCCATTTCGACAAGTTCACTGACATAGCGGAACGTTTTTGCGGTTGTATTCGGAAATAAGAAACGTCCTGTATCTCCAATAATTCCTGCGAAAATAAGACGCGCTGCTTCCGCTGTCATTTTTAAGCCTTTCTCTTTCCCATAAGAATAAAACTCGTAAATTAATTCACTTGTAGAGCTTGCTGTTGTATCCACCCATGTAATATCCCCGTACGGGTCTTCATTTGGATGATGATCAATTTTAATTAACATCTTCCCTTTTGTATAGCGCTGATCACAAACACGTTCCTGATTGGCTGTATCACAAACAATAACAAGTGCATTTTCATATACACTATCTTCAATCTCGTCCATTACTCGTAAATACGATAAAGACGGTTCATTGTAACCAACCATATAAATATTTTTTTCTGGAAACGATTCTTGTAACATTGTGCCCAGTCCACATTGAGATCCTAGTGCATCTGGATCTGGACGCACATGACGATGAATAATAATTGTATCAAACTCTTGGATTGCCGCTAAAATTTGTTCATGCATATGTATAATCTCCTTTGTATCAATCGATATTTATATACCCTATTTTCACTTTATTCTCCATTATAGCGGAAAATATTTCATACATGCGAACAATTCCTTTATAATATAAATCAGAAAGTTTAGATTTTTCACTTATACTTGTCATTCTGCGGAGAAACAGAATATGCAAAATAATGGAGGATTGTATTATGCCAGTATTAGTCTTTTGTATTATCATCTCATTTATGTTGTATCTTTTCTATAAAACAAAATATTTTCGTACAAACCGTCCAATGGAGAAAGGCTGGCTTTCCGGAAAGTCGGCAATGGCACTCGGTTCATTTGTTGCTTTATTTGGTTTCAATCAATTTTTCCTAGAGCTTTCTACTGCCCGAATCATTGTCGGCGCATTATTTCTCTTATTTGGCATTGCAAGTATTTTAAATGGCTTCCGTCAATATAAGCATTTCTTACCTCTAGCTGTAAAAGAAGCAGAAGCCTATAAAACAATGTAATGTAAAAAAGCATCGGCTATTTGAGCAGATGCTTTTTTATTTCTTTTCAATTTCACAATCGATCTATACAACAAAAGCTGAATGTACATACAATAGATTTCCTTGCATGTGAAAGTGCAATTATTCCGCTTCAAACGACATTTTTTATACGACTCTTGCTATGAAAGTCCTGCACGCTTCTTTTTTCATTCTATTTATCGATCAATTAACTGCACCATAAGCAGTGCTTTCCCCACAACATTTCCTTCATGATGTACTTCGACATCAACTTTTCCAAATTTACGACCAATTTCTAATACCTTTGGATGAACTGATACGATATGATCAATTTGGACCGGTTTTACAAAGTAAATCGTTAAATTTTCAACGATTAAATCACTCTTCTTTTGCGCTCGAATCACACGATTGGTCGCCTCTGTTACAATCGTTGTAAATACACCATAAGATAACGTTCCTAATGAATTCGTCATTTGTGGCGTTACTGAAAATTGATAATTTTGTTCATGTTTTGTTTCTTTTTGATTTACAAATTGACTTGTTACGATATCATCAATTGTGTCTCCTACTTGTGGCTGACGCTGAATCATTTGCAATGCCTGAAGTACATCTTGACGACTAATAATTCCCTGCAGTTTGCTTCCTTCATCCACCACAGGAAGCATTTCAATTCCTTCCCAAACCATCATACGTGCTGCCGCAGCAACAGACATTTTTCCATTCACTGTAATCGGTTGCTTTGTCATGACCTTCTCAATCGGTGTTTCTTTTGCAACCCCAATCATATCTTTTGACGTTACGATTCCTAATACTTTTTTATTGTCATCGATGATTGGATAACGTCCATGCATCGTTTCTTTATTATAAGCATGCCATCTCTCCACTTTATCATCTGGCTTTAAATATAACGTTTCTTCAATTGGTGTTAAAATATCTTCAACAAGTACGATTTCCTTTTTAATAAGCTGATCGTAAATCGCGCGATTAATTAGTGTCGCCACCGTAAATGTATCATAGCTACTTGAAATAATCGGCAACCTCAATTCATCTGCTAATTTCTTCACATAATCTTCCGTATCAAACCCACCTGTAATTAATACAGCAGCTCCTCTTTCTAGTGCAAGCTGATGCGCATTTGTACGGTTCCCAATAATCAATAAGTTCCCAGCTTCTGTATAGCGCATCATCGCTTCTAATTTCATTGCGCCAATTACGAATTTATTTAATGTCTTATGTAATCCTTCTCTCCCACCTAACACTTGGCCATCGACAATGTTAACGACTTCTGCATATGTCAGTTTTTCAATATTTTCTTTCTTCTTTTGTTCAATTCGAATTGTTCCCACGCGTTCAATCGTACTTACATACCCTTTATTTTCTGCATCTTTAATTGCGCGATATGCTGTTCCTTCACTGACACCTAAATCCTTCGCAATTTGACGGACAGAAATTTTATGCCCTACTGGCAAGTTATTAATATGCTCTAAAATTTGGTTATGTTTGGTAGCCAAATGGTTTCACCATACTTTCTTTTCCCTAAATTCTTCATGTATTGTATGTTTAGTATACTATATTTTCAAAACTGTTACACACTCTCTTTATATATCTGTACTATTTTCCATATAACAAATGAATTCTTACACCTATTTTTCATACATAAAGAAACCCTTCACTTGTTCAATCAAATGAAGGGTTTCTTTTCTATAGTGTAATACTTTCTCCCACTTCTAATACTCTCCCTGTACAGTTTGTTAGTTTTTCAACAAAGCGATGTGGGTCTTGTTCAATAACCGGGAACGTATTATAATGCATCGGCACAACTGTTTTCGCATCAATCCATTTCGCTGCTAACGCGGCATCTTCTGGTCCCATTGTAAAGTTATCACCAATTGGTAAAAATGCTAATTCAATATCATTACGATCTCCAATTAATTTCATATCAGAAAATAATGCTGTATCTCCTGCATGATAAATTGTTTTCTCCTCTGCTGTAAATAAAATCCCAGCTGGCATTCCTGTATATGTAATCGTCTTATTCTCTTCATCGATGTAGCTAGAACCATGGAATGCTTGCGTAAACTTTACTTTTCCAAAATCAAATTCATGCGCCCCACCGATATGCATTGGATGCGTCTTCACACCTTGCCATCCTAAAAACGTCGCTAGTTCAAAAGGAGCTACTACAATCGCATCATTCCACTTTGCAATTTCGACTGTATCACCCACATGATCTCCATGGCCGTGCGATAAAAGAATCGCATCTACCTTTACATCTTCCGCTTTTAAATCTGTTTTCGGATTTCCTGTTAAAAATGGGTCAATTACAATCGCTTTTCCATTCGTTTCAATCTTTACAACTGAATGCCCGTGATAAGATATTTTCATTGTTACATTCCTCCTTACTCACACCTTTTATTCTACATGATTTCACAATTTCCTGTCTTTTCTAACATCTATTTACTTGTCATAACTCTTTCATCCGATGTAAAGTTATATATGTAACTGAAATCTCGGAGGTGTCGATCGATGAATACTAGATTAGAAAAATTCATGCACTGGCTACAAGAACAAGACGTAGAAGCAGCCTTCTTAACTTCTACACCAAACGTTTTCTACATGACGAACTTCCATTGCGAACCGCACGAAAGACTACTCGGTCTATTTGTATTCCAAGAACAAGAACCTATTTTAATTTGTCCGAAAATGGAAGAAAATCAAGCACGAAACGCTGGATGGACACACGAAATTATTGGATTTACTGATACTGACAGACCGTGGGATATGATTGCAAAAATATTGAAAGACCGCAGTATCAAAGCAAATGCAGTTGCAATTGAAAAAGAACACTTAAATGTGGAACGCTATGAAGCATTAACAGAATTATTCCCAAATGCAACTTTTCACTCTGCAGAAGAAAAAGTGCGTGAGCTTCGTTTAATTAAAGATGAAAAAGAACTTTCTATTTTACGTGAAGCTGCTCATATGGCTGATTATGCTGTCGGTATTGGTGTAGAGGCCATTAAAGAAAATCGTAGTGAATTAGAAGTACTAGCCATTATCGAACATGAACTAAAGAAAAAAGGTATACATAAAATGTCATTCGACACGATGGTCTTAACTGGAGCGAATTCAGCTCTACCTCACGGTGTACCAGGCGCTAACAAAATGAAGCGCGGTGACTTCGTTCTATTCGACCTAGGTGTAATTATTGATGGTTACTGTTCTGATATTACACGCACAGTCGCATTCGGCGATATTTCTGAAGAACAAACGCGTATTTATAACACCGTACTATCTGGACAACTACAAGCAATTGAAGCATGTAAACCGGGCGTTACACTCGGTGCTATCGACCGCGCTGCCCGTTCTGTTATTGCAGACGCTGGCTACGGAGACTTCTTCCCGCATCGCCTCGGCCATGGCCTTGGTATTAGTGTACATGAATATCCAGATGTAAAAGAAGGAAACGAATCTCCATTAAAAGAAGGCATGGTCTTCACAATTGAACCAGGAATTTACGTACCAAATGTAGGCGGAGTTCGAATTGAAGATGATATTTACATCACAAAAGACGGAACAGAAATTTTAACAAAATTCCCGAAAGAATTGCAGTTTGTGAAATAAAAAAAGGTAGCGAGAATGCTACCTTTTTATCTACTACCTCAAACTTCTCAACAATCATTTGGGCTGGATAGCTCTCAAGTATTTGAGAAAACCATACTTTTATTTTATATCCTGATTTCAACTGCTGATATGTGCTGCTATCAACAAATTTCAAAACAGTGTCAGTTGGAAACTTCTCATGTAGTCGCTCTTCTATATACTCTTGAAACTCTGCTTTTGTTTCAAATTTTTTATTCGTGATGAAATATACATTATCATTTCCCACTATGACATACCCTTCTACAGTAGCGATTTGTTTAGATGGAAATGTAGATGCACATGATGTGAGTACTGTAAGGAAAATACTTAAAAAAACAAATACCCAAACCATTGAGCTCTTTCCCCTCATTTCATCCCCCCCCTAAAAGTTTTATCCCGCTATTTGCGGGCAATAAGACCCTCACCTCAAAATTCAGCAGTTAAGAATGATAAAAAGAAGGCACTCAAAAAGTGCCTTCTTTCATCTTACTAATATTCACTTGAAAATTTACAATCCAAACTGAGAAAAGATGTACAAAAATCGCTATAACCATACAAGTCCCGCTCAAAAAAGTTAAAATTGGGTGCGAGTATGAATGCTCTAAGTAATAAGACACTCCAATAAAAAACAGTGTTATATAGATGTAGATTGCTCCATGTATTTGCCTCATATAAGCCCCCTTTTCCTATATTATACCATAAATTTTCTGATTATTCACATTAATGGAATGTAATCAATATTTCTCAACTATTACGACTCTTGCAATATCCTATATATTAGTATATCTTTTGTAAATTATTTCATTCATCTTTTTTACCAATTGCATCTTAACGAAAAAAGCCCATCTATGTTGATGCGCTTTTCTGCTTATATACAAACTATCATTCTATTCTTTCATCGCTTCTTTGACAACATCTTGAATCATTATAACTTCTGTTTTCATATCGACAGCTGGTGCTTCTTCATCAATACATGCATACCAAAATGCTAAGTGCTTTTTATCAATTTCATGATGAGAATTTTCGACAAGAGTCCCCCCTTCTCCTTGTACAGAATACCAATATAAGTACTCTTCTCCATCTCTTATTTCCCGGAAAATTGTCTCTACATACATTTTTTCGTCGTTTAGTGTCAAAAGCACTTCTTTCATATTGTCATTAAGAAGCTGCATCCATTCATCTACACGATGACTTTTTCCTGGCTTCACTTTGAATCTTGTTCATTCGACATTCATCTTTATTCCTCCGTTTTCTTACGTACATATCAAACGTATTCTATCGGATGCTGAAAACCTAGTTTACTAGCTCACATACATCATTTCAAACTATCATAAGAGGAATCGTATTAGCAAGAAAAAAACATTTCAAGGAATTTCTAAACAAAAAGCCCTCCTTATCACAAGAAGGGCCTCACCCAATATTTATTATGATAAAGCAGGAGCTTTTTCAAGCAGCTCTTTCGCATCAGCGTATTGTAAGCCATGAGCTTCTGCAACTGCTTCGAATGTTACATAGCCATCTAATGTGTTAATACCTTTTAATAATGCAGTATTGCTTAGGCAAGCTTGTTTGTAGCCTTTGTTTGCAATTTGTACCGCATATGGTACTGTTACGTTTGTTAATGCAAGAGTTGATGTACGTGGAACCGCACCTGGCATGTTTGCAACTGCATAATGCACAACGCCATGTTTTTCATAAGTTGGGTTATCATGAGTTGTAATGCGATCCGTTGTTTCGAAAATACCACCTTGGTCAATCGCGATATCAACAACCACAGAACCTGGTTCCATTGATTGAATCATTTCTTCTGTTACAAGTTTTGGCGCTTTTGCACCTGGAATTAATACTGCACCGATTACAAGATCAGATTCTTTTACAGCTTGTGCAATATTGTAAGGATTAGACATTAACGTTTTTACTTGATTTCCGAAAATGTCATCTAATTGACGAAGACGTTCTGCACTTAAGTCGATGATTGTTACATCCGCACCTAGTCCAACCGCAATTTTCGCTGCGTTTGTACCAGCTTGACCGCCACCGATAATTGTTACTTTCCCACGTTTTACTCCTGGAACGCCTGCAAGTAAAATACCTTTGCCGCCTTTATTTTTCTCAAGGAACTGCGCTCCAATTTGTGCAGCCATACGACCTGCTACTTCACTCATCGGTGCAAGTAATGGTAAAGAACGATTATCTAATTGTACTGTTTCATAAGCAATTGATATCACTTTATTATCAATTAAAGCCTTTGTTAACTCAGGTTCTGGAGCTAGATGTAAATATGTGAATAAAATTAAACCTTCTCTAAAATATTTATATTCGCTTTCAATCGGTTCTTTAACTTTCATAACCATATCTTGATTCCATGCTTCTTCAGCAGTTTCAACAAGTTTCGCTCCAGCTTGTACGTATTCTTCATCTGTAAAACCAGAACCTAAACCTGCACCTTTTTGAACAAAAACTTCATGACCATTTTGTACAAGATGTACAGCACCAGCTGGCGTCATTGCCACACGGTTTTCATTGTTTTTAATTTCTGTTGGAATACCGATACGCATTATTAATTCCCCCTTGAGTTATGAAATGACCCCTAAATCATTTTTTAAAACGCTTTCTATGCCCCTATATTCTAACATAATCCTTCAATATTTTACAAAAAATAACACAAGTTTTCCGATAGATTTTATCCCACTATTTTAGGGCAGTAAGACTCCCACCTCAAGATTCAGAAAGAAGCAAGGAAGATAGGTGGGAGTAGGGCTGCCCGTAACAGCTCGATTGGTGAGAGCTCATAATCAGTGGGGATGAAGAACCTCCACTGATTAAAGTTTCACTTTATTTACTTTTGTCGATATCGATGAATTACATCAACTGCCCCTGTTATTTCAATAATTGTACCCGTAATCATATCAGAATCTTCTTCGCATAAAAATGAGATGGTACGTGCGATATCTTCACCTGTTCCTGATCTACCAATTGGCGTACGCTTATCTTTCAATATGCGCGCTTCTTGAATTGTTGCTTCTTTCATCTCACCAATAATATCACCTGGGCAAACCATATTTGCTGTAATACCATATTCTGCTTCTTCATAAGCAACTGTCTTCGTTAATGAAACAAGCCCTACTTTTGCTGCTGCAAAAGCTGAACGATATATCCATCCCGGTGCACTATCGGCCCCTTGAAATCCATAATTAATAATGCGACCAAATTGATTCCTTCTCATAATTGGAACAACGAGTTTTAACAGATGAAATACCGCCGTTAAATTTCCTTGAATCATCTCATTCCATTCCTGTTCTTCATAATCCACTAATTTTTTTCGTTCAAACACATAAGGACCCGCATTATTAATTAAAAAATCGATCTTACCAAAACGTTTTGTCGCTTCTTCTACTATTTTATGTAAATCTTCTTTCTTCGTGACATCCGCTTGTATAAACTGTAGACGTTCTTCTATATGATTATACTTTTCTTTCATTTCCTCTACAGCGCTTCTGTCGCTATGGTATGTGACTGTTACAGAATGTCCATTCGCTAATAATTTCTCTGTTACTTGCTTTCCTAAACCTTTTGTACCGGCTGTAATGAGCGCGTGTCTCACAAACATGCCTCCTTTTAAATTACTATACTCCATATGTAACAAGTTCTTGCTGCAATTACAACTAAAAAGAATCAAAACAAACTTTTCAAAATTCTGTAACGTTTTTTTACGTATATTACCAGAATTTGTTTTATAATTAAGTTGTAAAGGGTTATAAAATCAATTGGGAGGAATTTACTATGACTAATACATATACAAATATTTTAATTGCTGTAGATGGTTCTAAAGAGGCTGAAAAAGCTTTTAAAAAAGCAATTCAAGTCGCGAAACGTAACAATGCGACACTAACAATTGCTCATATCGTTGATGTGAAAGCTTACTCTGCAGTGGAAGCATATAGCCGTGCGATTGCTGAACGTGCTAATCTTTTTGCAGAAGACTTATTAGAAGACTACAAAAAAACGGCACTAGAAGCAGGTCTTGAAAAGGTAGAAACTGTACTAGAATTCGGTAATCCAAAATCTAAAATTTCAAAAGAAATTGCTCCCAAACATAAAGTAGACTTAATCATGTGCGGTGCCACTGGTTTAAATGCTGTAGAGCGCTTCTTAATTGGTAGCGTCTCTGAACATATTATTCGCTATGCAAAATGCGATGTCCTTGTTGTTCGCGGTGATGAAGAGCAAGGTGAGCTTTAATTCATAAAAATAAATTAGGGTAGATAAGAGGCTTCCTCTTATCTACCCTATTTATTTTTCTACTTTAGGAATTCTGTAATCCGGATTATGCTGCTCCCAGCCATCTTGTGTATTTACATCACCATCTACCCATGTTGTACTCCTGTCGGGTAAAACTCTTTCATGGGGTGTTACATGATGAGTATTCGGATTTCCCTCTGCTATATACTCTACATCCGTTGCTTCTGGAGCTGATGTTTGCGCTACACTATCACTGTCTACCTCATCTGTAATTCCATCGGCAGCATCAATTATATCTATAACTCCTACTGAGAAGACACCTACAACTACAACTTATTTCACATATTTCACTATAAATACAAGACAAACCACGACAACAATGACAACCGCAAGTACATAAGGGGGAAAGAATTTCAAAGACCATAACACCATCATTATTGTCGCTATCGTTAAATAAGATCGCCTTGCATCTTCTGTCATTTTTTACGAAGAACATATACAAATAACCGATTGGCGGCGTAATAAAGCAAAGAACATATATGATTTTAGATTTTAAATACCACTTTTGTTCTCCAAGTTTCTTCATATCTTCTTCTATTCTCTCATGCTCTTGTTCTTTCGCTTCTTCTATAAGCGGATCTTCCTCTCCTCCTCGCTTTTCTTCCATATAAGGAAGGAAGTGCATGAAAAAATAGTATGCAAATATCATCGCTCCAAATCCGATATTTACTCTTTCTAACGGAACATTCTCACTAAAAAAAGCAGCAATAATTACTAAAGAAAAACAATACGTTGTCATCCAAAATGAATGTTTTCTCTTTTTCCGTTCTATTTCTTTTTTATCTTGTACATGTTTTCTTTTCAAAAGCCATATCGAAATACAGCAATCTATCAAAAATAAAGTAAAGGTAAATAACGCCACGTGTACTGTTTCTACATTCTCAAATGAAAATATACTCGGGAATGCTACGTGTAATACAATTAGCGTGTATAAAATTAACCCTACCAAATAAATACGACTCATTTTCCATCCCTTTCTCATTTCCTAACATTATTTTAACATACATTTTTTAGAAATAAGCGGACAAAATATATGTGTTTAGGAAAGGAGGAGGCTAATATGGATGATTATGAACGTATTATTTTAGATGTAAATGGGAAAGAAATCGAAATGTTAGATACGATTCGCACACATTTCAAAGAAAAACATGGTGTGGAACTAAGTAACGGTGCATTACTTCGAGATTTGATGGATATTGAGTATATTCGAATTACGGAAGATCGACATAAGTACGATTAATTGATAAAACTGTCAGCCTAGAACAGATTGCTCTAGGCTGACTTACATCCACACGAAACATGTTATAATGAGGAAAAAATTGTGGAAGATATAAAAATATGCAATCGGAAAACATCTCAAAACATTTTCATACATTACATGTCCAAAGAAACCACTTCCTTCCTTATCTCCATTCACACTATCTCAAGAACAACTATGGTATCTCCCCCAGAATGAAAAATGGTCTATTGGAGAGCATTTTTATCATTTATATTTAATTGCAAGAATGCTAAAAATAGCAATTCAATTCTCTTTCACTCTTATTCCTTATGCCAAGCTCAGAAGAAATACTCCATTTGCAACTGAAATACATGACATTTATGCCGAATACAACGAAAAACACGGCAAAGGAATGAAGGTCCTTGGATTTTAATCCCTTCAAAAAAGTCTATTACTCTATGAATGTAAATGAATTAGAAACGTTACTTCCACATTTACAATTAAGTTAATTAACAGTAAAACGATGCATACTAAGTGAAACTTTAATCAGTGAGGGTTTTCTTCATCCCCCCCACTGATTATGAGCCCTCACCAATCGGGCTGCCCTAAAATAGCGGGATAAACTTCCCCCAAATTGTTATTTTACTTAAATACTAACAAAACAGAAAGCACATCAGATTTTAACAGACTGGTGTACCTTTCAACTCAATTCCTAGTAACTTCTCCCACTAATATCTTCGCTTTTTCCAACGCCTGTTCAATTTGAACAAATCCTGTCCCACCTGCACTATTACGGCGTTTTACTGCTGCATAAGGTGATAGAACCTCATATAAATCTTCTTCAAATAAAGGGCTCATTTCTTTATATGTTTCAAGCGGCACATCTAATAAATAGATTCCTTTTTTCGTGCAATGAAGAACGAGCTTGCCAACAATTTCATGCGCCTGGCGGAATGGGAGTCCTTTGTTTGCTAAGTAATCAGCGACTTCTGTTGCATTAGAAAAATCCTGCGTTACAGCCTGCCCCATGTTTTCTTTATTTACAGTCATCGTTTCTAACATACCAGCCATAATATGAAGACAGCCTTCTACCGTTTTAACTGTATCAAACATTCCTTCTTTATCTTCTTGCAAATCTTTGTTATAGGCTAGCGGTAATCCTTTCATTACTGTTAATAAACTGAATAAGTTCCCATACACTCTTCCTGTTTTACCACGGATCAGTTCCGCCATATCCGGATTTTTCTTTTGTGGCATAATGCTACTTCCCGTTGCATATCGATCGCTCATTTCAATAAATTGAAACTCCTGACTGCTCCATAAAATAAGTTCTTCACAAAAGCGTGATATATGCATCATTAACATAGATGAATTGCTCAAAAATTCTAGTATAAAATCACGATCACTTACCGCATCTAAACTATTTTCATATATCCCTTCAAAATCGAGAAGCTTTGCGCTATATGCACGATCAATTGGAAATGTTGTTCCTGCAAGAGCACCTGCGCCAAGCGGGGAAACATTTATACGTTTCAAAGAATCTTCATAGCGATTCACATCACGTTCTAACATCCAAAAGTATGCGAGTATATGGTGTGCAAAAGAAATCGGTTGTGCACGCTGCAAATGTGTATACCCTGGCATAATGGTTTCAATATTCTCTTCTGCTTGATCGACAAGAACCTTCTGCAATTGTTTTATAGCATTTATTATATCTTGTACTTTCTCTTTTAAATACAAGTGCATATCTGTTGCGACTTGATCATTACGGCTGCGACCTGTATGAAGCTTTCCTCCTACTTCGCCAATTTGTTCAATTAACATCTTTTCAATATTCAAATGAACATCTTCAGCTTCTACCGAAAAGTGTAGTTTGTTCTCTTTCGCTTCTTCTAATAAATATTGAAGGCCCTCTTTTATTTTCTCTGCTTCATCGTTTGTTACAATCCCTTGTTTCGCAAGCATCATAACATGTGCAATACTGCCTTCTATATCTTGTTTCACTAATTGTTTGTCAAAGGAGATGGATGCCCCAAACTCCTCGACCCATGCTTCTGCTTCTTCTGTAAAGCGTCCCCCCCACAGCTTACTCACGCTTCCACCTTCTTCTGATTTACTTGACTATATACCTTTGTTGGAAGACCAAATAGTGAAATAAAACCAACTGCTGCATCGTGGTTAAATTCATCATTCACTGTATAAGTCGCTAAATTCTCATCATATAAGGAATATTCTGATTTACGTCCTTCTACAATCGCGTGCCCTTTAAATAATTTTACACGCACTGTACCTGATACTGTTTTTTGTGTTTCTTGTAAAAAAGCAACAAGCGCTTGTTTTAAAGGCGAGAACCATAAGCCATTATAGATTAATTCTGTTAGTTTTTGTTCCATCATCGGTTTAAAGTGAGCTACTTCTTTTACAAGTGTTAAATCTTCAAGTTCTTTATGAGCTGTAAGTAATGTCATCGCCGCTGGGCATTCATACACCTCACGCGATTTAATACCGACAAGGCGGTTTTCTACATGATCGATACGCCCAATTCCATGCTTTCCAGCAAGTGAATTTAACGTTTTCATTAATTGTGAAAGTGAGTAAGTTGTTCCATTTAATGTTGTTGGTACACCTTCTTCAAATCCGATTTCTACAAATTCTGGCTGATCTGGTGTATTTTCTAATGGTACAGTCATTTCATACGCATCTTCTGGTGGCGCTGCCCAAGGATCTTCTAAAATTCCGCACTCATTACTGCGTCCCCATAAGTTTTGGTCAATAGAAAATGGGCTATCTAAATTAATGGGAATGGGTACATCGTTTTCTTTTGCATACGCAATTTCTTCCTCACGTGACCATTTCCATTCACGCACTGGCGCAATTACTTCTAAATATGGGTTTAATGCTTGAATCGATACTTCAAAACGAACTTGGTCATTCCCCTTACCGGTACATCCGTGTGCAACCGCACTAGCACCTTCTAGTTCTGCAATCTCAACTAGTTTTTTCGCAATTAGCGGACGAGATAATGCAGAAACAAGAGGATATTTCCCTTCATATAACGTATGCCCTTGCAAAGCCACCAATGCATATTCATTCATAAATTCTTCTTGCACATCGATCATGTACGATTTAATCGCACCTACTGAAAGTGCCTTTTCTTTTACAAACTCTAAATCTTCCCCTTCTCCTAAATCTAAACAAAGAGCGATAACATCATAATTTTTTTCTTGCAACCATTTAATTGCAACAGAAGTATCAAGGCCTCCAGAATATGCTAACACAACTTTTTTCTTCTCCATTTTATACCCCCTAAAAGAATAAATATTCATGATTACTTATAATAATCCAAACTTTATCATCTTTTTTCAAATGAATCAAGAGATATTCAAAAAAATTCTCACAATTCTATCGAACTTCTTTCTCCTTTTCGATACAATAGAAACAGAAAGTGGGGTGTCTATATGAAACCATATTTTATTTATGATGAACATCTAGGAATTGAAATACCACATTTACAAGAGGAATGGGAAGACATCCCAGAAAAGGTGCAACACACAATTCTATTAAAGTGGGAACAAATTCGCGGAAAAATACCTGATCGCATAAAAGAACTTGAATATCATATTAATCAAAAACAACATCGTCTCAATAACGAGGAAAACTTCGAGATTTCCTGTAGACTTAATTCTGAAATTGCAGACCTTGCTTCCATTATTAATGATTTATGGCTTTGGTATCGTCTTACGCAAGATGTATCTCACGGAAAAACTCATCCATAAAGGACATGTCCCGATTTACATTTGGGACATGTCCTTTCTTTTTGTCAAAAGGCAGCACACGATGCACTCGTTTTTTTCATATACTACATGATAAACCGATTCATAAGTTATGAAACTCCTTGTTGAAATAACTTGCATTATCTTACAAAAATATCGAAATGTCACACCATCATCTCAAAAAAACAATGAAATCTGTAGATTCCCTCCAATTATTGTCGGTTTCCTTACGCATACATTTTTTGAAAGTATGATATAATAGTATAAAATCTTTACAGAAAGGATTTTGATATCATGATCGCTCGAAGGAGCATGTGGCATCGAATTGATGAATCTTACACGTAGCGTATTTTTCAGCTCAGATCCTTTAGTCTAGCGAAAAAATACGAGAGTGGGGAAATTATGATTGCCCGAAGGATAATTTGGCAAAGAAAAGATTCTTCTTACACATAGCGTTTTGTTTAAGTCACACTGTTACTTGCTAAACAAAACAAAAAAGAGAATAGGATTGCTAAATAGGAAATTCTACCAAAGTTTTGTTTAGTCGTTTTTTAGGCTTAAACTAAAACGAAAGTAGGGAGAATTGATGGACGAGAGGATTATTCGTTATTTCTTCAGCGACATATAGCGTAGTTAGTTTGATGTAAACTAACTGACAGCTACTATGCGCTCGTAGTTAGTTTACAAAACGAAAAAAGACTACTAACTACGGAAAGAAGGAATAACGATGAGGAACATCCAAAGTCGACAAATTATTAAAGAAATTTTTATGGTTTTAATTGGTTCATTTATTTTATCAGCAGCACTATATCATTTTCATTTCCAAAACCACTTAACAGAAGGTGGATTTGTTGGAATTGCATTATTTATCCAAAACTTTTTTGATATTTCACCGTCGATTTCGACTGTATTAATGGATATTCCTGTCATCTTATTATGTGCTACATTTTTAGGCAAAAAGATGGTTGGCTATTCATTTCTGGGTTCGATTTCATTCGGCGTATTTTATTCTTTTATGGAGAACTACTCTCCATTTGCGGTAGATTTATCAAATCATTTATGGATTGCCGCTGTACTTGGTGGTGCGTTAGCTGGTATTGGTCTCGGTTTTATATTACGATTTGGCGGTGCAACCGGCGGAGACGATATTTTAACCATTGTATTAAGCAAAAAAACACGCTTTACAATTGGGCAAATTTTCTTCGTCTTTGACGCGATTGTTCTTGCACTTTCATTATATTATTTAAACTGGACGGAAATTGCATTTACGATTCTTTCCATTGCTGTTCAATCCAAAACATTGGACTTTATTTACTATCCAAAAGCAGAAAAGAAAACCGTATCCATTCCTATGTCCAAAAAACATGCAACAAACTAAAAAGCGAAAGGCCTTGGCCTCTCGCTTTTTTTTCATACACGTTTCTCTTTCTCTAATAAGTAGCGCACTTGATAAAATCTGTTTGCAAATTCGGTGACATTTCTTGTTAAACGATAATTCACAGTGGAACCAATTGCAATTCCTAGCACAGGAACACCTTGAAATAATTTACGACGAAGTGCATAAATTGAAAATGTCTTCAAAATTTGTTTAAGCACAACCTCTATTGAAGCTGGTTTTAATACCTCTTCTTCTCCTTCATAAAAGTAAGAATCTTCTTGCTCTAATTCTTGCAGTAAATTGGACCAAGCATATTGCTGTAATCTTGTTGGCAATAATGCAGCGTGAAATACTTTTAAAGCAAGCATCATTTCATACGGCTTATTCACATCATGCCCAAACGAAGTTGCAATGAGCTGCACAGCTTTTACATTTAGCGCAATCATAACAGGAAAATCCGCAGTTAATAGGAATAAACCACCTACACCAGTTGCTCCTCCTTGTACAAAAGAGTATAGTCGATGACGCGCTGTCTGTTGTTCTGCTATGTATGTTAATTGATCAATAGATAATACTTTTAAGTCATCTAAGTTCTCAATGGATTCATCAAATAATCTAGCCGTACCTAAAATACGATTGCGCGCATCTAATTGCGATTGTGAGCTTTGAATAAATGCATGAAGATGAAATAGCCAGCCATCTACTTTTGCAAAAAGGTTTGCACGCTTTTTTTTAGGTAATTTTTCTACTATTTCATACATCCATTTATCAAACATCTTTTGGAAATCAGTCGCCTCTTGCTCTATCAATTGTCTTTCCCACTCTTTTATCTCTTGTAAAATGGATTGTTCTCGCTTCGATTGCATCGCAACAATCACCTCGCTCAATTTTTTTCTATTGTAACATATTTCTGCTTTTTCTTCGCAAACTTGGTAAGTACACATATGTGAATTTCATACATAGAGACAGATTTTCAATTTCCTCACAAAAAAAGACGGAATCATGTAAGATTCCGTCTTTCTGATATATATTAACCAACATTTCCAAGACGAACAACGTCACGAGCGATCATAACTTCTTCGTCAGTTGGAATTACGATAATTTTTACTGGAGAGTGTGGGAAGCTGATAAATGCTTCTTCACCGAATACGTTGTTGCGTTTTGCATCAAAGTATACGCCCATGTACTCAAGACCTTCTAATACGCGCTCACGAATGATGGCGCTATTTTCACCTATACCAGCTGTGAAGATGATTGCGTCAACACCTTTCATGCGAGCTGCGTAAGAACCAATGTATTTGTGAATACGGCTTACGAACACATCAAGTGCTACTTTTGCACGGTGGTCGCCTTCTTCTTCTTTCGCAATAATGTCACGTAAGTCACTAGAATATCCAGTAAGACCTAACATACCACTTTTCTTGTTTAATACATTTACTACTTCTTCTACACTTTGTCCCGTTTTTTCCATGATGTATGGAATTAGCGCAGGGTCAATGTTACCAGAACGCGTCCCCATTGTTACACCAGCAAGTGGAGTGAATCCCATTGACGTATCGATAGATTTTCCACCTTCTACAGCTGCGATACTTGCACCATTACCTAAATGACAAGAAAGAAGACGTAAGCTTTCAAGTGGACGGCCTAATAATTCAGCTGCACGCTCTGTTACATATTTATGAGAAGTTCCATGGAAACCATATTTACGGATACCGTATTTCTCATAGTACTCATATGGTAAGCTGTAAAGATACGCAGATTCCGGCATTGTTTGGTGGAATGCTGTATCGAATACTGCTACTGCTGGTACGTTTGGAAGTACTTCTTGGAACGCTTTAATACCAACAATGTTTGCTGGATTATGAAGTGGTGCTAATTCGCTTAAGTCTTCAATATCTGCTAATACTTGATCTGTAATTAATACAGAGTCAGCAAATTTTTCACCGCCATGTACAACACGATGACCGATACCGCTAATCTCATCAAGAGATTTCACGATTCCATTTTCAGTTAATTTATTAAGAAGCATATTAACTGCCACTGCATGATCTGGAATATTTGTAATTTCTTTTTGCTTCTCACCATTTACAGTAATTGTGAAAATACTGTCTTCTAAACCAATACGTTCTACTAAACCTTTTGTTAATACTTTCTCACTTGGCATTTCAAATAATTGAAACTTCAAGGAAGAACTTCCTGCATTAATCGCGATGATTTTTGACATCTAATCTTTCGCCCCTTTTTCTCTTGGTAGTTATGTGGAAAACCACAAACCGCTCGATTTTATCTCTTTAAATTCATCAAAATGAAAACGTTTCATTTTGATGAATTTTATACTCACGATTTTAATTTAAACATCGTCCGCCATATATTTCAAGTGAAAAAATTGTAACACCAAGAAAAAATATATATTACAGATTTCAAAAAAATTCAGTTTAATCTTGTGTATATTTAAATTACATACCCACCTTATAAAACTGTATTACATAAATAAATACATCTGTTACATGTTTTATGCTTTATGAGTTGCAAACCAATTATTTAATTGGCTCATCATATCCTCCATCGCCTTCACATTAGAAAACTTAGGTAATTCCACTAATAGCGCCTGTTTTGGCATTTCTATCTTTTCTCCTTTTTTTTGGAGAACAAATATACTTTTTGCATTTTTTTCGTTTTTAAACATGGAAACAGGTAGCTGTAATAGCCCTTGAATAAAACATGTTTCTTTAATAAACGCATGAAGCTTTGGCGCCTGCTCACTTTCAAAAATAAAGTTTGGCACTAAGAAAAATAAGTATCCTCCATCTTTCGTATGCTTGACACTTTGTTCAATAAATAAGTGATGCGCATAAGACATTCCTTCATCTGCTTTTAACTTATATTCACTTGAGCCAGCTTCGTTCGGATAATACCCTACTGGTAAATCACAAACAACTGCATCAACAGGATCAATATAAAGTGAAGCAAGTCCATCTTGATTGAAAAGTTCAATTGCTTTTTTTTGCAAATTCGCATTTACTAAGGCTAACTTAATGAGTAAATCGTCTACTTCTACACCAAATCCACTCATTACTACTCCGTCTTGAGCGCTATTAAAAATAGTTGTCATTAAATTTCCTGTTCCAATTGCAGGATCTAGCACAGTTATTTCTTTCTGATCCTTCATAAATTTATGGAATAAGTATCCCATAAATATTCCAACTGCATCAGGCGTCATCTCATGATTTGCTTGTATACCTTCTTTCATTCCTTTTAAGATCGCAAGCTGAAATGCTTTTCGAATTTCTTCACTTTTATATGTTTCTTCATTAAATTTACTGTATTCACGATTTAACCGTTTCATTGTTGATTCAGATAAATTTTCTTGCAAAATCGCTCCTTCAAACAAGTTATCCCCTGTTTCTACAAGCGCTTCTAAATATGTCATATCCAATTCCTTACGTAAAATTACGGTAGAAGAATCGAAAATAGAAAATAACGTTTCTACTGTTTGACTCACATATATTCCTCCTTCAGTCCATTACACATAACTTATATCATACCACAATCTAATTTTTTGCAAAAAGAAAAAGCGACCTCTTTTTTAGAGCTCCCTTTTCAAATTGAAAGCGATATGAATACTTTTTCCATTTCATCCTATATGAGAAAAAACGACCTCTTAGAAAGAGGCCGCCTCCCTTTTATCAATTCGCTGCTTTTGCTGCTTCTAATGCCGCTTCATAGTTTGGATGGTTTGTACCTTCACTTACGTATTCTACGTATACAACTTTGTCGTTGCTATCTACTACAAATACCGCGCGAGCAAGTAAACGAAGTTCTTTCATTACAACACCATATGCTTCACCAAATGAAAGGTCACGGTGGTCAGAAAGTGTTACTACGTTTTCTAAACCGTTTGCTGCACACCAGCGTTTTTGAGCGAATGGTAAATCAACGCTAATTGTTAATACTTTTGTATTTTCAATATCAGCTGCCTCTTCATTAAAACGGCGTGTTTGCGCATCGCATACACCTGTGTCAATTGAAGGGACAACGCTAATTAATTTCACTTGACCTTTATATGTTTCTAAACTTACTGGAGATAAGTCATTTGCTAATAGTTGAAAGTTTGGTGCTTGATCGCCAACTTTAACTTCTGTTCCAACTAAAGTCATTGGATTACCTTTAAAAGTTACGTTTGCCACTTAAAACTCCTCCTTTATTTAAATAAAATATGTACACTGTAAATGATAGTTTGTCCCTAGCCAGAATGCAAACAAAATTGCTTCATTTACAAAAAAATAAAGAAGCTAATCAATTGACTAGCTTCTTTTTCACTGTTAAATTTCAAATTCTGGCTCATCGCCTTTTCGCTTCTCCATCATTTCCTTCACTTTATCAACAGCTTGTGGCGCTAATTCAATTACTTTGTCAATAATATGCGTTTGCTTATCTAAATGTAACACTTTTACGCCCCCTCCATTTATAACAAGAAAGGCAACAGGATTAATGGAGACTCCTCCACCGCTCCCTCCTCCAAATGGATGGCGGCCAGAACTTTCAATCCTTCCAAACTCACTTCCACCCGCAGCAAATCCAAAACTTACTTTCGACACGGTAAGAATTACACTTCCGTCCGCTGCTTTAATCGGGTCACCAATAATTGTATTTACATCTGTCATTTGCTTTAAATGCTGCATTGCTGTTGTCATCAAACTTTGAATTGGATGATCCATTCTATATCCCCCTATGCTTGAATAGATTTTTCTGTCACACTAGATCTTTGCTTTCTCATAAAGATAAGCAACTTTATTCCTGTGATTACAGCACGATACATATGAAAAGATGCTGTCAGTTCACACCTTGATGCAAATCCTTTCCCTTGAAAAACAGGTGTAATTTCAAAGTCTGGTATATCGACAATATGCATATATTGCCCAATGACTCCGGCAATCATCCCTTTTGTTCCCCAGGCATAACCGGTAACAATTCCAGTACTAGCTGCATCGCCTGCTCCAATTTGAGAGTGCCATTTCCAGCCATTGATTTTCACCTTTTTTAAAAAATCTTTAACGATAGTATGGATTTGTTGAAGCTTTTTTATCAGTTCTCCGATGCTATCAAGTTGTGCCATAATTTTATTTTCTATACCGCCTTCTCTTTCAGCCTTCTCAATTTTTTGACCAGTCTTTTTCTGTTGCTTTTCTATTCTTTCTAATACATCGAATGTATATTTTACCTTCCATATTTTCACTTGAAATAAACATTGCTTCTCCATCTCTGAATATAAAAACGTCACTTTAAGAGATATCTTTGACAATAATAAAAGGAAAAGAAAAATAAGAAAAATCCCAATCCCGATTGCAAGCCACTTCATTTATACCCATCCTTTCATTCCATACCCATTATCGACAAATTTATGCATCATTAAACTGCTTTCAAGAAGAATGAAAATATAAATTTTTCTAAAAACGAAAAGGGATTTTGGCTTTTTATATCGAAATATACTATTTGAACATATCGTCCAGAAAGATTTTTCTCACGAAACATAATTAGACTGCAATGGAGGGATACGCAATGGCAGATCGTCGTAATTTATTTTTCTTTTATGGTGATGACAAAACAGCTCTTATTGAAAAAATGAAGCCGATATATCATATTTTAGAGGAAAACGGCTTTACCATATTAGATCATCCAAAAAATGCAAATGCTATCGTCAGTGTTGGAGATGATGGAACCTTCTTACAAGCTGTTCGTAAAACTGGCTTTCGAGAAGATTGCCTATATGCAGGTGTTTCTGCGAAAGATGAAATTTCTTTCTACTGCGACTTCCATATTAACCATGTTGAATCAGCTCTTCAAGAGATTACAAAAAATGAAATCGAAGTACGTAAATATCCAACAATTAAAATAGATGTCGATCAAGATACATCTTTTCATTGCTTAAATGAGTTTTCTTTGCGCTCTAGCATTATTAAAACATTCGTCGTCGATGTCTACGTCGATGACTTATATTTTGAAACATTTCGGGGAGATGGCTTAGTTATTTCTACACCGACAGGTAGCACAGCTTATAATAAATCATTGCAGGGCGCTGTTGTTGATCCGCTTATCCCATGTTTCCAAATAAGCGAACTTGCCTCTTTAAATAACAACACATATCGTACACTCGGATCACCATTTATTTTAAATCATGAACGTACATTAACTTTAAAGCTCCGACCAGAGGGGAACGATTATCCTGTTATAGGAATGGATAACGAAGCGCTGAGTATTAAACAAGTCGAAAAAGCGGTTGTGTGTTTAAGCGATAAACAGATTAAAACAGTGAAATTAAAAAACAACTCTTTCTGGGAAAAAGTACAGAGAACGTTTTTATAAGTAATGAAAAGAGTGCTAGCAAATGCTCTAGCACTCTTTTGTGTTAATCTTATTTTTGATGCACAATTTTCCCGTCTATTACAACTGTTATAGCTTGAATATCTTTTAGTTCTTCTACCGGTATATGAAATATATCCCGGTCTATAATCGTAAAATCAGCTTCATATCCTCTCATAATTTTTCCGCACCTTTTCTCTTTTCCAATTGCATAAGCACTTCCCGTTGTAAATAAGGACACTGCTTCAAATACCGTTAATCTCTCTTTAGGCATATAGCATACTCCATCAATAAAACTTCTTCGCGTTACAGCACTATATATACCTAAAAACGGATTTACTTGTTCTATTGGCGCATCTGAGCCTCCATTACAATGTAAGCCTGCATGAAGTAAAGTCTTCCAAGCATATGCATAGCGAAGACGACGCTCTCCCAATTTTTCAATAACAGATGGAAAATCAGATGAAACAAACACGGGCTGAATATCAATAATAACCTGCAACTTCTTCATCCGTTCAATTAAATCCTCCCTTGCCAGTTGACAATGAATAATGCGATCACGTAATCCTTCTGCAGGACGGTATAACTCTAGTGCCTCAATGACGTACTCTAGCGACAAATCACCAATAGTATGAATCGCAACTGGCATTTGTAAGTCGCGAGCTTTTTTCACAAGATCGGCGAGCTCATTTCGCGAATAAATCGCGACACCATTGGTCTCTTTTGCATCCTCATACGGCTCGCTTAATAATGCCGTTCTCCCGCCAAAAGAACCATCAGAAAAGATTTTCATCGCACCAAATTCAATGTAGTGCGTATTCTCATATTCTTTTCGCTCATCGGCAACTTCATGATGAACGAGCAAATGTGCTTTAAAAGGCATTTCTTTTATGACATATGAAAACGCGTCATATGTTTTTTTAAAGCCTCCATAATAATTTAAATCTTCCGTATGTCCCCCTACTAGCCCATATTTCCAGCAATCACGAATAGCCACCTTCAAAGCCCTTTGTAAGTATGTTTCATTTATTTCAGGCTGAACATGTTTGATCAACTCTTGCGCTTGTTCATATAAAAGCCCCGTTAATCTACCTGAAGAATCACGACCGATTTTCCCACCTTTTGGCTCCTTTGTTTCTGCCGTTATATTGGCTTTTTTTAGTATGTATGAATTTATCCAAGTAACATGACGACAAACGCGTTTTAACAAAGTGGGATGCTCCTTTGAAATCCTATCTAAATCATGAGCATGAACGTTTTTTGTATCTGTAAAATTATTTTCATTCCACCCTTCTCCAATAATCCAAGAACCTACTGGTGTCTCTTTTACTCTTTCTGTAACAAGAGCCAATACTTCCTCATAAGATGTACACTTTGATAAATCTAATCGAAGGAGTCTTTCACCATGTCCAATTAGATGCATGTGACTATCAACAAGACCTGGAAGCATTGTTCGCCCTTCTAAATTGTGTAACTGTTCAAATGGATAACGAATTTCTAAGTCCTGTTTTGTTCCTATATCAACAATCCTTCCGTTTTCAACATAAACCGCTTCTACTTTTTCATTCTCTTCTTCCATCGTATAAATGTTTCCGCCGTACCATAATTCCCCCATCCTTTTAACCTCCTCATCCTTTTAGCATACGAAATCAAAATGTAGAAAAAAAGCACCATTTCACATCATATGGTGCTGTTCCAATATTCATTTTGATTCGCTAAGATTGTTGACACTTACCATTCTATATTCAATATATCTTTTACTTTAACCGCAATTCCATTTCCTGTTTTCTAAGTTCAACACGTCTAATTTTTCCGGAAATCGTTTTTGGTAGTTCGTCTACAAATTCAATCTTACGAGGATATTTATAAGGTGCTGTTAATGTTTTAACATGTTCTTGGAGTAAAGGGATCAATGTATCTTCTTTTTCCTGTACATTGTCTCTTAATACGATAAATGCCTTTACGACACTTCCGCGAATCTCATCTGGGCTCGCTACTACTGCGCATTCTCTTACATATGGATGCTTCACAAGTGCATCTTCCACCTCAAATGGGCCAATTGTGTAGCCAGAACTAATAATAATATCATCACCGCGGCCTTCAAACCAAAAATAGCCGTCTTCATCTTTTTTCGCTTTATCCCCTGTAATATAGTAATCACCACGGAATTGCATTGCTGTACGTTCATCATCTTTATAATATTGTTTAAAGAGTGCCGGTGTATCAATATGAACAGCAATATCTCCCACTTCTCCAACAGATACAGGGTGTCCTTCTTCATTGATAATTTCTACTTGATTCCCCGGCGTTGGTTTTCCCATCGATCCCGGTCTTATTTCCATCCCTTTCATAACACCAATGAGCAATGTATTTTCTGTTTGACCATATCCATCTCTAACAGTAACCTGAAAGTGCTTTTGGAACGTTTCAATGACCTCACGATTTAACGGCTCTCCTGCGGATACAGCACTGTGCAATGCCTTTAAATTATATTGCTGCAAGTTTTCCACCTTGGCCATTAAACGATATTCTGTCGGCGTACAGCAAAGCACATTTACTTGGTTCTCATCTAATAGCTGTAAGTATGTTTTCGGCTCAAATTTACCGTGATATACAAATCCAGTTGCACCTGAACCGAGAGTTGCTAAAAACGGACTCCAAATCCACTTTTGCCATCCTGGACTAGCCGTTGCCCATACAATATCATTCTCTTCAATTCCAAGCCAATTCGGAGCGCTCGTCCGCAAATGTGCATACCCCCAAGCATGTGTATGAACAACACCTTTTGGGTTTCCTGTCGTTCCTGATGTATAAGATAAAAAGACCATATCTTCCTTATCCGTCTTGACAATATCTAATACATCACTTTCTGTTTCTAATGCAGTATTTAAATTCGCCCATCCATCTACTTCTTTTTCACTTAACACAAATTTTTGAAGAGAATCCATTCCCTCTATTCCTTCAAATTGTGAAATATATGGTTCATAACTTATAATAGCTTTTACTTCTCCATGTTGAATACGATATTCAATATCTTTTTTGCGAAGCATTTCAGAACTTGGAATTACAACAAATCCTGCTTTAATTGCTCCTATATATGTCATATACGCTTCGATTAAACGCGGCATCATAATAAGAAGCTTGTCCCCTTTTTGCAAACCACTTTTTATAAAAGCGTTTCCAATTTTATTTGCTCCTTTTATTAATTCAAAGTATGTAACCTCTCTTCTTGCTCCCTTCTCATCCTGCCAAATTAATGCTAACTTGTCTTTTTCATTCATATATTTCTCTATCTCTGTAACTAAATTATACGACGGTGGCGCTAATAATTCTTCTCTCTTCATCAATATCCTCCTTTGTCACTATGCCTCCCTTTTATAATAAAGAATTTTCTGTAAATTTCGAACCCTCTTCTTTTGAAAAATTTTTCATCGATGTCGAAAGGATTCTTTTGTTTTCTTCCATCAAAAAAGAAGGAGCGGATGTACCCGCTCCTTCTCAGCCATGATATATGAGATTATTTGTGGAAACCGCCTAATTGTTGTTCTGCTAAAGAAACTAGACGTTTTGTAATTTCGCCACCAACAGAACCGTTAGCGCGAGATGTTGCATCTGCTCCAAGTTGAACACCAAACTCTTGAGCGATTTCATATTTCATTTGGTCTAATGCTGATTCAGCACCAGGAACTGCTAGTTTGTTTGTGTTACGTGCCATATGGTATCACCTCCTTGTGAGTATAGAGTGTGATAAACGATATGACTTCATACACATCTAATGGTGGTAATTTATGGTTTTAGAAAAGATCTTCAAATTGATCTTCTTCTGCCTTGTCTACTGTTTGCAACACCATTGTTTCTGTATTTGCAACAGCTTGTTCAAGTAACGGTGTAAAATCATATTTTGCTTCAAAACGACTTGCCTTTTCACGCTTTGGTTTTGTCGCTGGATTTGCTGGTGTAAATACTGTACAGCAATCTTCATATGGACGAATAGAAATATCATATGTGCCAATTTCATTCGCAATTTTTATAATTTCTAATTTGTCCATTGTAATAAGAGGACGTAATACTGGATAGTTTGTCACTTCATTAATCGTATGCATACTATCTAACGTTTGACTCGCTACTTGTCCAAGACTTTCACCAGTTGTAATTGCTAACGCATTACGTTCTTCAGCAATGCGCTCCGTAATACGCATCATCATACGGCGCATCACTGTCATCGTATAACTAGATGGAATTTCCTTATTAATAGTCTTTTGCACCTCTGTAAATGGAACAAGATGAAGCGTTACACGTTTACAATATTTCGTTAGCTCTTGTGCCAAATCAATTACTTTTTGTTTTGCGCGTTCACTTGTGAACGGCGGACTATGAAAATGCACAGCCTCCACAGATACACCGCGTTTCATTGTTAAGTAAGCAGCCACCGGGCTATCAATACCGCCAGATAGAAGCACCATCACTTTGCCGCCAACACCAACAGGTAAACCGCCTGCTCCCATACGCTCATCACACATGATATAGCTATAGCCACTACGGATTTCTATACGAATATTTACATCTGGATTATGCACATCCACCATGATATCTTCCGTATTTTCTAAAACATATCCGCCGATTTCTGGCAGTAATTCCATCGTTTGCATTGGGAAATGTTTATACGAACGATGTACTGTAATTTTAAATGTTTTTACAGGTTTTTTTATTAATAAGAAAGCAGCGAGTGCACCTTTTTTAATTTCTTCTAATTCTGATGGTACTTTCATTGCTAAATTAAACTTATGGATGCCAAATACATATTTTAAGCTCTCTGCAATTGCCTCATGATCTTCACCATTTAATTCAATATACATGCGATCATGCGTTGCATTAATTTTAATGTTTGGGAATTTTTTCAACTTAAACTTCACGTTATCTTTTAACGTACTAACGAACTTCGAACGGTTCTTTCCTTTTGTCGTCATTTCACCATAACGAACTAAAATGTGGTCATATTTCATCATATTCTCTTTACCTCATCACTTCATATAATTTTGGCAATGTCTCTTTTATAATGTCTTCAAATTGTTTTACTTCTTCCATTGTATTTTCCGGTGCTAAACTAATGCGGATCGCACTCGCAGCTACGTCATATGGCAATCCCATTGAGACTAATACACGGCTCACCTCATTTGCTTTTGAAGAACAAGCTGATTTCGTTGATACATATACTTCATGTTCCTCTAAAGCATGAACAACTACCTCTGGTTTTAACCCAACAAATGATACATTTAAAATATGAGGGGCAGCATGCTGAAGTGATGTATTAATTGTTACACCTTCCATGCTCTCAAAGAAACGAATCAATTCTGCTTGTAACGTTTGTAAATGAGTAATTTTTTCGTTCATGTGTTCCATTGTCATCCGCAGCGCCTTCACCATAGCTACAATACCAGGTAAGTTCTCTGTACCTGAACGATAGCGAAGCTCTTGCTGGCCACCTGATAAAAGCGGGTCTAACCGAACGCCATCACGTACATATAAAAGTCCTGTTCCTTTTACACTATGAAATTTATGTCCTGATATTGAACAAAGATCAATATGAGAAGCATGAAAATCAAGCGGTACTTTTCCAATCCCTTGTACATGATCCACATGAAATCTTATTTTCGGATAGTTTGTTAACAATTCACCGACCTCAGTAATCGGCTGAATTGCCCCCGTTTCATTATTGACGTGAATCATAGAAACTAAAATGGTTTCATCACGAATTGCTTGTTTTACATCTTGAACAGACACAACACCATGCTCGTTCACAGGTAAGTATGTTACCTCAAAACCAAGCTCCTCTAATTGTTTATATGCTTCAAACACAGATGCGTGTTCAATATTTGTTGTAATAATATGTTTGCCACGAGAGCGATTCTTCATCGCTATTCCTTTAATCGCAAGGTTATTTCCTTCCGTTCCACCCGATGTGAAAATAATTTCTGAAGGCTTAACATGCAGAAGCTGTGCTACAAGCGTTCTTGATTGCGTTAATAAATGTTCAGCTTCTCCTCCAAGCGAATGAATAGAAGAAGGATTTCCAAAGTATTTCCCTGCAACTGTTACATAAGATTGTAGGACTTCTGGATATGGCTTTGTCGTCGCACTATTGTCAAAATAGATCATCGTTCTTCCCCTTTCAGCGCTGTCACATCATATAATCATATCATAAATCTGTGCAATTACGCTAAACATATACAAAGGTTTGCTTTGTATCTTGAAACGAAAAGCTTTGTGTTATTCCGCTATTCATTATAACAACATCATCTGTTAATTTACACATTGAGACATAAAAAAACAAACCTCTTTTCATCAAGAGGTTTGTTCATTATCTACAAACTCAGCAATTTTTTGAACAACACCAGGTTCCAGTTGTTCTAAAACGGAAGCTGCTTGTTCTAAAGCCGCATCATATTCATATTCACGGAATAATCTCTCCGCGTTGTCTAAACTATAGGCTAAATCCATATCTTGGCTACGATAGCGATTACCATATTGAATTAATTTTTCTACTAAATATGCTTGACCAATCACATCTTGTGTTCGTTCAGATACATCATTTACAATCGCATATGCTTCCTCTAACTCGCTATTTACTACATGCATATTCAGTGGTTTTAATTCTAAGTGTCCATATACAGCCTGCATTGCTTCTTGCCCCTTTTGTAACTCTTCCATAATACTCTCTGGAAGACCTGGCAAGTTAGACTTTTGCATAAGACGTTTTGTCTCTAAAATCATATTGCGCATCTCTTGTAATTTCTCACGTGCTTCAAATTCTTCCTTACGCATTGCCTGTAGCATCTCTTTATATTCTGCATGAAGGACTTTTAACGTTTCACATTGCTCATAAATCTCTTCAAGTTCTTCACGAATAACAGAAAATGCAATATCTTGCTCTGCAACACGTAATTGCAATACTTCAAAGCGTTTCATCAAAATGTGCATTTGCTTTTCAATGATCTTTTGCGATTCAATATCTTTATCTTGTAACTGATAGCTTTGTTTCACAAACTGTGTTTCTGCTTTTGTTTCAAGCGCTTGTTCATGAATCTCTTCTAAGTCATCGTAAACACGTATCGTTTTTTGCTCCACATAATATTTCGCATGCACTTCTTTTTCTAATTGATCATATAACGTGTCTAAACGCGTCTTTAAAGCTTCAATTTTCTCTGCTGCTTCTGTAATATGAAGCTCTTGTATATCTATTAGACATGTTTGTAGTTGTTTCGTCATATCACGTACTTCTTTAGGGATTTCCAAATGATTTAAGACATAGCCTTGCTTTTTCATTTCGTCATGGCCTTGTAATAAATCTTCTAATTGTACTGGTAATGTAGCCTGACACTCTACTAATAAGTCAGGAACTTCCTGGATCATGCCTTCCAAGTTTGATAACCCTTCTTCTAAACTCATTACAATGTCTCTTGCTTTTAAATAATCACCATTCGCTGTTGCTTCCTCAAATTTTTGAAATTTGTCAGATTCGACATCTAACAACTCTTCAATCTTCTGCTCTGCCGCGCCATACATGTGACGGTGCGCAAGTACACTCTTCTTCATATTACGATATACATCGCGTAATCCATCAATTTCCGCACTATTTTTCTCATGACTCTCTAATAATTGCTGTAATTCGTTTAAAATATCCGTGATACGATTATCCGCTTCATCTAAGTTGCTAATAGCTTCATTCATCGCATACTTTGCTTTTCGGAAGGAAAATTGCGAGGCATATTTCCGTGCGCCTTCTAAATCTTTTTCGGCTTTTGGAAGAATTGTTGCTACGATTTCATCCCAGTCTTCACGCCACTTTCCAAACAACTCTTCTGTTTGCCCTGTCATATTTAAATCTTTTACCCGTTTCAATTCATCTGCAACCGGTTTATCTTTTATTTCTTGTTGCCACTGTTCCAGTGCTTCGATATCTTTATATGAACGATTTCTTATCATGAGCTCTATCATGAGTAGCACTAGAATAGAGCTTACCACAATGATAACGATCGTTAAGATAGAATCCATGCAAAAAAGCCTCCTAATTGTATCTCTATTTTTGTCCGTTCCGTTTATGAAATGGAAGGCATTATGTATAAAAAGGGAAATCCCCTATATTTAACAACTAACAATGTAATAATCATACCATGTTATGCCTTGTTTTTGACCTAGTTTTTTTAAAATTTCATGTTTCTTTTGTTATAAGGGGCATATTTCTATATCTCTTTTACATAAATATCCAATTTTAATCTATCTCTCCAAATATTTGTACAAACGTTTCCTCTTCCCTATGAGATACAAAATAAATGCATCTCGTTAATGCTGGCTCTATAGGAATCATACAAATACCTTCTTTCCCCCCTTGTTTTACTGCGATTTCTGGCAGTAGTGTAATTCCTACTCCCGCTCGTACCATCGCCAACATCGGCTCCGCATACGGTGTTTCAACAGCGATTGTCGGCTTGACTCCCACTCCCTGAAATACTGTCATAATCATTTTTCTCACATCACAAATCTCTGGATAAATAATGAGTTTTTCATGCTGCAAGTCGCTCACTTTTATAATTTTTTTACCTTTATATATATGCTCACTTGAAACAACACAAACGATATGTTCTTGGCGTACTTTTCTTATATACTTTGCATCATCTACGGAAGAATCAATTAACATCGCATCTATCTTCCGCGCTTTAAATAATTCCATTAATATTTTTGTATGCTCAATATACCATTCTACTTCGTATGTTTTTTCCAATATTCCTTTATATCTCGATATATAATGAGCTGCTAAACTCGGCAATATACCAAGAGAAATTTTTTTCTTTACTTGATATCCCCTTAGTTCCATCTTCACTTCATTGATTTGTTTTAAAATGGGTTCCATCCGGCTTAAAAATAATTCCCCAGCTTCTGTTAATTCAACTCCTTGAGCAGATCGCTTTAATATTGTCACCTCAAGGTCTGCTTCTAACCTCTGAATTTGCTTACTCAGCGCCGGTTGCGAAATATGCAGCAGTTTACTCGCTTTCGATAAACTCTTTTGCTGTTTGACCTCAATTAGCGATCGTATCGCTTCAAAATCCATAACCATACACCTCTAACTAAAAATTATAGCCGTTATAAAAAAACGGTATTTCCTCTATCTATTAAACAAGCGCTATACTCTCTTCATGCTTCATTTGATGAACTTACTATATCGAATTAAAAAGGAGAACGATACTCTTGAGTAAAAAGCAACTACTACTCGGTTCATTTTTATGTTTACTCGCCGTAACATCTTGGGGATTTATGTTTCCTGTTATGGCCAGTGCCCTACAATTTATAGATCCATTTTTCTTTACAACAATTCGCTACGGATCCGCAGCTATTATTTTTATCATACTTCTCTTAGCATTTGAAGGCATATCCTCTTTTCGCTTAGAAAAGAAAATTCTTTCGTTATTGTTTTTCGGAACAGTTGGCTTTGCTGGATATGGATTTCTCGTTTTTTATGGTCAACAATTAGCCGGACCTTCAGGAGCCATTCATGCCGCTATGATTCAATCTCTTATGCCGCTTCTTGCTTTATTACTACAGTGGGTGACAAAAAATAAACGACCACAAAACTATACATTCCTTTTTATGTTTTGTGCTCTGATTGGTGTCATGCTCGTTATTTCAAAAGGTAATATTTATTTATTATTTGGAGCAGCAAGCCATATATCTACAAATCTATTCATGCTGTGCGGCGTTATGTGCTGGGTCATTTACACAAATGGCGCTTCCCATTTTCCATCTTGGTCACCACTTCGGTACACAACACTCACTTGTTTCTTTGGCTCTATTGCACTTCTTATCATTGTGAGTATATTAGCTTATATAAAATTTATTTCTGTACCGTCTATTTCGACAATCCTTACTATTCGCTTCGAATTATTTTATATGTCAATTCTTGCAGGAGTGATCGCCGTCTTTTGCTGGAATATGGGAAATCGTTTCATTTCATCCATTAACGGAATTTTATTTATGAATTTAGTTCCTGTATTCTCGCTTATCGGATCTATGTTTCGTGGATATATCATTACAAAAATCGAAGTGATTGGCGCAGCTCTAACAATTATCGCTTTGCTTTGCAATAACTTATGGCAACGAAAAAAATACCGACAAAGAGCGAGATAAGAAATACCCCCACCTCAGCTTAATTAGGTGGGGGCATTTTACATATGAACCGCCTTTGGTAACGGATAATATATATTTGTTATATATAACGCTTGTTCCAGCCATCGCTCAATTTCCTTCGTATACATTTCTAAAAAGAATGCTTCGGAAGGATAAGAATGCAAGACTTCCGATACATATTGCGGATATAAATATGGCATATTTATCATCCCTTTTAGCTGCGTCATAAACATTGTAAATGACACTTTTTGAAACTCTTGTTGCACTTGTCCTTGCCTAATAATTTGCTCTATATAGTATCTTTCTTTTGAAAAATAAACAGTCATAACTTCACGAATTAACGTCGTATCTATTGATAGCTCTCGATAAAAGAAACGCGTCAGTTCACGATTCTCAAATTGATATCGTAAAATCCCTTTAATCATTCGATTCAGTACTTCTTTAGCTGGTACATACTCCCTTTGTTCAAAAGCCACTTCAATCACACGAATATACCCTTCTAAAAAATCAGTCATAAGCTGTTCTAATAAACCTTGCTTACTAGCAAAATAATATGAAATATTAGCCACATTCACATCCGCTCGTTTTGCAATATCACGCACTGATGTTCCATTATACCCTTTCGTATAAAACAATGAAATCGCTGCATCCATCACCTTTTGTTTCGTATGTTTCATGTGCTCACGTCCTCTCACTTTGAACAGCTATAGTTTAAATTTCTTGACTTTTAAGACAAATTCCTTTAATTTTCTATCGACAAAGTCATAAAGAATACAGCGTATTTTGCTATGATTTTACATTTATCGCCAGAAAGGATGACGTTTCCATGTTTACAAAAGAAAGCTATGTAGGTTCACGTGAAAAGCAATATGAAACTGTAATTAAGCAACTTGATGCTTTGTTAACAGGCGAATCCAATACAGTCGCAAATTTAGCAAATGCTTCCGCACTACTCAATCAATTTTTAGAACGCATTAACTGGGTTGGTTTTTATGTAACAGAAGGAAACGAGCTTGTACTCGGACCGTTCCAAGGCATGCCTGCGTGCGTGCGTATTCCTTTTGGCCGCGGTGTTTGTGGTGTGGCAGCTGAAACAAAAACAACACAACTTGTCGCAGATGTTCATCAATTCCCTGGACATATCGCTTGTGATAGCGCATCTAATTCTGAAATTGTTGTACCGATGATAAAAGAAGGCAACGTAATCGGTGTATTAGATATTGATAGCCCTGAAAAAAATCGTTTTGACAAAGTAGATCAACAATATTTAGAAAAATTTGTGGAAACGCTCCTAAAACATATGTAAGTAAGAAAAGAATGAGCTATCGATCAAGTAATGATTACTAAATCGATAGCTCATTCTTTTTATTTATAATGTATGCTAGAGGATATAACGTTGCTGCTATTTAACGCCTGCTGTAAATCAGAAATAATATCTTCCCATGATTCTAAACCGACAGATAAACGAATTAAATTATCAAAAATCTCCATTTTCTGACGAACTTCTGCTGGAATGACCGCATGTGTCATTGTCGCGGGATGCTGTACTAATGTTTCTGTATCACCAAGACTGACCGCAATCGCAATCAAATTTAATTTGTCCATAAAAGCTTGTGCTTCTTCTTTTCCTCCTTTAATAGAGAACGAAATAACACCCCCACCACGCTTCATTTGCCGAGATGCTCGTTCTCCTTCTGGATACCAAACCTTTTCAACCTTTTCATGATTTTTCAAAAAAGCTACTACCTTCTCCGCATTATCACAATGTCGATCCATTCGAACAGCTAACGTTTTTAGCCCTCTTAATAATAACCATGCATCAAAAGGCGCCATAATTCCCCCAATATCTTTTCGAATCGGACGGATTTTTTCGGCTAACTCCCTCGTTTTACAAACAGTAACTCCCGCAACTACATCACCATGTCCCCCAATATATTTCGTTGCGCTATGAAGAACCGCATCACACCCAAGAACAAGTGGATTTTGTAAGTATGGAGAACAAAATGTATTATCAACAATAACAAGTAAATGATTTTTCTTTGCTACTTTAATCACTTTTTCTAAATCAATCAGTTTCATTGTTGGATTAATAGGTGTTTCAACGAAAATCAACTTCGTATTCGGAAGAATTTCTTTCTCAATCTGCTCATCCGTTTCCATATCACAAAATGAATGTGAAATCATAAATTTTTCCTCTAACACTTCCAAAAAACCGTACGTACAACCGTATAAGCCATTGGAACAAATCATATGATCCCCTGCACGTAAACAAGCAAGCAATGTCGCCGAAATAGAAGCCATACCCGATCCAAACGCTAATGCAACTTCTCCCCCTTCTAAAGCTGCCATGCGTTCTTCAAATAACTCTACAGTCGGATTACCAAGCCGTGAGTAAATATAGGATGAATCTTGCCCAGTAAAACTATCTTCCCCTTGTTTCGCTGTTTCAAATGTATAAGTTGAAGTTTGAAATAAAGGTGGCGTTAAGCTTCCTTTATGTACACCTGGTTCATATCCATAATGAATGAAATCTGTCTCCATATTGCTCTTTTTCATAAAACATCCCCCTTATGTTTCTATATTATGTAAACGTTTTCTATACGTTTCTAAAATTCTTTCTGAATGTTCTGAATCCCTCCTTGTCATTTCCAAATTTTATATGCATAAATAAAAAACGAACTAGCTTGACGAAATTTCGGGAAACAGATATAATAGCGTTTGTGTAAAATAAAAAGGCAGCCTTGTAATTTGAATTTATCGTTTGTATTTTGTTCCTCTCAAGAGGTGTATCTCGTAACTCCCTGCTGCTGGAGCGAAGGTACATGAAAACAAAATACCCGTAAATGTCAATTACGTCTGTTTTTATTTTACGTAAATAAAAACATTAAAGGAGGAGTCAACTATGGCTCGTTATACAGGTCCAGCTTGGAAACTGTCTCGTCGTCTTGGTATCTCTCTAAGCGGCACAGGTAAAGAATTAGAAAAACGCCCTTACGCACCAGGTCCTCACGGTCCTAACCAACGTAAGAAACTTTCTGAATACGGTTTACAATTACAAGAAAAACAAAAACTTCGTCACATGTACGGCATGACTGAACGTCAATTCCGTCGCACATTTGACCAAGCAGGTAAAATGCCAGGTAAACACGGCGAAAACTTCATGATCCTTCTTGAAGCTCGTCTTGACAACCTAGTTTACCGCATGGGCTTAGCTCGCACTCGTCGCGCAGCTCGCCAATTAGTAAACCACGGTCACATCATGGTAGATGGCGCTCGCGTAGATATCCCATCTTACCGCGTGAAACCAGGTCAAACAATCAGCGTTCGCGAAAAATCTCGCAACCTAGCTGTAATTAAAGAAGCTATGGAAGTTAACAACTTCGTACCAGAATACTTAACTTTCGATGCTGACAAATTAGAAGCTACTTTCACTCGTCACGCTGAGCGTGCTGAGTTACCAGCTGAAATCAACGAAGCGTTAATCGTAGAGTTCTACTCTCGTTAATTCAATCGCTTAGTAGATGCTAGTATTAAAAACCCTAGAAGCGTTATTATAACGTCTTTTCTAGGGTTTTTTGCTGTTCTTAAGGTTTGTAAAATACCTTAAATAAAATTACTGAATCGTTATATCCCCTATAGTTAGGCACATAATTAAAATTGTTTTCCATGCTTTTTAGACAAAATACTTTTTAATATAGGCCTTAAATTTACGTACCTTTTCTTCTGTTATTTCAATAGTCCACATAGCTTTTTTCCTTGTTATATTATTTAATTTAGATTGCCTCATAATTACTACTCACCCTTTCATTATAAATATAGATAAGTTCGTTTTAATGTGTCCCTCTAATCAATGCATTACAATGTAATATTTACAGTTTCATCCTTAAATTGGTATCATTTACTTGTTAAGGGGGAAAATTTATGAGTTTAAATATGTATTTGGGAGAAGTACAGACTCAAACAGAAGGTATGAATGCTTTCTGTACCGCTACCATTCAAGGTATGGAACAAGCCATTCAGTCGATTGACGCTTTTGCAATTGATACTGTTCTGCAAGGACAAACATATAGTAGTGCAAAAGCATTTTTTGTACAAACCTTTCGTCCTTTAGCACAGGGAATTATTTACTTATGTGAGGAATTAATCCGTCAGAATGATGCCTTTCCGAGTCAATTTCAATCACAAGTCGCTTCCACAGATGTAATCGAACAAGAAATATTAGAACAAATTCGAGAAATTGATCGAATGATAGCAAGTACGGAAGCGATCAACCAAACTATGCCAATACCAGGTATGGATGCTATGGTAAACCTTTTTGCTGTCATGAGGCGTAAACTGCAAGAAAAGTTAGAACACCTATATGAATTTAATCAAACATCTAGCGATAACTATAATACAGCAATTCAATTAGCCACTAGCATTGCGACAGGTTTAGCCGAAGTCCAAAGTGGAAAAGGGTTTAGTCCTGCAAGTGGTACATTTAGTACGCAAGGATTGAATATGGAATGGGCAGCTTCAATTCAAGCGATTGGAGAAGAAAGGGCACGTCAGGCTGAAAACCATCTAAAGAGTAGTTCAATTGAAGAAGGGGCAATGTGTGGTCCATTAAACAGTGAGAAAAAAGATGAATCTTTACTGGATAAGTTTAAACATGGTGTTGAAGATTTTTATAGGAAATATAGTAAAATAAAAGCTGTCACTGATGATAAAATTGCAGCTGCGTTTGAAAAAGCTGGATTAGGTGTGCCCTATCATATAAAAAAAGGAATGGACAACGCTTTAGGTGGTGAATTATTAGGAATTGCAAATGCAGCTCTCCATCCAATAAATACATTTAATGACACGATTGAAGCTTTTTCTGATCCAACCGGAACATTCAATGCGATAAAACAAACAATTTCCGATTCTTGGAATCGTGATGTTACTAATGGAGACTGGAATAGTCGAGCTGAATGGTATGGAAATGCAATGGGGCATGGTATGTTTGCTGTTGCCGGAACAAAAGGTGTAGATAAAATTTCAAAAGTAGGTGAGGTAGCTGCTATGACAAGCCTTACTAAAGGGGAATCTCTTATAACTAATTCCTCAGCATACAGAAATGCGCTACATATACTAAATAACTATGAGTTCAAGGCTGGTAATCACCTCTCATATGCAGGAGTTGGAAGTATCCAACAGTATTTGCAGAAAGCAGCTCCATATACTTATGAAGGTCCAAATGGCCCTAAGACAATAAGATTAAGAAAAGGTGAGTTAGCAGGAGATAAACATCCTGTTACAGGTATTCCATATGATGCAGATGGGTTCCCTATTTTTAAATCTAAGGGTGAGGTAATCCTAAAAGAGGCAGACTTCAAAAAATCTAGAACAACACATTTTAGAAAATGTAGTAAAGCATTATACGAACAAATAATAAAAGACCCTGATTTAGCTTCAAAATTTACGAAAGAAGAAATTCAAATGTTTAAACAAGGTGAAACACCAAAGCATTACACTTGGCATCACCATCAAGATACTGGTAGAATGCAACTTGTAAATTATCAGATACATCACGATACCGGCCATACAGGTGGGTATCGAATTTGGGGAAAAGATAGCGATAAATAAGGAGTGGCAAAAATGAACAATATTACATGGTCCTTTATGAGTAAAACACCAGTTACAGACGAAGAAATCCAAAAGGTAGAACAATATTTTAATATTAAATTACCCAACGATTTTGTTGCGTGCGTGAAGAAATATGACGGGGGATACCCTAACCCAAAAGTATTTGATGTACTAGGACAAAATGAAAATGTATTCAGTGACCTCTTAACTCTTCATATAGAAGATAAATATTCAATTGTCCAAAACTATGAAGGTATAAAAGATAGATTAGTTGATAAAGTATACCCTTTTGCTAGAGACCCGTTTGGTAACCTTCTATGCTTTGATTACCGAAATAATCCCGAAGCCCCAACCGTTGTATTTTGGGACCATGAGGAAGAAGAGATGGAAGAAGCAATTTACCCTGTTTGTTCATCTTTTACAGAATTGCTGGATAGCTTACGCGATTTTGAAGACGACGAATAAAAGAAAAAAGAAGAACTTAATGAATATGTAAACCAATTTAATAATAGTGGTGTGCCTCATCCCGCTCCAAGCGATATAATCTTTTGGGATTTTAGAGACTTAACACCAGAAGAACTAGTAGAGATTGCGTTGAATTACAAAGAAGAAGAAGAAGAAGAAAAATAAAATATTAAAGTACAAGCCGCCCCCCTAAAAATGAGCGGCTTTCTTCATTACCTAATCCATTTTATACTGTTTTATTCGATCTAATGTTAGCCAGCGTACCTTCTTCTAAGCCAGTCAATGCTTCAAACATATCTTCACGTAGACTTAATTGATACTCACTTGAAAGTTCTTCTAAAATGCTATTCCCATCAAAAACATCATTTAGTTCTGTATGATGAATTAAAGCTCTATTTATCATTCATACACTTTGCTATTACTGATTCACTATATATAAAATAAAAATCATTTTTCATCCTCTTGTTTTTCCACATATACATAAGCATCTTTCGAATTTTTGTGTACATCGCTTTGTGTATTCTCCGCAAGCTGACCAGCATGTAGCAGAGAAAATATAATAAGCGCTTCTAGTGACATTTTTTATACACCCCTTTCTGTTATATGGCATACATATATATTACTCCTAGCGTGTGACTTCTGTATGAACATACGAAAAAGTTTAAGACAAAAAGGCTTTGAGGAATAAATCCTCAAAGCCTTTCTGTCTTATATGTTCTATTTCTTAATAACGAATTAAGAAATATTTCTTTTTACCGCGGCGAATGATTGTGAATTTCCCTTCGATGCGATCTTTTTCTGTGACAACGTAATCTAATTCTTGTGTGCGCTCACCGTTTATATAAATCGCACCGTTTGTAACATCTTCACGTGCTTGACGTTTTGATGGAGAAATTTTGCTTTCTACAAGTAAGTCAATTAACCCTGTATCTTCTGCGCTGCGGTCTACAGATGGTACATCTTTGAAGCCTTGTTCAATTTCATCTGCTGTTAATTCTGCTACAGAACCACTAAATAAAGCTGCAGAAATTTTAATTGCTTGTTCTAATGCTTCTTCGCCGTGAACAAGCTTTGTCATTTCAGAAGCTAATGCTTTTTGTGCTACACGTTTTTCAGGTGCTTCAGCTACTTGTTTTTCTAAATCAAGAATTTCTTCATGAGATAGGAATGTGAAGTATTTTAAATATTTCACAACATCGCGGTCATCTGTGTTAATCCAGAATTGATAGAACTCGTAAGGAGTTGTTTTCTCTGGGTCTAACCAAACTGCACCGCCTTCTGTTTTTCCAAACTTCGTACCGTCAGATTTTGTAACAAGTGGAATTGTTAACCCGAATGCTTTCGCATCTTCTTCCGATTTACGGATTAATTCAAGTCCCGCTGTAATGTTACCCCATTGGTCACTACCACCAATTTGCAGACGGCAACCATGGTTTTTATATAAGTTTAAGAAGTCATATGATTGTAAAATCATGTAACTAAATTCCGTAAATGAAATACCAGTTTCTAAACGAGATGCAACTGTATCTTTTGCTAACATGTAGTTTAAACCGAAGTTTTTACCGATGTCACGTAAGAATGTAATAACATCTAAGTTGCCAAGCCAGTCGTAGTTATTTGCCATTACTGCTGGATTTTCTACATTTTCAAATTCTAAGAAGTTTGAAAGCTGTTTTTTAATACTTTCAGTGTAGTAAGCAACTGTATCCTTCGTATTTAATGTACGCTCTGCTTTTTTACCACTTGGGTCCCCGATCATACCAGTACCACCACCTACAAGTGCGATTGGTTGATGACCAGCTAATTGAAAGCGACGCAACATTAAAATCGGTAACATATGTCCGATGTGTAAGCTATCTGCTGTTGGGTCAAAACCACAGTATAATTTAACGCTTTCTTTTTCTAATAATTGTTCTAAACCTTCAGCATCTGTTTGCTGATTAATCAAACCGCGAAACTCAAGATCTTGTAAAATATTCATATTCTACATACTCTCCTTTAATGTAATGTGGCGTGAAATGTGAAAACATAAAAAAATCGCCCCTCAAATAAGGGACGATTTTGATCATCGCGATACCACCCTAGTTGCAGGCCAAATAGCCTACCACCTCATTCACATAACGGCTCATCACCGTCTTTTCCCTTTTGAATCTAATCTAATTCAATCGAAAAAAGATGCTCGAGGGGCGTAATTCGCGATCATCTATGTGCTGATTTCCACCGACCATCAGCTCTCTAAAACAGGGAAATGATCACTACTTCTCCCTTTCCACGCTCAATTATTTATATACTTTTCTTTATACCATCATTTATATAAACATGTCAAATGAAACCGGAAATTTATTCCAACACTTATTTTTTACAAAGTTGTCACCCATATCGTAATTAGAGAAAGAATAGGGATACCCGCTAATAATGAAAAATGAAATACAATCGACAAATCGATATAATTATTTATTTGTTTCATTCCAACCCTTTCTCATTATATATTTCTGTTGTTTCACTTTCATATATTTCAAATAATCAATTGAATTTATTAATTAATATGTATTAATTAAACAACTGAAATTTGCTGTATCGATTGAAACTCTGGTGCATCTCACTGCTCTTTAATCACTCTGCGTTTCAAAGTCATCATCTCTAAAAAAGCAATCGCTCTCCCGCGGCGAAAATTCTTTAGACCACAGTGTTATTCCTTTCCTTTGATGCTCTTCTTTGCATAGCCTTTTCAATACGTATATATAACATAAAAAGAAAAGTATGAACGAAGTGACGTTCATACCTTTCTTTTTTAATCTTCCATCGTTGATAAATCACCTGTTGGTAAGTTTAACTCCCATGCCTTTAATACGCGTCGCATAATTTTACCACTTCTTGTCTTCGGTAATTTATCTCTAAATTCAATTTGTCTTGGCGCTGCATGAGCTGCTAGACCTTTTTTCACAAATTGACGAATATCTTCTTTTAATTCATCAGATGGTTCATACCCTGCGCGAAGTGCAATAAACGCTTTAATAATTTCCCCTCGTACTGGATCAGGAATACCAATTACACCTGCTTCCGCTACCGCAGTATGCTCAATTAATTTACTTTCTACTTCAAACGGACCAACACGTTCACCCGATGTCATAATAACATCGTCAATACGTCCTTGGAACCAAAAGTAACCATCTTCATCCATATACGCAGAGTCGCCTGATACATACCAATCGCCTGGCATGAAGTATGACTCATACTTTTGCGGATTGTTCCAAATCCCACGCATCATCGCTGGCCATCCCTTCGCAATTGCCAAATTACCCATTGTGTATGGCGGTACTTCATTTCCTTCATTATCAACAATCGCTGCTTTTACGCCTGGAATTGGTTTCCCCATTGACCCTGGGCGAATTTCCATACAAGGATAGTTACAAATCACTTGTCCACCGGTTTCTGTCATCCACCACGTATCATGAATACGAAGGCCAAAAGCGTTCATCCCCCAGCGAATCACTTCTGGATTCAACGGTTCACCAACACTTAATACGTGACGAAGTTCGGATAAATTATATTTTTTAATCGCTTCTTGTCCAGCCCCCATTAACATTCGGAATGCTGTTGGCGCGCTGTACCAAACTGTCACGCCGTAATCTTCTAGTGCCTCATACCAAGCTTCAGGACTAAAGCGCCCGCCTAAGATAAGATTCGACGCTCCTACTAACCATGGCGCAAAAATACCGTAAGCAGTTCCTGTTACCCAACCTGGATCAGCTGTACACCAATATACGTCATCTTCTTTTAAATCTAGCACCCATTTAGCTGTTTGATAGTGCTGAATCATTGCATTTTGTGCATGAAGAACGCCTTTTGGTTTACCAGTCGAGCCAGATGTATAATGAAGAATCAGGCCATCTTCACGGTCTAACCATTCGATATGTAATTCTTTTGAAGCCTGTTCAAACAGCGGATTAAACGCTACGATTTTTCCACCTTCTTCTACATTTTCTCCAACAAGAAAGACTGTTTTTAAAGCCGGTAAATCATTTAATGGTACGCGTTCTAACAATTCAGGAGTTGTAATTAACACCTTCGCTTCGCTATCTTCTAAACGATCGCGTACTGCACCTTCCATAAATGCTTCAAATAACGGACCAACAATGGCCCCTAACTTTACTGCACCAAGAAGGGCAAAATATAGTTCTGGGGAACGCGGCATAAAAATAAAAACGCGATCTCCTTTTTCCACATCACCGTAATTTTTTAAGACATTTCCCGCTTTATTAGAAAAATCTTTCATTTCTTTAAATGTATATTTCTCTTTTCGAGAGCCATCTTGATAATACAGGGCAACTTTATTTTTTCGTTCAGATTTTACATGCTTGTCAATTGCCTCATACGCCATATTTACTCGGCCCGTTTCATGCCAAGAAAAATGTTGATGAACCTCTTCCCAGTTAAAATGGGCGTATGCTTCTTTATAATTTAGTAAATTATGTTCTCCTTTAATAACAGGAAGCGTTTCCATTTTCATACTTTACATCCCCTCCCTATATATTCTATTATCTATTATAATAACATTATTTAAAATTTTCAGTATATTTGTTATTTTTTTGACAAATTTTTAATGACAAAATTCGATTCACATCGCATATCGTATAAAGTACGATGTATAGTAGATTCACAAACCCTCAAGGCGGTGAGTAAAAAGTTGATTCATAAAAAAATATATAATGCTAGAAACTTAAAAACATCTAAAGGAACTTTAATAATTGAAGGTCCTGTTTCTACCCATAATCTTGAAACATATGAGTTCCATCCCGATTTAGTTGCGTTTCGCCCTGCCGAGCAACAATATAAAGCCATCGTTGCAATTTCTAAATTACCAGAAGCTCGCATTATTATCGCTCGGCATGACCATACAATTATCGGATACGTTACATACTTATATCCTGATCCACTTGAAAGATGGTCAGAAGGGAATATCGAAAATGTAATTGAACTTGGAGCGATTGAAGTTGCTCCAGCATTTCGTGGCTGCTCTGTCGGAAAAAACTTACTGGAAGTTTCTATGATGGATGATAACATGGAAGATTATATTATATTAACGACTGAGTATTACTGGCATTGGGATTTAAAGCAAACTGGTTTAAATGTTTGGGAGTATCGAAAAGTAATGGAAAAAATGATGAATGCTGGTGGTTTACAATGGATGGCTACAGATGATCCAGAAATTTGTTCTCATCCTGCTAACTGTTTAATGGTTCGCATTGGCAAACGCGTCGACACCAATTCTATTCAAGCATTTGACCGTCTACGTTTCCAGAATCGATTTATGTACTAAAAAGGGGGCGAATGGAATGATTGTAGAAGAAATTATGAATCAAGATGTTATCGCACTGCATCCAGATGATACAATCGAAACCGCGATCCGAACAATACGTACAAAAGGGATTCGGCACATTCCAATTATCGATCAAAATACCCAAATAGTAGGCATTATTTCTGATCGAGATGTAAGAGATGCAAGTCCGTCTATCCTTGATGAGCAAGTTTCACTCGATATGTTAAAACAACCGCTTCACCTCATTATGAAACACCCTGTTAGGACTTGCCATCCTCTTGATTTCGTTGAAGAAATTGCAACATTATTTTTCGAAAATAAAATCGGTTGCCTTCCTGTCACAAAGGCTGGAAAATTAGTGGGCATTATTTCTGAATCTACAGTACTGCATACATTAGTAAAATTAACAGGAGCGCATCAACCAAGTTCTCAAATTGAAATTCAAGTAAAAAATGAACCTGGTATTCTCGGAAAAGTAGTTACTATTTTTAGTGATCTACAAATAAACATTGTAAGTGTTCTCGTCTACCCAGCAAAAGATGAGAATGAGAAGGTGCTCGTTTTCCGCATTCAAACGATGAATCCTCTAAGAGTGATTGAAGCACTTGAAAAAAAGGGGTATCACGTCTTATGGCCAAACAGTATGGGGATGCAAGCATGAAAAGTGTATTCGTGTATTCAGATAAATTTCAGGGCTATTCTTTTAGCCCTGAGCATCCTTTTAACCAACTTCGTGTAACACTTACATATGATTTATTAGTAAAGAGTGGGTTTTTATCCCCTTCTCAAGTCATCCCACCCCGAATGGCTACAGATGAGGAAATTGCACTCATTCATACAGAGGACTATATCAATGCGGTAAAACGCGCTGGAGAAGGCCATTTAGAACAATCAATCGCTATGACATATGGGCTTGGAACTGAGGACACTCCCATGTTTCCTCATATGCATGAAGCAAGTGCATTGCTTGTTGGCGGTACATTAACAGCTGTAGATGCTGTTATGTCTGGAAAAGCAACGTGTGCATTAAACTTAGGAGGCGGACTACATCACGGATTCCGCGGAAAAGCATCCGGCTTTTGTATTTATAACGATAGCTCGATTGCGATTAAATATTTACAACAAAAATACGGTCTTCGCGTGTTATATATTGATACGGATGCCCATCATGGCGACGGTGTCCAATGGTCTTTTTATGATGATCCAAATGTTTGTACCATCTCACTTCATGAAACAGGCCGATATTTATTCCCTGGAACTGGTGCAGTGAATGAAAGAGGACAAGGTGTAGGATATAGCTATTCTTTCAATGTTCCACTCGATGCCTTTACAGAAGATGAGTCTTTTTTACAGTCTTACCGTACTGTTGTAAAAGAAGTCGCCGCTTATTTTAAACCAGATATTATTGTAACGCAAAATGGCGCCGATGCGCATTATTATGATCCACTTACACACCTTTGTGCAACTATAGAAATTTATCGAGAAATTCCAAAACTCGCTAATGAAATTGCAAATGAATATTGCGATGGGCGCTGGATTGCCGTTGGTGGCGGTGGCTATGACATGTGGCGCGTTGTCCCAAGAGCATGGGCACTCATATGGATCACAATGAACAACATCCAAAACATCTCAGGTTATCTCCCTCCAGAATGGATTGAAGCGTGGAAAGGACAAGCTGAAACTGAACTTCCTCTCACATGGGAAGACCCTAACAACATGTACAATCCTATCCCTCGAAAAGCAGAAATTGAAGAAAAAAATGCACTAACTGTCGCAAAATCTCTCGAAATCATTCGGAATAATACAAAAAAATCATTGTATTAGATCATAAAGAATAGGAGATTTTTTCCTATTCTTTTTTCAAAGAAGATAATATTTTATGTAGAATTGATAGCTTGTACATATATTTCATGGTACTTTTGAAATCTTTCCAAGAGGAAATGGAGAACTCCTTTGTATGACACATCATTACTGACAATTTCATAAGACTGAGGATGTCTTTGCAGAAAGCTTTATTCCTACTCATCAAGTATTTCTTATTAATATGAAATAACATAGATTTGAAAATTCCATTCATCATTTTATCCCAAGAGTATTAACCTTTCTTTTATTGTTTGATACAAAACTTGTTATTAACAATCTAAAAGAATTAAAATTGTAATAAATAGTAAAACTGTTACTATGCTCTAAAACACTTAAATCACATAATTTGGATAATATAGAATAAAACGGATACACTTTTCTGAATTTACTTTCATTCTCATTTCCTCTTTATTTCTAATATAAACTTCTATAAAATATGGTGAGGAATTATAATCTTCATATTAAATTTAGAGAGGACGGGCATAACGTATGTGGAATGAGTTTAAAAAGTTCGCTTTAAAAGGGAACGTCATGGATTTAGCTGTCGGGGTTGTAATTGGTGGTGCGTTTGGTAAGATCGTTTCTTCATTAGTAAGTGATGTGATCATGCCATTAGTTGGATTACTACTTGGTGGAGTAAACTTCACAGGACTTTCCTTTACATTTGGAAAAGCTGTAGTAAAATATGGTGCATTTATTCAAACTGTTGTTGATTTCTTAATCATTGCATTCTCAATCTTCTTATTCATTAAATTATTCAATAAGTTAACATTCAAAAAAGAAGAAGAAAAGAAAGAAGAAGTACCAGAACCAACCAAAGAAGAAGTTCTTCTTGGCGAAATTCGCGATTTATTGAAACAACAAAATGCTTCTAAAGATCGAGCATAATAAAATGATAAAAGGCATGCCCATATGGGACATGCTTTTTTTATATCTTATAACGTTTCAGAATTCATATGAATAAAAAAAACAATACCAGCAACCATTAATACCATCATACTACCAGCAAATAATGTAATGCCGATAAATACAAAGTTTGTACTCCATTCCGCTGAAACATGTTCAATGAAAATAGAAGATACATATGTGATAAGGGCGATTCCGGCAAGAATACTTCCTGGAACAAATCGCTTTAAACCAGTTTGTTTTAACGTCATATAAGCAAAAAAAGCAGTCATACAAAGCGTAATAATCCAAAGAATGATCATCTCTTCCCCTCCTCACAAGCCTTTTCTTTCTATTATACATGACATTGTGTATTTATAGGGAATTTTGATTCTAGATCATACAGAGAACCCTATCATGTCTCTTCCATATTCTCCTTCAAATGAGACAATCCAAATTCATATAAAAGAGCATCCTAATTTCTTGTATTTTAAAGCTGAATTTAAGTTCCCCTTTTTCCTGTTTCACTATTCTCAGTTGAACTTCTCGTTTAAAGGCGGACACCTTATCGGCGGAGATAACAAAAAAACTCACAGCGCCGCGCTGTGAGTTTTTTTCCTTACTTCGTCGAATTTCTAAATTGAATGCGATGAGGTAAGATAACTGTATGATCTTCTACTTTTTCTTTATTCATATATTTTGTAAGTAAACGCATCGCTACTGCACCGATGTCATACATTGGTTGTACGACTGTTGAAAGCTGTGGGCGCACCATTAATGCAAGGCGTGTATTGTCAAATCCAAGCACTTCTACATCTTCTGGTACACGTAAGCCAGCGTCTTGTGCTGCATGGATGACACCTAATGCCATTTCATCGGAAGACACGAAAATTGCTGTTGGTTTTTGATCAAGTGCCCAAAGTTTTTCAAATGCTTCTAAACCTGAATCATATGTGTAATCTCCATCAATTACAAGTTTTTCATCATATGAAATACCAGTTTCCTCTAAAGCTTTTTTATACCCTTGTAATTTCTTTGCGCTTCCTGCCTTATCAACGAAAGGACCTGATACGAAACCAATTCGCTTATGACCTTTTTCTAAGAAATACTTTATTGCATCATAAGCTGCTTGTGTATAATCAATATTTACTGATGGCGTTTCATTCTTCTCATCAAATGATGCCGCTAATACAATCGGTACTGGAGATTTTTTAAATTCTTCGACATGAATATCTGTAATATCCTCACCCATGAATACAATCCCATCTACTTGTTTACCTAGCATTGTATTTAATAAGTGGAACTCTTTTTCTTTATTTTGATCCGAGTTACTTAAAATAATATTATATTTGTACATTGTTGCAATATCTTCAATCCCACGTGCAAGTTCTGCATAGAATGTATTGGAGATATCAGGAATAATAACCCCTACTGTAGTTGTTTTTTTACTTGCTAAACCACGCGCTACCGCATTTGGACGATATCCTAAGCGGTCAATTGCTTCTAATACTTTCTTTCTTGTTGTAGGCTTTACATTTGGATTACCGTTTACAACACGTGATACAGTTGCCATTGAAACATTCGCTTCACGCGCTACATCATAGATTGTTACGTTCATCTTTTCGCACACTCCTTCTATCTATGTTATCTATTTTTATGTATCGGTTCACTTGAATGAAAAAAAGACATCAACTCTATTTGAAGATGCCACCAATCGTCCCGAGTCCTTTTACTAATGATACGATAAAATTGCAGACTCATACAATATGTTCCCGCAAAAGTTCTGAAAAAATTCGCTTCTTTTCTCGTATTTTCGTATTTTTCATGTGAAAAAGGACATTTTCTGCAAAAAGTCTATGCGAGAAATATCGCATAGACAAACATTCCTTACGATCTACCACGAAACGCTTTTAGTTCTTTCATAAACTCATTAAACTCCGGAATATCCATTTGCTGTGCTGAATCCGATAATGCAACAGCTGGATCCGGATGCACTTCAGCCATAACAGCATCAGCACCGATTGCCATTGCTGCTTTTGCAGTTGGTAATAGAAGGTCACGGCGCCCTGTAGAATGCGTTACATCTACTACAACAGGTAAATGTGTCTCCTTCTTCAAAATCGGCACAGCGGAAATATCTAGCGTGTTACGAGTTGCCTTCTCATACGTTCGAATGCCTCGTTCACATAAAATAATATCTCCATTCCCTTGTGCCATAATATATTCTGCGGCATAAATAAATTCTTCAATAGTAGCTGATAAACCTCGTTTTAATAATACTGGTTTCTTTACAGCACCGGCAGCTTTTAATAGTTCAAAGTTTTGCATATTGCGAGCCCCAATTTGAATTACATCTACATAATCAAGAGCCATTTCCATATCGTTTGGATTTAAAATTTCGCTAATGACAGCTAAATCATATTCATCGGCAACTTGTCGCAAAATTTGTAATCCCTCTAAACCAAGACCTTGGAAATCGTAAGGAGATGTACGAGGTTTAAATGCACCACCGCGCATTAATTTTAATCCTTGTTCCTTTATCGCTTCCGCTACTTGACGCACTTGTTCATAACTCTCTACAGCACATGGTCCCATAATAAAGTGCGGATTCCCATCACCAATTCTCTCACCTTTAATCGTAACAATTGTATCCTCTGGCTTTTTCTTACGAGAAACAAGAAGCGCCTTGCGATGATCATCTTCTTGTAACTCTAAGCTCATCTGAAAAATTTGTTTAAAAATATGTTGAAGTGTTGATGTTTCAAACGGGCCATTATTATGTTGTGCAATTAAATCGAGCATATTTCTTTCACGTACAGGATCAAATTTCATAATCCCTTGCTCTTCTTTTACTTTACCGACTTCTTGAACAAGACGGCCCCTTTCATTTAAAAGCTCTAACATTTGCATATTTATTTCATCAATTTGAGAACGTAAACGATCTAATTCTTGTGATGCCATAGGAAGCCACCTCTTTCTCAGTTGTATATTTATATATTGGTTTCATTATCTTATTATCACGTTTAAGCTAACTTATTATAACGAATAGACGTCAGGTTGTCACATGATATACATTGGCATTTGGAATCGTTCCCTCATTTATTAGTTCCGTATATACAATCTCTAAAAACTCAATCTAAGAAAATTATAATGATTTTTTTCAAAAAAGAAAGAAGCGAGCCTCTTCACTCACTTCTTACTTGACGTTCTCTTTCAGTACTTCTTTTTTAATATTCCAATGCGATGTATGCCATACCGCCATACCATCTTTTATGTATAACACTTGTGGTGATTCATGTGTAATCCCAAAATGTTCAGCAATGCGATTGGAAACATCTCGTGCATCCTGTATGTATAAGTAATATGCGGCAGTTTCATCGTTCTCCTTACAATAAGCTTGAAATTCCGTATATGCTCCTTGGCTAATTGGGCATGTTGTACTATGTTTAAACAAAATGTATGGTTCCGCTGTTTCTACTAATGCTTCAAACTCTTCTATTGTTTCGATTTTTTTCATGCTCATTTTACTCACCTTTCATACGGATCGGCAGTCTCGAACGCTTTTCTTTCTTTTCTACCTTCTCTAACTTTCTCTCTTCTTTTTCTCTTTTTTTCTCATGTCGGGTAGCACGGAAATGATTGTACACTTCAATCGCTGCACTGCTCCATTGAACAACTTGAGCAACTTTATCTGCATTATTTTCAATTTCATTTGTAACTGAATTTGATACATTACGAAGTTTCGTATTTAAAGAATGAATTGTCGTTCCAATTCCATCTACGCCTTCTACTACTTTATTTAATGATTGTGACTTTTGTTGAATATCATCAGCTAATGCATTTGTTTTATGTAATAACTGCTCTGTTTCTACGCTTATTCCTTGCATTTGCTTTTCTAATCCCTCTAGTGTACTCGCAACATTTTCTAGCGTTTTCTGTAATGATAATAACGTTCTACATGCATAAATTACCAATACAGCAAATGCTACTGCGATAATAGCTGCACTTACGTATAAAAGAACTTGCATCTCATCACTTCCTTTATCTTTTTCATACTTTCTCCTATTATACAATCATTTTCCGTTTCATTCTAACCCTTACAATTTCGTTCGAATTTTCTTATTTATATGTCAACTGTAACATAAACTATTAAACAAATTCCAGCAAGTAGGGTACAATAACAATGTATACATAATTCATTAGGGGAGGCTTTACATATGAAAGATCCACGTATTGAAAAATTAGCATACAATTTAATTAACTACTCGATTCGCTTACAAAAAGGCGAAAAAGTATTAATTGAAAACTTTGGCTTGCAAAGAGAACTTGTAACTGCACTTGTAAAAGAAGCATATGCAGCTGGCGGGTTTCCATTTGTCTCTTTAAAAGATCACGCGGTAGATCGCTCTTTATTAATGGGTGCTACAGAAGAACATTTCGAACAAATTGCAGCATATGAAGCAAGCGTAATGAAAGATATGGACGCTTATATCGGTCTTCGCTCTGGCGATAACATTAATGAACAAGCTGACGTTCCAAGTGAACGAATGAAAATCCACGGTCAAACAGTTGGTAAGAAAGTTCATAGAGATATCCGCGTTCCAAAAACACGCTGGGTTGTTCTGCGCTACCCAAATGCGTCTATGGCGCAACTTGCAAAAATGAGTACAGAAGCGTTTGAAGACTTCTACTTCGAAGTATGTAACTTAGATTACGGTAAAATGGACAAAGCGATGGATAGCCTTGTTGAACTGATGAACAAAACAGATAAAGTTCGCTTAACTGGTCCTGGAACTGATTTAACATTCTCTATTAAAGACATTCCAGCTATTAAATGCTCTGGTCATTTAAATATTCCGGATGGCGAAGTATACTCTGCACCAGTTCGCAATTCTGTTAATGGTACAATCTCTTATAACACACCATCACCATATAATGGTTATACATTCGAAAACGTACAGCTGAAATTTAAGGATGGAAAAATTATTGAAGCAACTGCAAATGATACAGATCGCATTAATAAAATTTTCGATACAGATGAAGGTGCACGTTACGTTGGCGAATTTGCAATCGGCGTAAACCCATACATCCTTCATCCAATGGGTGACATTCTATTTGATGAAAAAATCGACGGTAGCTTCCATTTCACACCTGGACAAGCATATGATGATGCATGGAACGGGAACAACTCTAACATCCATTGGGATTTAGTATGCATTCAGCGTCCAGAATACGGCGGCGGTGAAATTTACTTTGACGACGTATTAATTCGTAAAGATGGTCGTTTCGTTGTACCTGAATTAGAAGCGTTAAACCCAGAGAACTTAAAATAGCATTAAAAAACGCTCGGATATCATTCCGAGCGTTTTTTTCAATTCATCTCTATTTTCACCTGTGGATTCTCTTTCTCAATCAATGCTAATAACTGATTCATATCTGTTGGCATTGCAATCATATGTACTTTATATTGATTCGTTGTAATTTCAAGAGATTTCCCAACTTGGCGTACCACTCTTACATCTGATAACACAATATCATCATTCAATATCCCATACTTCAGTACACCATTTTTCACAATATGTTTTTTTATAAAGACTTCCCAGACGAGCGGAACATTGACAATAAAACAAATTCCCATTCCAATTAATGCTGTCCCCCAATTCTCTTTATTCATCACAAACAGCATAATGGGATAAACAACCATAATAATGAACATTAGAATGACAACAATCATAATCAGTTTGCTTCTTTGAATAGAAATTTCCATACCATCGCCCCTAACTAAATAATACCATATTTTACAGTTTAACCTATAAAACTTTCTAGTAATACAAATTCCTCATCGGATTTTCTTCCACTCTGAAGCTAACAAGCTATAGACTGCTATATCATGAAAATGGTCATACAACCATTCTTCCTCTCGTAAAATACCATCTAATCGAAACCCAAGTCGTTCCGGAACCGCACGGTTTTTCTTATTTTGTACTCCACAATGAATTTCCATTTTATTTAGTTTTAAATCTTCAAAGCCATAGCGAAGTACCGCTTTTACACTTCTCGTTATAATCCCTTTCCCCTCTGCCTCTTCTGCAAGGTAATACCCAAGACTCGCCGCTTTCTTCTCCCAGCTCACTGGATGAATGCTTACCATCCCAACAAGCTTTCCTTTATAACGTATACCACTTTCAAAACCACCTCCCTCTGCAAATTTCTTTAACCACCTCGGAAAAATGTCATCATACGCATCAGCCGATTTCGTGCCATCTACCCAAGGAAGCCATCTTCTTAAATGATTACGGTTTTGATTTATTAATTGATATAACTCTTCTTTATGATGCTTCTCTAATAATTGTAGTTCAATTTCGTCATCTACTCGGAGTGTGAACATATTTACACCCCTTTTTTTCTTATTATTCTAACATCTATTGTTAAAAAATCCCCCTCAACATATCAGCATTTTGACAGGAGATATCGGCTTCCCAACATCTTTCGACACCACATATACTACAAATCACGCACTAAAAAAGACGCATAGCCACCGCTATGCGTCTTTTTTTTACTTCTCAGCAACTTGCACTTCTTTTATATAAGCTGCTTCGAATTTTTGAATGTCGCCTGCGCCCATAAAAATAAGAACGCCGTTTTTATGTTTTTTCAGTATATCTGTTGTTGTATCTGTAATTAATTCTGCACCATCAATGCGTTTTTGCAAATCTTCAATTGTTAATTCACCTTTGTTTTCACGTGCTGATCCAAAAATGTCACATAAATAGACTTGATCAGCTTTACTTAGGCTTTCTGCAAACTCATCTAAAAACGTCTCTGTACGTGAAAATGTATGCGGCTGGAAGATAGCGATAATTTCACGCTCTGGATACTTTTGATGAGCCGCTTCAATCGTTGCATTAATTTCTGTCGGATGATGTGCATAATCATCAATAATGACTTGGTCTCTCACCGTTTTTTCATTAAAGCGACGTTTTACGCCTTCAAATGTTGTTAATTGATGTTTCACAACTTCGACATCGATATTTTCATAATGGCAAAGCGCTATTACTGCTAATGCATTTAATACGCTATGATTTCCGTATCCTGTAATTTTAAATGTTTCATAATACGTATTACGAACGAATACGTCAAATACAGTACCGTCTGTTCTCTTTTGAATGTTACGAGCTTGGAAATCATTATCTTCACCAAATCCATAGAAAATAACAGGTACTTTCGCTTGAATTTTTTGAAGTTCTTCATCATCACCACATGCAATAATTCCCTTTTTCACTTGAAGTGCCATCTCTTGGAATGCATGAAATACATCATTAATGTCTGCAAAATAATCCGGATGATCAAAGTCAATATTTGTCATAATTGCATAGTCTGGATAGTAAGACAAGAAATGACGACGATATTCACAAGCTTCAAACGCAAAATACTTACTATTTTCTACCCCATGTCCCGTTCCATCGCCAATCAGATAAGATGTCGGGTTAGCACCTTGCATGACATGGGCTAACAAACCTGTTGTTGATGTTTTTCCATGCGCACCTGTTACAGCAACACTTGTATACTGACTCATAAGGTTTCCTAAAAAGTGATGGTAACGATGGACTGGAATATTTAATTCTTTCGCTGCCATAATTTCTTCATGCGTATCAGGAAATGCATTTCCTGCAATAATCACTTGTCCTTCTTTAATATTGTTTTTATCAAAAGGAAGGATTGAAATACCACGCTTTTCCAATGCTACTTGTGTGAAGAAACGCTTTTCATAATCAGAACCTTGAACAGTATTCTTCATGTCATGAAGAATTTGTGCTAATGAACTCATTCCTGTTCCTTTAATTCCTACAAAATGGTAAACTGTCATCTTAAAGAACCTCCAACATTTCGAACTAATACAACGGCCTATCTATAAGACAGTATATGAATCTTTTCTTATTTTGGTAATCATCATACATTTCCGATAAAGCGAACCTTTTTTAGCTCTCATTAATCAAATGCATACGTGCTTCGTTTTATGTCCATAACAAAACTATTATAGCAAAAAACAAGCCGTTATACTATGATAACAGAAAAACTGATAGGGTCAATCACCTATCAGTTTTTCTTTTTTATTTCTCTTCTTTTTTTCTAATTGAACGCGCTCAAGACGCGGATTCGGACGGTATTTACGCCCAGCTTTCGCTTCCGGCTTTCCATTTAATTCCACATTATCGCCAGTAAAGCCGATATTTATTTTCAGTAAGCTACTGCCCACTCCGTATAGGTCTACAGGAACATTTTGCGCTTCAAATTCACGAATACGTTTCTCATCAAATCCGCCAGTTACAACAATATCTACATGTTGGAACCCTTCCTCATCAAGCGCCTTCCGCAGTGCAAAAACAAGCGATGGATTTACACCACGTGGGTCAAATGTTCCAAGTACCTCTGGATTACGGATAAAATATTGATCAATCATTGTACGTGATGTATCAATACGTACACCTTTTAATTCTGAACCGAATTCACGTGCAACACGAAGACCATCTGTAATTACATCATTGTTATAGTCAATTAGTACAACGAGATCATCTTCTGGAAACTTTTTATGATAGGCTCTGGCAGCTTCAACAACATCTCCATTAAACATTTGGATTAATGCATGCGGCATTGTCCCCATTCCACTTTTGCCCCACCATTCATTCATTGCATGCGTTGCCTGTGCACTCATACCACCGATGTATGCTGCGTATCCATCACCAGCTTGCTGTGTGTAATGATCATCACGATCCCCCATAAAAATAACAGGTTTTTCTTTTTGACCGCTACGAGCAGCTTGTACAACATTATATACATTTGTTGCTACAGATGTACGTCGGGCTAAAATCCCATCGATTACACCTTCTAAAAATCCAAAATACTCATAAGGTCCTGTGATTGTCAAAACTGTTTCAAACGGCTTAATTTTGTCTCCATCCTTTAAAGAATGAATTTCTAACTCTTCTGGATGTGTCGCAAATGTTTGTAACAATGCAATTACCTCATCTGTTCCGCAAAGCACTGCATTCTCTTTTTGAAAAAACTGCATGGTTACAACACTTTTCGGACGAAATTCTTGAATAATATCACGAGTCTTTAAAAAGTAAACAGCAGAGAACCATCCTTCTCCAACTCGTTCATCAAATTTAAATGTTTTATTTGTTAATCGATTAATTTCACCTTTTAATTTTAATTCGATTTCTTTCATGTCGTTTTACTCCCTACTTTACTATCCAACATTTTCTCTTAGTATACAGCAAAACCGCTTCCTATACATGAATTTCCTGCATAGCAGCAAATTCATCCTCTGAAATTAGGACATCTCTCGGTTTCGTTCCTTTTGCTTCAGATATAATCCCTTGCGCCTCCATCTCTTCAATAAGACGTGCTGCACGATTATAGCCGATACGGAATTTTCTCTGTACAGAAGATGTAGAAGCTCCCCCTTGTTCTACAACAAATTGACATGCATCAAAAAATAATTCGTCTTCCACTTCATGTTGTTCTGTTTTCGCTAATAAATCTTCTTGCTTAAATAAGTAATTTGGTTTCATTTGTTTTTTCACATGTTCAACTGTTTTTTCAATTTCATCATCTGATACGTACACACCTTGCACACGTACTGGCTTAGATGTACCATTTCCTAAAAATAGCATATCACCGCGTCCTAGTAATTTTTCTGCTCCTCCAATATCAATAATCGTACGAGAATCAACTTGAGATGATACAGTAAACGCAATGCGCGTTGGAATATTAGATTTAATTAATCCCGTAATAACATCTACAGATGGACGCTGCGTAGCAACTAATAAATGAATACCGCAAGCACGTGCTTTTTGAGCGATACGACAAATCGCTTCCTCTACGTCACCAGGAGCCACCATCATTAAGTCTGCTAACTCATCAATAACAATAACAATATATGGCAATGTTTCACCTGGAATTTCTCTTTCACTTACGATTGTATTATACCGAGTTAAATCGCGAGCTCCCGCATGTGCAAACAGCTCATAGCGTCGTTCCATCTCATCAACCGCCCATTTTAATGCCGCTGTAGCAGCTTTTACATCTGTAATAACAGGGGCTACAAGATGCGGAACAGAGTTATATGGTGCAAGTTCGACCATTTTTGGATCAATTAACATGAGCTTCACTTCATGAGGTTTCGCCTTATATAAAATACTCGTTAAAATCGCATTAATACAAACACTTTTCCCAGACCCTGTTGCACCGGCAATTAATCCATGAGGCATCTTTCTAATATCTGTTACAATTGGTGCCCCCGAAATATCAAGCCCTAGTGCAACCGTAAGCGGTGACTCACTCTTTGTAAATACTGGACTTCTTAAGATTTCTCTTAAAAAGACTGGCTTACTTTCTTTGTTTGGAACTTCAATCCCAATCGCACTTTTTCCTGGGATTGGCGCTTCGATCCGAATATCTTTTGCAGCCAAACTTAACTTAATATCATCACTTAAATTTGTGATTTTATTTACTTTCACACCCGGGTCAGGCTGTACTTCAAAACGGGTTACCGCTGGTCCTTGTGAAACATTGATAACATGTGCCCCAACATGGAAATTATTAAACGTCATATCTAGCAATTGTTTTTGTTCGTCTAACCATTCCGTATTATCTAATGTTGTTTGCGTCGGAATCGTGAGCAATGTTAATGGCGGCATCATGTATTCCGGAGGTGTTTGCAATACGTTACGAACATCATTTTCTCTTTTCGCTATAACATACTCTTTTTCACTAGAATTTGCTGTAGAATCCTTCATTTGTTGCACAGATTGCTCAGTTCCTTGTGCTTTTTCTTCTACTTGTTGGACTGGCTTCTCTTCGACCTGTACTTCTTCTGCTTGTTGTACTGCATTCATTCTTGCTATACGCTTTTCCATTAGTTTTCTTCTATCTTGTTTTAACATAACAACATTAAATGGTATATGCCGTTTTTTCTCACGTTTTGGTTCTTCTGTTTGCACAACAGACTGAGTGCCTTCTTTTTCTTCAATTAAGGTGTTCGCAAAGCTTTGAACATCTTTTTTCGTCTGTTCAAGGCTTTCTGAAGTTAACGCAATTTGTTTCTTATCCTCTTGAAACTCCATTACTTCCTGCTGGGCAACGTATTCAGTGGTACTTTCTATTTCCTTAGATTCTTCTTGTAATTGCTCCACATCTTTTGTTTCTATTTCCACTTCTGCTTCCATTTCTGCTTCCGCTTCTTCTTTTGCTTCTACTTCTATTTCTGCTTCCACTTCTTCTTCCGCTTCTGCTTCTATTTCTGCTTCCACTTCTTCTTCCGCTTCTGCTTCTATTTCTGTTTCCACTTCTTCTGCTTCTGCTTCTATTTCTGCTTCTATTTCTGCTTCCGCAATTGTAACTATTTGTGTAGGTTCTGAAGATGAAACTTCTTCTGAAGAATCTTCTGTTTCAATCACAATCGTTTCTACAAGTGCTTCTTCCGACTTTATAATTACCGCCTCTTCAGCAGCTTTTTTCTCAACTTGTTCTTCTATGTTTTTCGTATCTATAGCCTCTGATTGCAGAGCTTTTCGATAATCCTCCGATAATGCCACTACTTGTTGCTCTGACTCAAAGTCATCTGTTTGCTGTTCTATTAAGTCATCTGAATTTTCTTCCAATAAAGAAGCTTGACGTTCTATTTCATAGCTGTTTTTCTCTAACCACTCATCAACAACTGATTTTCCTTCTTGTTTACTTGCCTCTTGATTATCCGCTACTGTTCCCTCTTCTTTAGGAAAATCGCGTACTACTTGTTCTTCGGAAAAATAGGAGAATGTATATCCCTTCTTCTCTAACCAAGCATCAACAACTGATTTCCCCTCAACAGATATTTCAAGGTCTTCTCTCTCTTTTTCTTCCTCTTGTACAATCTTTTTTTCTACTGAAGGACGATGATATCCATAAATAGGAGAGATGATTTCTGTTGGACGAAATGGTCTTCGATTATTTTCTTGTGCTGGTACAGATGTTGGTTGAACAAACGGCTCTGGCACTTCTTCTGATTGATGCACAAATTTTGATTCTGTATATGTAGAAGTTGTTTTTTGCTCTACATATCTTTGCCGATGTCTTTCCGCTTTAACAGTTCTATGAATAGGTTGCACTTCAAAACTTGACGGCGCTTCTACATCCTCTTGATCCAATCCACCATCTGGTATTAAAGGAAAACGGCATTTCACACCTTGATTTCGGCTTGCCATTTGTGCTTCTCTTTCTTCAGTGTAGTGGTTTACACGAGGAATTTGGGGCTGACTTTCAGTTCTTTTCGATACTTCTTTAAACACTGCTGTTTTTTCTTCCTGATGTTCCTCTTTGTTAAACAGCTTTTTCATCCAATCTAACATGCTTACCACTCTTTCTACTAAATAGTAACATTCTTTATTGTATCAGCATTCAGCAAAAAGTGCAGGTAAAATTACGCCCATTTATATGACAAGTCATATTCCAAACCTTTTGTAAACTTTAAAAAAATAGCAGTCTTATATAAATAGACTGCCGCTTGTCGCTTACGCTCTATATTCTTTTGTACTTTATTTATCTTGAAGTTGATTGATAATTTCATTTATACTATCAGCTATACAGACTGGTTCCCATATTTCCCTCCCCTTGTTTGCTGTATAAATTGGATACAACGCATTATCAGTATCTACAAAAATAGGATCCCCCATATCTGTTTCATAGCCGATAACAATCCAGCTCTCTTTCCATTCCCCTTCATTCTCACCTATAAGCGAATGATTATTTTTATCATATCGATAACCAATTTGTCCTTTTTCTATTTCGTCTTTATGAAACAAATAGATTTCGTAGGAATCGATTTCAACATCATGTTTTTTTGTAACTTCAATTCTCTCAAGAAGTTCTTTTATTTTCTGTTGTTGCATCATGTACGCTAACCCCTTTTGTTTTTCTAAATTTTAACTAATTTGGTTTCACAATACAATATACTTTATAAAGGAAAGCGTGACAATATAGCGACATTTCAGCAAAATAAGGCCACTGCTGAAAACGATTGATTTATATTCATGAGAAGTTGTATATGTCGTAATTTGTTGGTAAATCGATATTCCGTGTCGAATCGCCGATATCTTTCAACTTGCGCCGATAAATGGGGAGACTTCGCCGATAAGTAGGGCTGCATCGCCGATAACTTCTTATAAATAGGAAAAGGAGTCTATCACCTACTATATACAGGCGATAGACTCCTTTTTTACACTCAATTAAAACTTGAATTCTTGTCCAATCTCATAGCTATCTTCTAATACAAGAATTCCTTTTTCCTGTGGTGCATCTGGTAGTTCTAACTCACGAGCAGAGCAAAGCATACCAGCAGATGGAATTCCGCGTAATTCAGCTGGTTTAATTAGCATGCCACTTGGCATAACGGCACCAATTTTCGCAACAACTACTTTTTGTCCTGCCTCAACGTTTGGTGCACCACATACAATTTGTAATGTTTCTGTGCCAACTTCAACTTTACAAATACTTAATTTATCAGCATTTGGATGTTTTTCTTTTTCTGCTACATAACCAACAACAAATTTTGGTGAAAAATCTGCTTCTACTCTTTCTTCAAAACCGTTCTTCGCTAAAATTTCGTTAATTTTTTTAACAAGTTCTTTTGTTAAAGTAATATTCCCTGTTTCTTTTATTTCCATATAAGAAGAGACACCAAAGATGTTAAATCCTGCTGTCACATTGCTTTCACGATCATAAATACGCGCCACATCTCCTTTGCGATCAAATGTGCGGTTCTCTAAAGCAATATCTTGCAAGGCAACAATTAATGTATCTCCAATTCCTTCATGGTTGTAAAAAACGTTCACTTTGTTCATCCTTTCTCTTTTCCATTCGTCTTCTTCCGATTTTTCGCTAAAATAAAGATTGGTTCAAACTCACCATCTTCATATATAAATGAAAGCGATGTAATTGGAACATGACCTTCAGCAAAAAATTTCATTGTCATTTGTGCAATAATATCATAACCGATTTCGTTCATGATATCAGCAATAATTAACACATCTTGATGCGGAACAGCCACTACCATATCGCCTGAAATTTTTTCACGCATAGATTGTAACAGCGATTCATTTAAAATACGACTCGCATCATAACCATCATTTGTGTTCAAGAAATAAAATGTGTTTCCAGCTACTTGATCTTGTTTAAACTCATAATTTAATGAACGAACATTAAATAATGCCATTTCACGCACTTGCTGTTCTGTTAACCCTAATTTTTGTAACAAACGTTCATCTATTAAACGGTATGTTTTATTGGAATCTAATGCGTAATAAATGCGTGTTTCTGCTGTATGTTCTGTCATAATAAATGGATTTCCTTCTTCCGCTTCTTTCGGGAAAGAAGTGGACCGAATAACCGGAAATATTTTCCCTGATTGATTTTCTTCTTTATGCATAGCAAGCAACGCTTCTGTTACGTAATATACAACATCTTCAATTGCAGCTTCTTTTTTCACTTCCCATTTTGCGACAACTCCTGGAAGTGAAACGTTAATCCCTTTTTTCGTATCTTTTTGCTCAATTCTTAGCACATCTTTTTCACTATCATAATGAAATTCCCACTCTGGGCGAGCTAACCTTTCCATTAACTCTTTTTTCATCTTCTTATTTGTCATTTTCATTTCGCTTTCCTCCCTTCCAAAAAAATAACCTCCCCGCGAAGGTAGAGGTTATTTCACAATTTTATTAACAGATTGCTTTATTTTAACCCTTCAATAAACGCTTCGATTTGCTCTTGTGTTTTTCGCTCTTTGTTCACATAGCGACCAATCTCTTCGCCTTTATTGTACGCTACAAAGCTTGGAATGCCAAATACATCTAATTTCACGCAAAGATCGATAAATTCATCACGATCTACATAATAAAATGAAAAGTTACTGTATGTCTCTTCTACCTCTGGCATAAATGGATCAATAAAACGGCAGTCTGGACACCAATCTGCTGAGAACATAAAAATAACGTTTTCCTCATTTTTTAACTCTTGAAATTGCTCCATACTTTCTAAAGTCTTCATCTATATTTCCTCCTCTAACGAAGTGCATCGTTTCATACTATAATCTTTCTTTTATACTACCATACATCGTGTGCTGTGCAAGGTTTATGCTTGCTTTTCATTATACTTATATTGTCCAATTAATAGCTTTACAACATGAACAAATAGCGCTGTACGATCCACATAATGATCTGTAAAAATTCCGATTGCTCCTTCATGGCTTCGAATATCTTTTCGCTTAACAAATTCTTCCATAACTTCACTTAACTCTTTTCCCGCTTCAAGAGGATCAAGGAAATCATCTGGCAGCTTAACCCGAGCACCTCCTGCAACAAACATTTTCCCCGTACTCGTTGCTAAAGCACCCCAGTTACATAAAAACAATCCATGCTTCGTTTTCATTACGCCACCTTCTAATCCAAAGCCAATATCTGCTTTGGTTTCCTCTACTGCTCGCTTCGCTCTATTCATTGCTCCTTGCATCGTTTCCTCATCAGAAAAAGGCTGCGATGCTACTCCCGACGGAACAGAAATGGCGATAATGTCCGCATCTTTCCATACTTCCTCTACTGCTCCTACTTTTGTTTGATTTTTCGATCCAACTGCTATTTTCATCTCTTCCACCTCTATCTCTATATACCCCTTTGTCCGAGTGAAGCATCGTATGATTTGCCTCACAATTCATACTCCACATTCCGTCACCTGTATCTCTTTCTAAATGTTGCTTATCATTTATATATCAACAAGATTTTCCGGGGACTGTTTAAGTTGACTCAAATCGGGTCTGACTTCACTCCAACTTCCCTTCATTTTTTTACCATAGTGCGCTTTCAAATGATAGATTACAAAGCGATCTGCTTCTTTAAGTGCACTGGTAGCTAAAGAAGATTTTCCTCCATAAAAACATTGAGATTCACTAAAAATAGGATACCGATAATGGATACGACAATTCCAATCATTATCCATGTTTTCGACATATAGTTCCTTCGCTATTCATTTTATTTCTTTTGAACTACCCCCACTTAACACTCTTACGAGCTGTTTGAAGTGGGAGATTCCTAAGAACACCAACCTAACGGTTAGTTATTGATTAGGCTATCCCCGTAGTCCCTACGG